>DATGPR010000001.1:0-6733 GCA_035304725.1 Arenimonas sp.
CCGCGACGGCCGCCGGCCGAGCTGACCGTGAAGCACATCTTGTCGTAGATATCCATGAACGACAGCGGGCCCGAGGTATAGGCGCCGGCGCCGGACACGTAGGCGCCGCGCGGGCGCAGGGTGCTGAATTCGTAGCCGATGCCGCAGCCGGCCTTCAGGGTCAGGCCGGCCTCGTGCACCTTGGCCAGGATGTCGTCCATCGAGTCGGTGATGGTGCCCGACACGGTGCAGTTGATCGTGCTGGTGGCCGGCTTGTGCTCGAGGGCGCCGGCATTGGAGGTGATGCGGCCGGCGGGGATGGCACCGCGGCGCAGCGCCCACAGGAAGCGCTCGTACCAGTACTTCTGCTTCTCGGCGGTCGGCTCGGCCTCGGACAGGGCCTTGGCGACGCGCTTGTAGGTGTCGTCGATGGTCGCGTCGACGGGTTCGCCGCGCTTGGTCTTCAGGCGGTACTTCTTGTCCCAGATGTCGTACGAGGCCGGCTGCATCTCGATCTCGCGCGCCGCGTTCTTCTTAACCGCCTCCAGGCGAACCGTGCTCATGTGTCCTTCCGTCCTCCCGGGTCGCCCCCTTCCGGCGGGGCGCCCTGACTTGTGGTTATGGGTGTTATCGGCGCTGGCCGGGGCGGGCGGCGAGGAATACCCCTGCCAGCGGGGCCGGGCCCCGCGGCAAAAGCCTTGTCCTGTCCGGTTTCCGCATGCCGTTTCGCCACCGCGTCGTGCAAGCCTGTCGACCCCAAAGCCTTGGGGTCGCCCCCCGCCGCCAGACACAAGATGTAGTGGCAGCGGAAGGCAAAGCTACCCCTCGGCACCGGGGCTGTCAACCGCTGGACGCAGGCGGGGCCGGCTGAAAAAATCCAAGCGCATCAAGCCCCTGGAAAACACTCCCAGAATGTCCTGAAACCGCCGGCGATTGCGTTCGGCGGGCCGCGGTCCGGGTCGGGACCGGGCCCTCCGACCCTTGTCCAGCGGGGGTTGAGGGCCTATCTGGTAAGCCATTCCGCCACCATCAGCCGCCCTTCCGGGCCGAGGAAATCCATGCGTCCGCTGATCGCCACCATCTGCCTGCTGGCCGCCGCCGCGGGCGGGGCCCTCACCCACCACTGGCTGGGATCGCCGGCCGGGGCGCCGGGCACCGAACCGGCCGCCGGCCGGGCCCGGGCCGCCCTGGACAGCGCCGCCGAGCTGGCCCTGCCCCGGGCCGCCCACGCCGCCCTGCCGGCCGAGGTGGACGGCCAGCCCCTGCCCTCCCTGGCCGACATGCTCGAGCGGGTGACCCCGGCGGTGGTGAACATCTACACCCGCCAGGTGGTGCGGGTACGCAATCCGCTGGAGGAGTTCTTCGGCATGCAGGGCGTGCCGCGGCAGCGGGTGCAGCAGTCGCTGGGCTCGGGCGTGATCGTCGATGCCGAGCGCGGCCTGGTGCTGACCAACCACCACGTGATCGAGAACGCCGACGCCGTGTCGGTGACCTTGGCCGACGGCCGTACCTTCGAGGCCGAGTTCCTCGGCTCCGACCCCGACACCGACGTGGCGGTGATCCGCATCCCGGCCGAGGACCTGGTGGCCCTGCCCCTGGCCGATTCCAGCAAGCTGCGCGTCGGCGATTTCGTGGTCGCCGTCGGCAATCCCTTCGGCCTGGGCCAGACGGTCACCAGCGGCATCGTCTCGGCGGTCGGCCGCAGCGGCCTGCAGGGCCTGGGCTACCAGCACTTCATCCAGACCGACGCCTCGATCAACCCGGGCAATTCCGGCGGCGCCCTGGTGAACCTGCGCGGCGAGCTGGTCGGCATCAATACCGCCAGCTTCAACCCGCGCGGCAGCGCCGCCGGCAACATCGGCCTGGGCTTCGCCATCCCGGCCAACCTGGCCGACGAGGTGAAGCGGCAGCTGCTGGCCTATGGCGAAGTGCGCCGCGGCACCCTCGGCCTGGACAGCGAGGACCTCAACCCGCGCCTGGCCGAACAGCTGGGCCTGCCGGGCAATCGCCGCGGCGCCGTGGTCACCCGCGTCTATCGCGATTCCCCGGCCGAGCAGGCCGGCGTGCAGCCGGGCGACGTGATCGTCGCCGCCAACGGCGAGCGCATCGGCTCGGCCCAGGACCTGCGCAACCTGGAAGGCCTGCTGCCGCTGGACAAGCTGGTGCGGCTGGACCTGCTGCGCGGCGAGCGCGAACTGCAGGTGCAGGCCAAACTGAAACCGCGCGCCACCGAGGTGGACGGCGGTGAGATCGACCGCCGCCTCGCCGGCGCCACCCTGACCGAGGTGCCCGAGCGCTTCCGCCAGCGCGGCGTCACCGGCGTGGTCGCCAGCAAGGTCGAACCGGGCAGCCCGGCCGCCCGCAGCGGCCTGCGCGCCGGCGACCGCATCGCCCAGATCAACCGCCGCAACGTCGAGGACCTGCTGGATTTCCGCGACGCGCTGGCGCAGCCGCCGCGCGACCTGGTGTTGAGCGTGGCCCGCGGCAGCCGATTCGGCTACCTGGTCATGCAGTGAGCCGCGGGGCGAAGGTGTAAGGTGAACACAGCCATCCAGGAGGATTGCCCATGAGCCCCACCCCCGAGGATCCCGGCCACCTGTCCAAGGCCCGCGAGCACCTCAAGGAAGGTGCCGCCGAGGCCAGGGCGGAGCTGGACGAACGCCTGCAGGACCTGCTCGACCAGGGCCGCGGCCTGCTCGGCCAGGCCGAACTGCTGATCCGCGAGAAGCCGCTGGCGGCCTTCGGCATCGCCTTCGCCGCCGGCTACCTGATCGCCGCCCTCACCCGCCGCCGCTGAGCATGGACGAGCCCCGGCCGACGCCGGAGCCCGGCCCGCTGGGCGAGGACGCCCGGGCGGTGCTGCAGGCGGCGCAGGAGAGCGCCCAGGCCTGGGCCGACACCCTGCGCGCCCTGCGCGGCCTGTTCCTGGCCGAACTGGGCCTGGCTCGGGCCGCCCTGCTGCGCAGCTTCTGGCTGGGTGCCCTGGCCCTGGGCCTGGCGGTGGCCACCTGCCTGCTGCTGGTCGCCCTGGCCGTGGTCGGGCTGCAGGCCCTGGGCCTGTCCTGGACCGCCTCGGTGACGGTCTGCCTGCTGGCCAGCGCGGCGCTGACGTCGCTGGCGGCCTGGCGCCTGGTGGTGACCCTGCGCCTGACCCGCTTCGAGGCCACCCGCCGGCAGCTGCAGCGCAGCCTGCCCGTGCCGGCGCCGCCGCCGGAGGAGCCGCCGGCATGAAGCTGGCCGCCGCCCGCGCCGCCGTCGCCGCCGCCGAGGCCGAGTGCGAGCAGGCCCGCCTGCGCGCCCAGGCCAGCTGGGCCGGCCTGCGCGGCGAACTGGAGCGCGCCGCCACGCCCGGCCGCATCGTCGTCGGCGGCCTGGGCCTGGGTTTCGTCGCCGGCAAGGCCGGGCCGGAAACGCTGGGCGCCGCCCGCATGGCCGGCCCGCTGTTCGAACTGGCCACCCAGACCCTGCTGCCCGGCCTGATGGCCGGCCTGGCCGCCGCCACCGCCGAGCTGGCCGACGAGGACGGCGAATCCGAGGAAGAGACGGACGGGGAAGAAGCGGCGGAAGACGAGGAAGACGCCAGCGAGCGTGCCTGACAGCGCCACGCGGCGCCCCGGAACGCCACTTTGACCCTGCCGTCGCCGGCGCGGCGCTAGAATCGCCGGGTGAATTTCCTGCCGCGCGCGCTCAGTCTCGACCTCGACGACACGCTCTGGCCGATCTGGCCGGCGATCGAGCGTGCCGAACAGGCGCTGGACGACTTCCTGCGCCGGCACTGCCCGATGACCGCCGCCCGCTTCCCGATCCGGAAGATGCGCGAACTGCGCGCCCGGGTCGCCAGCGAGCATCCGCACCTGGCCCACGATTTCACCCGCCAGCGCCTGCTGTCGCTGGAGATCGCCCTGGGCGAGGCCGGTGACGACGTCGGCATGGCCGAGGCGGCGCTGGAAGCCTTCTACGAAGTGCGCAACCGCGTCGATTTCTATCCGGATGCGCTGGAGGCGCTGCAGCGGCTGTCGGCACGGGCGCCGCTGGTGGCGCTGACCAACGGCAATGCCGACCTGGGCCGGATCGGCATCCACGAACACTTCCGCGGCTACGTCAGCGCTCGCGAGACCGGCGTGGCCAAGCCCGAGCCGCGCATCTTCCTGACTGCCTGCGAGCATCTTGGCCTGGCGCCACAGGAGGTGCTGCACGCCGGCGACGATCCGCACCTGGATGTCGCCGGTGCCCGGCGTGCAGGCATGCGCACCTGCTGGATCAATCGCCGCAACCTGCCCTGGCCGCGGGAACTGCCGCGCCCCGACCTGGAATTCGCTACGCTGGCCGGCCTGGCCGACTGGCTGGAACGTCATCCGCTTTCGCTGGACCCACCGCTGTCCCTGGAGATCCGATGAGCCTGCCCGACTGCTTCGCCCGCCCCGAAGACGCGACCGGGGCGCTGCCCCTGATGCTGGTGGACCGCGCCGGGCTGGCCGCCTGGTCGGCCGGGCAGCCGGACACGGTGCAGGCCTGGCTGCGCGCCAGCGGCTTCGACGGCCAGCCCGGCGCGCCGCTGCTGGTGCCCGGTGCCGACGGCCGGCCCGCCTTTGCCCTGGCCGGCATCGGCGACATCGCCGATCCGCTGTCGGTGGCGCACCTGCCCAGCCAGCTGCCGCCCGGCCGGTACCGGCTCGATCCGGCCTCGCCGCTGCAGCCCGAGGCGGGCCGGCTGCTGCTGGGCTGGGGCCTGGGCAGCTACCGCTTCCGCCGCTACCTCACCGGCAAGGAGCGCGAGCCGGCGCGGCTGGTGCTGGAACAGGCCGACGCCGCCGATTCCGAAGCCGCCGGCGTGCTGGCCGCCAGCCTGCGCGTGCGCGACCTGGTGAACACGCCGACCGAGCACATGGGCCCGGATGAGCTGGAAGCGGTGGCGCTGGAAATCGCCCGCGCGCACGGCGCCGAAACGCGCGTGTTCCGCGGCGACGAGCTGCTGGCCAGCAACTTCCCCGCCATCCATGCCGTCGGCCGCGCCAGCCATCGCGCGCCGCGCCTGGTCGAACTGCAGTGGGGCGATGCCCGTCACCCGCGCCTGGCCCTGGTCGGCAAGGGCGTGTGCTTCGACACCGGCGGCCTCGATCTCAAGGGCGCCGACGGCATGCGCAACATGAAGAAGGACATGGGCGGCGCCGCGCACGCGCTGGCCCTGGCCGAACTGGTCATGCGCCAGCGCCTGCCGGTGCGCCTGCAACTGGTGCTGCCGCTGGTGGAGAACTCGGTGGGCCCGAACGCCTTCCGTCCCGGCGAAGTGCTGGCCACGCGCAAGGGCCTGAGCATCGAAGTGGACAACACCGATGCCGAAGGCCGGCTGGTGCTCTGCGACGCGCTCGCCTATGCCGCCGAATCGAAACCCGAACTGCTGCTGGACTTCGCCACGCTGACCGGCGCCGCCCGCATCGCCCTGGGCCCGGACCTGCCGGCGCTGTACAGCCACGACGATGCCCTGGCCCAGGCCTGGCTGGCCGCCGGCGACGCCGAGCGCGATCCGCTCTGGCGCATGCCGCTGTGGCGGCCCTACCTCACCTACCTGCGTTCGGGCATCGCCGACCTCGCCAACTCCGGCGCCTCGCGCATGGCCGGCAGCATCACGGCCGCGCTGTTCCTCGACCGCTTCGTGCCCGAGGGCCAGGCGTGGGCGCATGTGGACGTCTACGCCTGGAACGACAGCGACCGGCCCGGCAAGCCCGCCGGCGGCGAGGCCCAGGGCCTGCGCGCCGCCTTCGCCATGCTCAAGGGTCGCTATCCGCCGGCCTGAACCGGTCCGGCAGGACGTTTGTCACCTCATCCCGCTGAGGACCGTCACTGTCCTCGATTGGTGCCTTCCGGCACCTTGGTTGGCAAGGACCGGTGGGTACACTGGCCGCCGCGAACGTAATCGAGGATTGCCAGGATGACGGCACCGTCCGACCTGATCAGTCAGCTCCGCATCGACCGTGACCGGCAGCCGGCGCCGCCGAAGTCGGCCGGCCACTGGCGCTGGATCGCCCCGACGGTGCTGGTGCTGGGTGCGCTGGCGCTGTTCCTGTTCACCCGTGAGCCGGCCCGCGAGGTGCGCGTGGCCACCGCCGAACTGCTGACCGCCGAATCCGGCGGCAGCTCCGCCACTTCGGTGCTGGACGCCTCCGGCTATGTCACCGCCCGCCGCATCGCCACCGTTTCCTCGAAGATCACCGGCAAGGTGGTCGAGGTATTGATCGAGGAAGGCCAGGTGGTGCGCGAAGGCGAGGTGGTGGCACGGCTGGAAGCCACCGATGCCATCGCCCAGCGCGAACTGTCGGCGGCGCAGCTGGCCGCCGCCCGCAGCGAGGTCACCCGCGCCGAGGCGCAGCTGCGCCTGGCCGAGCAGACCCTGGCCCGCACCAGCGAACTGGCCGGCCGGCAGCTGGTGGCGCAGTCGGCGCTCGACCAGGCCCGCGCCGAGCGCGACGCCCTCGCCGCCCAGCTCGAGGCCGCCCGCCGCAACGTGCAGGTGGCGTCCGAGGCCCTGGACCTGGCCGAGATCGGCGTCGACAACACCGTCGTGCGCGCGCCCTTCGACGGCGTGGTGACGGTGAAGGCGGCACAGCCGGGCGAGATGATCTCGCCGATCTCCGCCGGCGGCGGCTTCACCCGCACCGGCATCGGCACCATCGTCGACATGGACTCGCTGGAGATCCAGGTGGACGTGAACGAGGCCAGCATCGGCCGCGTCCGCGCCGGCCAGAAGGTCGAGGCG
>DATGPR010000002.1:0-15911 GCA_035304725.1 Arenimonas sp.
GTGGTGGCTATGGGTGGACTCGAACCACCGACCCCAGCATTATGAGTGCTGTGCTCTAACCGGCTGAGCTACATAGCCACGGGGCGCTGTCCATTGCGGACAGGGCCGCGAATTTTCGGGCTTCCCGGCGGCCCTGTCAAATCGGCCGGGCCGCCGTGCTTGTGATTGCGCGCGGGCCTGTGGCAGGCTGGCCCGCAGTAGAGCATTGGAGTCCGTCCCGTGGTGGATCCGGACGGTTATCGCCCCAACGTGGGCATCGTGCTGATGCACGGCGACGGCCGGGTGTTCTGGGCCCGGCGGGTCAGCCGTGACGGCTGGCAGTTCCCCCAGGGGGGCATGAACTCCGACGAGACGCCCCTGGAAGCCATGTTCCGGGAGTTGCACGAGGAGGTCGGCCTGGAGCCGCGGCACGTGGAGGTGCTGGCCAGCACGCCCGGCTGGCTGCGCTACCGGCTGCCCCGGCGCTGCATCCGGCACGGCAACCGGCCGGTCTGCATCGGCCAGAAGCAGGTCTGGTTCCTGCTGCGTCTCATCGGCAACGAAGACGACGTCCGCCTGGACCTGAGCGAGAAGCCGGAATTCGACTCCTGGCGCTGGGTGGATTTCTGGTACCCGGCTCAGCACGTGGTCAGTTTCAAGCGCGAGGTCTACCTGCGGGCCCTGTCGCACCTGGCCCCGCGGGCCCGGGACGTGGCCGGCCACGAGGCCGTGCCCGAGCCGGCCGAGGAGCTGAGGCTGCGGCCCGCCGGCGGCGCCCCGCGTCGCCCGGCCTTCCGCCGGCCCCTGCGGGCGGGCTGAGTCCGGCCCATTCAGAGTTGACAAGCATTCTCATTTGCGGTCAAATGCGAACCGTTCCCATTCCGGGCGGTTCCATGTACGTCTGCATCTGCCACGGCGTTACCGACAAGGACATCCGCGAGGCGGCCGAGGCCGGCTGCAGCTCGGTGTCCGAGCTGGCCATGCGCACGGGCCTGGGAACCGGCTGCGGCACCTGCGGCGAACTGGCCTCCACCCTGCTGGCCGAAGCCCGGGACCGCCAGGACTTCCCGCTGCCGGTACTGGCGGCGGCCTGACACCTCCCCGAGGGATCCGGGACATCCCTCTCTCTCCGGCAGGCCCTCTCCCCACCCTTCCCCCCGCCGGGGGAGAGGGCCCGGATGCGAACGCACCCGATTGGCAAACGCGAGCGATTGCCTTTCCGACATCGTCCTGAGCTTGGGGCTAGGCTTGCCGCATCCCACGGACGCAAGGAGGCCCGCCATGAAGGGTGACGCGCAGGTCATCACGCACCTGAACAAGGCGCTTTACAACGAACTCATCGCCATCAACCAGTACTTCCTGCATTCCCGGATGTACGGCAACTGGGGCCTGAAGGAACTGGCCGCGCATGAGTACAAGGAATCCATCGACGAGATGAAGCACGCCGATCGCCTGATCGAGCGCATCCTCTTCCTCGACGGACTTCCCAACCTGCAGAACCTCGGCAAGCTGCTGGTCGGCCAGAGCCCGCGCGAATGCCTGGAGTGCGACCTGAAGCTGGAGCAGCAGGCCGTGCCCGACCTCAAGGCCGGCATCGCCTACTGCGAGCAGATCGGCGACTACGTCTCGCGCGAGCTGCTGGTGGACATCCTCGAGAGCGAGGAAGAGCACATCGACTGGCTGGAGACCCAGCTGGACCTGATCAACCGCGTCGGCGAGCAGAACTACCTGCAGTCGAAGATGGGCAGCTGAGCTGCCTGAGGCCGCCGGGCTGCCCGCTCAGCGGGAGCCCGGCCCTGGCGGTATCCGCCCTTTCCGGGGCGTCGAAACTCAGCGCAGCAGACCGCGCAGCGCCTGCTCGGCGCGGCGGAACTCCGATTCCAGCACCGCCACCGCCACCGCCGGCCGCGGCAGCACGCCCTGGCGCGCGCCCAGCTCGATGCGCTTGGCGGCGGCCGACAGGGCCATGGCGCCGAGATTGGCGCTGGCCGACTTCAGCGTGTGCGCCGGCGCCACCATGGCGCTCATGTCGTTGGCCGCGGCCGCGGCCTCGAGCGCACGCACGTGGCCGGGCGCGTCCTCCAGGAACAGGCGCACCAGGCTGAGGTATTCGGCGCCCATCACCGAACGCAGCTCCTCCACCACTTCGGCGGCCAGCACCGGCGGCGGTGGGGCCGGCGGATTGGCGGGCGCCGATGGCGCCTGGGGCGCGGCCGGCGCCGGGGTCACCGGCGCGGCGGGACGCGGTGCAGGCGTGGCGGGCAGGGGCTCGGTCCGGACCGGCGCCGCCGCCGGAGCGGTCGGGCGAACGGGCGGCGCGGGGGCCGCAAAAGCAGCCGTCGGCGCAGTGGGTGCCGGTGCGGGCGCCATCGGCCGGGGGGCCGCCGGCGCAGGCTCGGGCGCCGGGCGAACCGGCGCGGGCGCGGCCGCGGAGGGCGCCGGAGCAGGAGCGGCCGGTGCCGGCGCTGCCGGTGCCGGCGCGGCGGGCAGGCTGGCCGGCTGCGCGGCGGCATGCCGCTGGCTCAGCCAGCGCGCCACCGTCGCCTCGAGCAGGCGCCGGTCCACGGGCTTGCTCAGGTAATCGTCCATGCCGGCGTCCAGGCACTTCTGCCGGTCGCCGGCCATGGCATTGGCGGTCATGGCGATGATCGGCAGGCGCGGCAGGTTGTTGCGCACCTCGTGCTCGCGCCATTCGCGCGAGGCGGTGTAGCCGTCCTTCACCGGCATCTGGCAGTCCATCAGCACCAGGTCGAGGTTGCCCTGGGCCATGCGCTCCAGCGCCTTCTCGCCGTTGTCGGCGGTCTCGCAGTGCAGGCCGAGCAGACCGACCAGGCGCTGCGCCACCATCAGGTTGACCGGGTTGTCCTCCACCAGCAGCACGCGCCCGCGCAGCTTGCCTGCGCTGGCACGGGCCTGGGCGTCGGCGACCGAAGGCGCGGCCGGGGCCGGGCGCTGCTCCTGCTGCATCGGGGTCTCCTCGGGTTCTTCGGCGGCGCGCGGGCCGGCCTGCGCCGCCAGGAAGCTGGTGATGGCCGAGCGCAGTTCCGACATGCCGGTCATCCGCGGCAGCAGCAGCGAATGCGGTGCCTGCATCAGCTCCAGGGGCAGGGTGTCGTCGCCGCCGTGCAGCCAGACCAGGCGCAGGTCCTCGAGCTCGGGCGTGCGGCGCAGGTTGCGGTGCAGGGCGATGGCGGTGGAACGCACGCTGTTGAGGTCCACCAGCACCAGGTCGAAGGCCCAGGTGGCGCCACGGTTCAGGGCGGTGCGCAGGCGGGTCAGCGCGTCCTGGGTGGTCTCGGTCAGGGTCAGGATGGCGCCCCATTCCGGCGCCGCCTGGGTGACGCGCTGGCGCAGGTTCTGGTCGGTGCTCAGCAGCAGCACCCGGGCGCCGTTGAGGTCGGTACGCTGGCCCTGGATGTCGCCGGCGGCCTTGAGCAGCGGGATCTCGAACCAGAAGGTGGAGCCGCGGCCCGGTTGCGATTCGACGCCGATGCTGCCGCCCATCAGGTCGACGATGCGCTTGCAGATCACCAGGCCCAGGCCGGTGCCGCCGTACAGGCGGGTGGTGCTGGCATCGGCCTGGCTGAAGGCGCGGAACAGGCGGTCGGCGCTCTCGCGCGGGATGCCGATGCCGGTGTCGGTGACCTCGAAGCGCAGCTCGTGCTGGGTGCGGCCCTCGCCGCGGCGGGTCACCGACAGCGTCACCGAGCCGCGCTCGGTGAACTTCACCGCGTTGCTCAGCAGGTTGGTCAGCACCTGGCGCAGGCGCACCGGGTCGCCGCGCACGGCCAGGCGCACGGCCGGGTCCATCTGCAGGGTCAGGCGCAGGCCCTTGCTCTCGGCCGGCTTCTCCATCAGCCGGATCACCGAGTCCAGCAGCTCGCGCAGGTTGAAGCTGGTGGTTTCCAGGGTGACCTTGTTCGCCTCGAGCTTGGAGTAATCGAGGATGTCGTCGACGATCCGCTGCATCTGCCGCGCCGAGGTGTAGGCGGTGCGCAGGATCTCCTGCTGGTCCGGCTGCAGCCGGCTGCTCATCAGCAGGTCGAGCATGGGGATGATGCCGTTGAGCGGCGTGCGGATCTCGTGGCTCATGGTGGCCAGGAACTCGCCCTTGGCCATCATCGCCGCCTCGGCGGCCTGCTTGGCTTCGGTGAGCTCGCGCTCCAGGCGCCGGTGCAGGGCCAGCTCCTCCTGCAGGGCGCTGACCTCGCGCACCTGCTCGCCGCTCTGGTGCGCGGCTTCCTCCAGCGCCCGGTTGCGCATGCGGAAGGCGCGCCAGAGCCCGGCCACACCCGCCACCGCCAGCAGCGCGGCGATCATCGCCAGCGTGTGCCACAGCCAGTTGTCGCTGAAGTGGCCCATGGCCGCGGCCGCGGCGGCGCCGGCGGCGCCGGCGATGGCCAGCCAGCGGACGATCAGGGCGTCATTGGGATTGGGGACGATCCTGCGCATCGGTCAGAGCACGGCCTGGTGGAAGTCGAAGTCCATGTCGGTGTCGGCCTGCTGCACCAGGTTGCCCTGGATGAAGTCGATGCCGCTCATCCACAGGGTGGCCGCCGCCTGCGGGTCCTCGACACCGTGGCCGATCACCTCCAGGCCATGCCGGTGCGCGCGTTCGATCAGCACCCGCAGTTCGTCGCGCATCTGCTGCGACAGGGCGCTGGCGGTGTACTTGCGGGCCAGCTTGACGAAGCCCAGCGGCAGGCTGTCGAGCAGGCTTTCCGCCTCGCGCCCGGCCTCGAACTGGCTGAGGCAGAACTGCACGCCGTCATCCAGCATCTGGTCGCAGAACTCGCGCACGGTGGCGGCGTGGATGGCGGCATCCTCCAGGCGCAGCTCGATCACCAGCGAGGTGCCGGGCACGTCATGCGCCACCAGCTCCGACTTCAGCCAGGCCGACTGGCCGGGATCGGCCAGGGTCAGCGCCGACTGGGTGACGAACAGGCGCAGCGGCTTGCCCTCGGCGCGCCGCTGCTGGATCAGCTTCAGCGCCGCCGTCAGCACCCAGCGGTCGATGTCGACGATGAAATCGCCGCGCTCGGCCAGCGGCACCACCTCGGCGGCCGGCAGCAGCCGGCCGTCGGCGTCGCGCAGGCGCAGCAGCACCTGGTACTGGCTGTCGTCGCTGCCGGCCACTGCCACCACCGGCTGGTAGTGCAGGGTCAGGCGATTGAGGGCGATGGCCTCGCGGATCTGCCGCACCAGCGCCGCTTCGCGCGCGGCCTCGCTGGGCTGGGCCGGTTCGTGGCTCTTGACGCCCTTGTCGGTGGTGCGCGCCTCGCGGGCGGCGCGTTCGACCGCGTTGAGCACCGCGGCGACGTCGGCCAGGCGATGCTCGAAGGCGCAGATGCCGACCGAGACGCGCAGGCGCAGCGGATGTCCGTGCACGTCGAAGGGATGCTGCACCAGGGCGCCGCGCAGCTGGCCGGCCAGGGCTTCCAGGCCGGCGCCGTCGCGCTGTTCGTCCAGCAGCAGGTAGCTGCCGTCGCCGAAACGCGCCACCGGGGTGTCGCCGGCGCGCTCGCCGAGCATGCGGCCGACCTGGGCCAGCAACTGCTCCAGCGTGGTCAGGCCGAGGCGGTCGCGCAGCAGGTTCACGCTCTCGACTTCCAGGAACATCACGCCGCCGCGGCCGCCGGGCGCGCTGGCCAGGCGGTTCTCGAGGCGGCTCATCAGCTCGGCGCGGTCATGCAGGCCGGTGGCCGGATCGCGGCCCTGGCGCAGCGTGCGCCGGGCGGCGGTGGCGCGATGGCGCTGGATGCGGTTCTGCACGGCGGCGATCAGGTGCCGCGGCCGCACCGGCTTGGCGATGAAGTCGTCGCCGCCGGCCTCCAGCACGTCGAACTGGCGGTCCGGATCGGGCTCGCCGGAGAGGAAGACGATGGGCGTGTCGATGAACCCTTCCTGCTCGCGGATCAGCACCGTCAGTTCGATGCCGTTGGCATGCGGCATGTGCAGGTCCATCAGCACCAGGTCGGGCTGGAAGTCCTTGAGCGCCGCCAGCACTTCCAGCGAATCGAGCACCACCCGGGTGTCCATGCCGGCATTGCGCAGGATGCCCTCGGCGAACAGCGCCTGACTGCGGTCGTCCTCGACGATCAGCACCCGGTAGGGCGCTTCCGAACCGGGCTGCAGCAGTTGCGCCAGGCGGCGCAGCACGTCCTGGGCGCCATTGGGCTCGACCACCAGGGCGTCGACGCCGGCGCGCTGGGCCATCAGCCGCAGGTTGATGTCGTCGGTTTCCGACAGCGCCACCAGCAGGATGCGGTGCGGGCCGCGTTCGCGGGCCTGGCGCACGGTCTGGCCGATGGCCTCCAGCTGGTCGCGGAAGGCGGCGTCGACCAGGGCCAGGTGGGCGGGCAGGGCGCCGAGCAGTTCGTGCAGCTCCTCGGCACTTTCCAGCAGTTCGACCTCGTAGCCCAGGGCCTCCATGCGCTGGTCGAGTTCCAGCGAGAGCGGGCCGTGTTCGGTGAGGTGGTAGACGCGCAGGCCGTCCACCGGTGCCGGCGGCGGCACGGCGCGCGGCGGCGGGGCGGGGCGGACCGGTGCGGGTGCCGGTGCGGCGGGCGCCGGAGCTGGCGCAGGTTCGGGTGCAGGTGCCGGCGCAGGCTCGGCCCTGGCTGGCGCGGCCGGTGCTTCGGCCCCGTCCGCCGCGGCCTTGGCGCGGCCCTTGCGGGCGGTCTTGGCCGGCTTGGCGGGCGCCGGCTCGGCCTCGGGGGCCGGGGCCGGTTCGGGCACCGGGGTCGTCACCGCCACGGTTTCGATCACCAGTTCCGTGGCCGGGCTGGCCTGGTCGGGATCGGCCAGCATGGCTTCCGCCAGCAAGGCGTCGACCTGTTCGGCTTCCGCGCCCATCGCCGCATCCGTGGCCGGTTGCGGTTCCGGTGCACTGGCGGGCCGGGATACCGGCGTGGCAGTGCGCTCCCTGGCGCCACCGGGCGCCACCGGCGGCGGCGCGTCGTCGCCCCAGCGGCGCCAGTAGTGCGGCGGCGGGGTCTCGGCGCGGCGCAGCGACTGCACGTCCTGCTGCGTCTGCAGGCCGGGCTCGGCAACCACCTCGGCCATCATCGGCACGGCGGCGCCGATGTCCTCGATCAGGTTCCACAGGCGCTCGCCCAGGGCCTGGTCCGGCAATTCCTGGTTCTGCAGGGTCTCGGCCAGCAGCAGGTGCAGGTGGCCGAAGTGGCGTCCGGCATCCTCCAGGCCATGTTTCTCACAGGCGGCGCCCAGCCAGCGGGCGTCGTCGTGGATCAGGGCCAAGCCATTGATGTCCCAGCCGTCCTGGAGGAAGCGATGCAAACGCCGCCCGATCAGCTCCACCCGCCGGGGCAGGTGGCGCAGGAAGGCATGGCGGTGGTCGGCGAGTCGGGACTCGTCGTGCGGATTCATCGCGATTCCCCAGGTCCTGGCCGGATTATGCCCAGCGCCCTCAGGGCTGTCAGGCCGGCCGGGCTCGTCTGGATAGCCAACGCCGCGCCCCGGCGACGCCGGCCAGGCCGATTCATCCGGCGGCCACGCCGGAACGCGGGCGTGCCAGGCGCCACAGCCAGCGCATCACCAGCCAGACGATGGCGGCGCCGGTCAGCATCACCAGCAGCAGCAGGCCCAGGGCCAGCCAGGGGTGGGCGAACACCAGGGCCAGCACGCCCAGGGCGGTGATGTCCTCGCCGGTCGAGGCGACCCAGTTGGAGACCGGCTCGGGGGAACTGTTGATGGCGGCGCGGGTGCCGGACTTGAGCAGGTGCATGCCCAGGGCGGCGGTGCCGCCCAGCACCAGGGCGCCGGTGCCGAGCTGGCCGTCGTCGGACAGGGTGGCGGCGGCGAGGAAGGCGCCGGCGGGGATGCGGGCCAGGGTCTGCAGCAGGTCCCAGCCGGAGTCCACGCCCGGGATCTTGTCGGTGGCGAACTCGACCAGGGCCAGGGCCGCGGCGGTGCCCATCACCCAGGGCGAGGTGGTCACCTCCAGGGCCGGGGGCAGGTCCACCCAGCCCATCAGCCCGGCCAGGCCGACGCCGAAGACCGTCAGGTAGGCGCGGACGCCGGCCAGGCAGGCCAGGGCCAGGCCGATGGCGAACACGTGGGCTTCGGTCATGGCGGGTCCCCGGAACGTGACGGCGTTCACAGTATAGTGGCCGTCCGCCTTGACGCTTCCTGACTCTCCCGGCTGTAGTGCCGGTCCCCCCGCCCCTCCCGAATCCATGAGCACCCCCGCTCCCGACAAGCCGCGCTTCGTCGTCGTGCCGCACCGGCCCTACCAGAAGGTGCTGCTGGGGCTGCTGCTGCTCGCCTGGCTGGCCTCGCTGGTGGCGGTGGGGGTCTGGGCCACCCGCCGGGCCGTGCCCGAGCTGGCCCAGGTCCGCCAGGAGCTGGAACTGACCGCCCGCCGCGCTGCCGAGGCCGAGGCCCTGGCCCGGCAGCTGCGCCAGAACGTCGCCACCCTGCGCCGCAGCGACCAGATCAGCCGGGCCGCCAATGCCGAACTGCAGGCCACCCTGGCCGAGCGCGAGGAGGAAATCTCCGGCCTGCGCGCCGACGTGGCCTTCTACGAGCGCCTGGTCGGCGCCACCGGCCAGCGCCGCGGCCTGAGCGTGCACGAGGCGGTGTTCGCCCCCGAGGCCGGCGGCACCTGGCGCTACACCGTCACCCTGACCCAGAACCTCAACCGTGGCGCCATCAGCAAGGGCGAGGCGCGGATCAGCGTGGAAGGGGTCAAGGACGGCCGGCTGATGAACCTGCCCTGGGAGGAACTGGTCCAGCAGCCCGGCGCCCCGGGCCAGCCGTTCTCCTTCCGCTATTTCCAGCAGCTGGAAGGGAGCATCATGCTCCCCGAAGGCTTTACCCCCCAGCGCGTGCGGGTACAACTGCGCGCGGACGGCAACACCGTGGACCAGGCCTTTCCCTGGCAGGCCGCGGATCCTCGAGGAGGCTAAGACCATGCTCGGCAAGAGCGACCGGAAATCCCCCCGCAATGGCAACTCCGCCATCGAAACCCTGGTCGGCCCGCACGCCACCATCCGCGGCGACATCAGCTTCGACGGCGGCCTCTACGTCGAAGGCCGGATCTTCGGCAAGGTGATCGCCGAGGAAGGCGCCGACGCCGTCCTGACCATCGCCGAGGAAGGCGCCATCGAGGGCGAAGTGCGCGCGCCGGTGGTGGTCATCTCCGGCCGCATGAACGGCGACGTGCACGCCTACGAGCGCGTTCAGCTGACCGCCAAGGCCCGGGTCACCGGCAACATCCACTACAAGGTGGTGGAAATGGCCGCCGGCGCCACCGTCACCGGCCGCCTGATCCACGGCGATGCCGTCGTGACCGAGGAACTGCCGGCCGGCGCCACCCCGATCCGGCGCGGCAAGGCCGAGGCCCAGGACGCTTGAAGGAAGGGGCTTTCGCCCCCACATGGCGCTCATGGATACCCAGCCCAGCTACCAGCAGCTAGACGCCCCCCTGCAGTTCACCTCGGCGGCCGCCGCCAAGGTGGCCTCTCTGATCGCCGAGGAGGGCAACCCGAACCTGAAGCTGCGGGTGTACATCACCGGCGGCGGCTGCTCGGGTTTCCAGTACGGCTTCGAGTTCGACGAGCAGCAGGCCGAGGACGACCTGGCGCTGGAGCGCGACGGCGTCACCCTGCTGGTGGATCCGCTCAGCCTGCAGTACCTGATGGGTGCCGAGGTGGACTACCGCGAGAGCCTGCAGGGCGCGCAGTTCGTCATCCGCAACCCGAACGCCAAGACCACCTGCGGCTGCGGCAGCAGCTTCTCCGCCTGAGCCGGCCATGACCCAGGCGCCCGAGCCCGGCTACGCCTTCCGCGGCCCGGGCCTGGACCGCGCCGAACAGCTGCGCGACGACCCCGAACAGCTCCAGGCCCGCTGGCCCTCGGCCCGTGTGGTCGTGGTCGACGCCGAAGGGCATCTGCGTTTCCCCGGCAGCGCCGAGGCGCCGGAGGCGCTGCACGGCCGTGACCTCGGCGGGACGATGCCGGCGGACGCCAGCTTCCTCGGCCTGTCCGAGGACGGCGCCTGGTTCGCCCTGCCGCACGAAAGCCTGGCCGAGCCCCTGCCCGGGCGCCTGGACCTGCGCACCGCCGCCCTGGAGTGGCCGCTGCTGGAAGTGGCGGCCGCCGCCGAGGCGCGGGCCCTGTTGCACTGGCGCAGCCGCAAGCGCCACTGCGGCGGCTGCGGTGAACGCCTGAGCCTGCTGCGTGCCGGCTGGCAGGCGCACTGCGGCCACTGCGGCCTGGAATACCACCCGCGCACCGATCCGGCGGTGATCGTCGCCGTCAGCGACGGCCAGCGCCTGTTGATGGGCCGCCAGGCCAGCTGGCCGCCGGGCCGCTGGTCGGTGCTGGCCGGTTTCGTCGAGCCGGGCGAATCGCTGGAACAGGCGGTGGCCCGGGAAGTGATGGAAGAGGCCGGCGTGCCGGTGCTGAACTGCCGCTACCTCGCCTCCCAGCCCTGGCCCTTCCCGATGGCGCTGATGCTGGGTTTCCAGGCCGAAGGCCTGCCGGTGGAGCCGGTGGTCGGCGATGAGCTGGAACAGGCGCGCTGGTTCTCCAAACAGGAATTGCTGGCGGCGGTGGCCAGCGGCGAGATCAAGCTTTCGCCGCGGCTGTCGATCGCCCGCTGGCTGATAGACGCCTGGCTGGCCGGACAAGGCTAGAATCCCCCCATGTCCGCCGCTCTCGTCGCCGTCGTCGTCGCCCTGCTGCTGGGTCATCTGCTGCCGGCGCTGCCGACGCTGCGCCGCTACGACTGGTTCATCGGCTGGCTGCACTGGCTGGGCGCCAACACCGGCGGCGGCGAATGGCCGAACCGGGTCGGCCTGCTGGTGGCGGTGGGCCTGCCGCTGCTGCTGGTCGGCGCGATCCAGTTCGGCCTGCATGATCGCTTCTACGGCCTGCCCGGCTTCGGCTTCGCCCTGCTGGCGGTGCTCTACACCTGGGGCCCGCGCGACCTGGACCTGGATGTCGAGGCGGTGATCGAGGCGCGCGAACCGCAGGCGCGGCGCGAAGCCGCGCGGGCGCTCTTCCCCGAAGGCGGCGAGCCCAGCTGCGAGGGTCCGGCCCTGGTCGAGGCGGTGTTCCGCTGCGCGCTGTGGCGCTGGTTCGGCGTGCTGTTCTGGTTCATGGTCGCCGGCGCGGTCGGCGCGGTCGGCTACCGGCTGGTGTCGCTGTGCGCCCAGGGCGAGGCGCGGCGCAGCCTGCCCGAGGGGCAGCGTGGCGTCGCCCGCACGGCGCTGGCGGTGCTGAACTGGCCGGTGGCGCAGCTGATGACCTTCGGCCTGGCCCTGGCCGCCGATTTCGACCGCGTGCTGAGCGCCTGGCGCGACTGGCATGCCGAGGGCGTGCGCCTGGACAGCGGTTTCCTCGGCGCCGCCGCCCGCGCCTCGGTGGCCATCGAGCTGGCCGAGGAAGACGCCTACGCCGCCGACGGCCCCGCCCAGGCGCCCGGCCTGCTCGAACTGCGCGACGCCATGAGCCTGGTCTGGCGCGTGCTGCTGCTCTGGCTCGGCATCATCGCCCTCTTCGTCCTCGCGGGCTGGACGACCTGAGTCTCTGACGCGCCATTGTGCGGGTGGGGAAGAGGCGGTTTCCTGACGCGCAGGTCCGCATCAGGAAAAGAACCCTCCGGGCGCCAGCCATGAGAAGGGCGGCCAGGGCAGGTTGCGGGTGATGGCGTAGGTGATGATGAGGGCGGCCCAGGGCCGGGCGTCGGAGAGGCGTTGGGTGAGCGGCTGCCAGGACGTGGGCAGCCAGCCGGCGACGCGCGCCAGCATCAGGGCGATCACCGGCAGCGACAGCACCAGCAGCGGATTCATCGCCAGCGCGCGGCCGATATCGCCGTGCACCAGCGCGTGCAGGGCGCGGGTGGCGCCGCAGCCCGGGCAGTAGAGGCCGGTCAGCTTCTCGAAGACGCAGGGCGGCAGCAGGCTGCCCGGTGCGTTCGGATCGGCCTGCCACAGCAGCAGCACGCCGGTCGCAATCGCCAGCAGCATGACGGGGCCGCGCCAGCGCGGCACGGCCCCGGCTGTCAGGGCGATGTCAGTAGTTGCCGGCATCCGCCAGCGCGCCCAGGAAGGCGAGCGCGAAGTAGGCGGCACCGCCGACCAGGCCCAGGCCGAAGGAGATCCAGGCCCAGAGCTTGGCGTTGTCCGAGGACTGGCGGGCGCCGGCCAGGTCGCCGGCCTGCACCTTACCGTCCACCTGCGCGGCGTAGATGATCGAGACGATGCCGGTCGGCAGGCAGCAGCAGATCGTGGCCAGGATGGCCCAGACCAGATGGTTGGGCACGGTCGGGCCGGCCTGCGCCGGATGCGGTGTGTGCGGCGGCGGCGGCGGCGCGGGCGGGACGGCGGCCACCAGGCTGGCGCCGCATTGTTCGCAGGCGCTGGCGCCGGCGCTGTTCGGATGGCCGCAATTCGGACAATTCATGGTTTCCCCCGGGGTTTGCTGTGGATGCCGCGTCGGTCTCGCCGCACCGCGGCAAGCTTGCGGTGCGGACGCGGAAGCGTCAATGGTGCCGGCGGCGCTGTCCGGCTCAGGGCCGGTTGCCGCGCAGCGCGCGCACCTGCTGTTCCAGCCCGGCGGCGCTGGTGCTTTCGCCCGGTACCGGCGGCGCGGCGATCAGCGAGATCGCCGCGCGCAGGCGCCGCGGCGCGCGCAGCCGGCCCAGGCGGCTGTCACGCTTGCTCCACATGCTGGCCCAGAGCCCGGTCAGGGCCATGGGCACCACCGGTACCGGCCGCCGCGCCAGGATCTTCTCGACGCCGGGCTTGAAGGGCGCGATCTCGCCATCGCGGGTCAGCCCGCCCTCCGGGAAGATGCAGACCAGCTCGCCCTCGGCCAGGGCCTGGTCGATGGCCTCGAAGGCCGCTTCCAGTACGGCCGGGTCTTCCTTCGCGCTGGCGATGGGGATGGCACGGTAGGCCTTGAATACCCAGCGCAGGCCCGGGGTGTTGAAGATCCGGTAGTACATGACGAAGCGGATCGGCCGCGGCACCGCGCCGCTGATCACCAGCGGGTCCATGTAGCTGACGTGGTTGCACACCAGCAGGGCCGGCCCTTCATCGGGCACGTTGTCCTCCACGCCGTGGATGCGCAGGCGGTAGAACAGCGAGACGTAGATCCAGGCCAGGAAGCGCAGGAAGAACTCCGGCACCAGGCTGAAGATGAAGATCGCCACCAGCGCATTGGCAATGCCCAGGGCCAGGAACAGCTGCGGAATGCTCAGCCCCGGCAGCGGCACCGTGACACCGGCGACCGTCAGCGAATCCATCTGCAGCAGCACGCCCAGCATGGCCGCCACGACGATGAAGCCGGCATTCTGGATGTTGACGCCGGCGATCACCCGCGACAGCTCGGCCTTGGGCGTGCGGCTCTGCACGAGGGCGAACAGCGGCACGATGAACAGGCCGGCAAACAGGCCGATGCCGGTCAGGTCCATGATGATGCGCCAGTGGCCGGCGGCGACGAACTCGCGCACGGTCAGCCCCGCCTGCGCCGTCGCCTCCGGCTGGGCGAAGTAGAGGTCGACGCAGAAGGCGGTCATGCCGATCGCGCCCAGCGGCACCAGGCCGATCTCGACCGTGCGCCGGCTCAGCTTCTCGCACATCAGCGAGCCGACGCCGGTGCCGACCGAAAACAGCACGAAGCAGAACAGGTACAGCGTCTGGCCGCCGCCCAGGTACTGCTCGGCATAGGTCGGCAGTTGCGCGGTCAGTACCGTGCCCACGAACCAGAACCAGGAAATGCCGAGGATGGCGTTGCGCACCGCCAGCTGGCGCCGGGCCAGGCGCAGCACCCGAAGCGATTCCGGCAGCGGGTTCCAGTGGATCTTCAGGTCGGGCGCCGAGGCCTCCACCCGCGGGATGGCGCGTGCCACCAGGTTGCCGGTGACGGCGAGCAGGACGATGGCGCTGGCGGCCGTCACCGGACCGTACTCGCCGGCCAGCACGAAGATCAGGCCGCCGGCGATCATGCCCAGCAGGATCGACAGCGAGGTGCCCATCTCGACCAGGCCGTTGCCGCCGGTCAGCTCCTCCGGCTTGAGCACGCTGGGCAGGATCGAATACTTCACCGGCCCGAACAGGGTGGACTGCAGGCCGGTGGCGAACAGCGCCACCAGCAGCACCGGCATCGACTGCAGCAGGAAGCCCACCGCCGCCACCGACATGATGGCGATCTCCATGGCGGTGGTGATGCGGATCAGCTTCTGCTTCTCCAGCCGCTCGGCGATCTGGCCGGCCAGGCCGGAGAAGAGGAAGTAGGGCAGGATGAACAGCGCCGGCGCCAGGTTGGTGTACAGCGTGCGCTGCTCCGGGCTGACACCCATGAAGAACAGCAGGCCGATGATGGCCTGCCGGTAGACGTTGTCGTTGAAGGCGCCCAGTGCCTGGACGACGAAATAGGGCAGGAAGCGCCGCTGCCCCAGCAGTTCGAACTGGTTGTGCGCCATGCGGGTGTCCCCTGGCTCAGTGCTGCAGCGCGCGCCAGCCGATGTCGCTGCGGTGGAAGATGCCTTCCCAGTGGATGTTGGCGGCAGCGGCGTAGGCGCGGCGCTGCGCCTCGGCGATGTCCTTGCCCAGGGCGCAGGCGCAGAGCACGCGGCCGCCGGCCGTCACCACCTGGCCGTTCTTCATGGCGGTGCCGGCGTGGAAGACCTTGGCGTCCGGGCCCGGATCCACGCCCAGGCCGGCGATGACATCGCCGGTGCGCGGCGTGCCCGGGTAACCCTCGGCCGCCAGCACCACGCCCAGGCTCGGGCGCGGATCCCAGTCGGCGCTGGCCTCGTGCAGGCGGCCGTTGATGGCGGCCTCGACCAGGTCCACCAGATCGCTGCGCAGGCGCAGCATCACCGGCTGGGTTTCCGGATCGCCGAAGCGGACGTTGAACTCGATGACCTTGGGAGCGCCTTCCGGCGTGATCATCAGGCCGGCGTAGAGGAAGCCGGTGAAGGGCACGCCGTCGGCGGCCATGCCGCGCACGGTCGGCTCGACCACCTCGCGCATGATCCGCGCATGCACCTCCGGGGTCACCACCGGTGCGGGCGAGTACGCACCCATGCCGCCGGTGTTGGGGCCTGTGTCGCCGTCGAAGGCGCGCTTGTGGTCCTGGCTGGTCGCCATCGGTAGCGCGACCTTGCCGTCGACGACCGAGATGAAGCTCGCCTCCTCGCCGTCGAGGAACTCCTCGATGACCACGCGCGCGCCGGCCGCCCCGAACGCATTGCCCGCCAGCATGTCGGTGACCGCCGCTTCGGCCTCGGCCAGGCTGGTGGCGACGATCACGCCCTTGCCCGCGGCCAGGCCGTCGGCCTTGATGACGATGCGCTGGTCGGCGGCGCCCTCGAGCGTGGTGCGCACGTGGGCGAGCGCCTGCGCCAGGTCGGTGTGCACCGCGTAGTGCGCGGTGGGGATGCCGTGGCGGGCCAGGAAATCCTTGGCGAACGCCTTGCTGCCTTCCAGCTGGGCCGCCGCCGCGGTCGGCCCGAAGACGCGGTGGCCGGCGGCGCGGAAGCGGTCGACCACGCCCGCCACCAACGGCGCCTCGGGGCCGACCACGGTTACCGCGATGCCTTCGCGCCGAACCAGCGCCAACAGGCCGTCGATATCGGTCGCCTCGACCGCGACATTGCGGCAGCCGCGCTCGTTGGCGGTGCCAGCGTTGCCGGGGGCGACCAGCACTTCGCTGGTGCGGGGCGACTGCGCGAGCTTCCAGGCGAGGGCGTGTTCGCGGCCGCCGGAGCCGATGACAAGCACTTTCATTGGGGGTGATCCTGATTTTGATGGTCAGCCGGGGCAGGCGCCGGGGGCTGCGCCCGCGTGCGGGCGTGCGGTTTCCCGGAACCCGGGAAGGCGCGTGTCGGGACGATTCTACGGACTCGCCGATGGCCGGGCGACCGGCTGCTAGCATCGCCGCATCCCACCAGCCCG
>DATGPR010000003.1:0-8275 GCA_035304725.1 Arenimonas sp.
AGTACAGCACCAGGCCCGAGGGGAAGAAGGCCATCAGCACGCCGAAGGCGATCGGCATGAAGGTCATGATCTTCTTCTGCATCGGGTCCATGCCCGGGGTCGGCGTCATCTTCTGGGTCAGGTACATGACCGCCAGGTTGATCGCCGGCAGGATGAAGTAGGGATCGGGCGCGGTCAGGTTCTGGATCCAGCCGATCCAGGGCGCCTGGCGCATCTCCACGCTCTCCAGCAGCATCCAGTACAGGGCGATGAAGACCGGGATGGTGATCAGGATCGGCAGGCAGCCGGCGGCCGGGTTCACCTTCTCCTTCTTGTACAGCTCCATCACCGCCATCTGGAACTTCTGGCGGTCCTCGCCGTAGCGCTCCTTCAGCGCCTCGATGCGCGGCTGGATGGAACGCATCTTGGCAAAGCTCTGGTACTGCTTGGCCGACAGCGGGTAAAGCAGCAGCTTGATGATCAGCACCGTCAGGATGATCGCCCAGCCCCAGTTGCCGGTCAGCCAGTGCAGCGGCCGCAGCACGTAGTCGAACATCGGCTGGGCGATGAAGGTGAAGACGCCGTAGTCGAGCGTCAGCTTCAGGCCATCGGCGACGTCCTGCATCTGCGACTGCAGCTTCGGGCCGACCCACAGCACCGACTCGCGGCTGGCGCTGGCGCCGGGCGCGAGCTCGAAGGGCGTGCCGACGCTGCGCACCAGGTATCGGGTCCGGCCATTGCCGAGGGTGGTCAGGGAGAAGCGCTGCGGCTCGGTCCTGTCCGGCACCCAGGCCACGGCGAAGTGATGCTGCAGCATCGCGATCCAGCCACCGGTGACGTCCAGGTTCAGCGGGCCGTCGTCGACGAAGTCCTCGAACTTGCGCTTCTCGAACTTCTCCGCCGGGCTGTACCAGGCGGCGCCGACGAAGCTGTACCTCTCGGGGTTGGTGAAGCTGAAACCGTTGCTGGTCTCCGGCGGCGCGACGCGCTGCAGCTGCAGGTAACCGTAACCGCGCCAGGGCAATTCGCCTTCGTTGCGGATCTCCTGGCGGACGGTGACGGCGTAGCTGCCGCGCTCCAGCACCAGGACCTTGCGCACGCTGACGCCGCTGGGATCGGTCCACAGCAGCGGCACTTCCAGGCGGTCCTCGCCCTCGGCGAGTTCATAGCGTTCGCGGCCATCCTCGGACCGGAACAGGGCCTCGTGGCTGGGCGCGGCGCCGACGCTGGCCACCAGGCCGGACTGGGCCACCGAGAAGTCGTCGCCGTCCAGGTCAAGCAGGCGCACCTTGCGCTCGGGCTTGTCCTTGTCTACCGGGTAGGCCAGCAGGTCGGCGCCGACCAGGCTGCCGCCGCGCAGGTCCACGCGCAGGTCGAGCACGTCGGTGCGCACCACCAGCAGGCGGGCGGTCTCGGCCCGGCGGGCGGGGCCCGCGGCCAGCTCGGCGCCGGGCAGGGCGGTCGCCGACGGCACCGCTGCCGCCGCGGGGATGGAACCGTCGGCGGCCGGCACGGCATCGTCGCCGGGCAGCGCATCGGCGGCGATGTCCGCTGCCGGGGTCCCTTCGACGGCGGGCGCCGTGCCCTTGGTCCACTGCAGGTAAAGCATGCCGCCGACGAGCAGCCAGGCGATCAGGAGGAAAGTGCGGGTCTGGTTCATGGGCAGGCAGCGCTGGCCGGCGGGGACGCCGGGGACGCGTCAGGACTCGGATGGGTTCGGGGCGGAACGCGCGGGCGCGTCCGGGGAGGGCGGCATTGTGCCGCCCGTGGCCGGGGGCTTCAATGTCCGGGCTTTCTGCAGCAGGCCGGCGAACTGGCTGCGCAGGTCGGGAAGCGGGTGCTTGCCGGCGCCCGGCTGGGCCACCAGCACGTAGTCACCGGCGGGCAGCAGGGCGCGTTCCCGGCGGAAGAGTTCCCGCGCCATGCGCTTGATGCGGTTGCGGGCGACGGCCCGCTTGTCCGCCTTGCGGGAAACGGCAATGCCCAGCCGCGCCTCCGGGGCATCGGGGCGCAGGCGGGCGATCAGGCGGAATTGCGGGCTGCTCAGCCGCTTGCCTTCCTTGAAGGCCGCCTGGAACTCGGCGGCGGCGCGCAGGCGCGCGCGGGGCGGGAAGGTCGTGGAAGCGTCGGGCGTTTGCGGAGCCAAGGCCGGGTCCGGAGCCCGTGGTGCCGCCGCCGGGCGGGCCGGCGGCAGCGGGTCAGACGGCGAGGCGGGCGCGGCCCTTGGCGCGGCGACGGGCCAGGATCTTGCGGCCGTCGGCGGTCTTCATGCGGGCGCGGAAGCCGTGGTCGCGCTTGCGCTTGAGGTTGCTGGGCTGGTACGTGCGCTTGGTGGCCATGGTGGCACCCCGTTGGACGAAATGGGCGGAAAAGACGCGGGACTATAGCGGTCGGCCCTTGTTCCGTCAAGGTAAACCGCCGTGGCATCTGGCTACGGGCGGCGCTAGACTGCCCCACCCCGACCACTTATCCACAGCGGCGCCCCGGTGCCGCGCAGCCGGAATTTTCCCCACGACATGGATGCTGCCTGGCCCCGTTGCCTGGAACGACTGGAAGCCGAACTGCCGGCCGACGAGGTGCACACCTGGCTCAGGCCGCTGCAGGCGGAGGCCCGCCCCGACGGGCTCACCCTCTACGCGCCCAATGAATTCGTCGTCGACCAGGTCCGCCAGCACTACCTCGAGCGGATCCGCGAGCTGATCGCCCACTACGCCGGCCGCCCGGCCAGCGTCGGCCTGGCCGTGGGCTCGGTCGGCCGGGCCGAGGCGCCCGCGGCCCCGGCCCGGGCCGCCACGCCGGCGCCGGCCGCGCCCTTCCAGGGCAACCTGGACCCGCACTACACCTTCGCCAACTTCGTCGAGGGCCGCAGCAACCAGCTGGCCCGCGCCGCCGCCCTGCAGGTGGCGCAGGCGCCGGCCCGCTACAACCCGCTGCTGCTGTACGGAGGCTCTGGCCTGGGCAAGACCCACCTGATGCACGCCGCCGGCAACCTGATGCGGCAGAACAACCCGGGCATGCGGGTGCTCTACCTGCGCTCGGAGCAGTTCTTCAGCGCGATGATGAAATCGCTGCAGGAAAAGACCATGGATCAGTTCAAGCGCCAGTTCCAGGAAGTGGACGCGCTGCTGATCGACGACATCCAGTTCTTCGCCGGCAAGAACACCACCCAGGAGGAGTTCTTCCACACCTTCAACGCGCTGTTCGACGGCAAGCAGCAGATCATCCTGACCTGCGACCGTTACCCGCGCGAAGTGGAGAACCTGGAGACGCGCCTGAAGACGCGCCTGACCTGGGGCCTGAGCGCGGCCATCGAGCCGCCCGACTTCGAGACCCGGGTGGCCATCCTCAGCGCCAAGGCCACCGAGCGCGGCGTGCGCCTGCCCGAGGACGTGGCCTACCTGATCGCCAAGCGCATGCGTTCGAACGTGCGCGACCTGGAGGGTGCGCTCAATACCCTGGCGGCGCGCGCCAACTTCATGGCCCGGGCCATCGACACCGACTTCGCCCTGGAGACCCTGCGCGACCTGCTGCGGGCGCAGCAGCAGGCCGTCTCCATAAGCAACATCCAGAAGACCGTGGCAGACTACTACCAGCTGCGCATGGCAGACCTGCTGTCCAAGCGGCGGACCCGTTCCCTGGCCCGTCCGCGACAGATGGCGATGGCCTTGTCCAAGGAACTGACAGAGCACAGCCTGCCGGAAATCGGCGATGCGTTCGGGGGGCGCGATCACACCACCGTCATGCACGCCTGCAAGGTGATCCGCGAACTGCGGGAAACCGACGGCAAGCTGCGTGAGGACTGGGACAAGCTGCTGCGCAAGCTGAGCGAATGAGGTCCCCGGGGAAACCGGGGGACGGGTTGTGGACAAGTTGGGGGTGAAATCCGGTCCCGGATTTTGTCCACAGCTTGTCCCGGGCAGTCCGGAGCCTGACCCACAGGCTTAGGGGTGCCAAAAAGTTGAACAAAAACATGGGGTTGCATGTGTTATCCGGCGTTTTCGCCGGCTCCACCGCCACCACGTTCTGATATATCCACCCTAGGAGCTTGGGGATCCGCATGCGTTTCAGCCTGACGCGAGAAGTCCTTCTCAAACCCCTGCAGCAGGTCGTCAACGTGGTCGAACGGCGCCAGACGCTGCCGGTGCTGGCCAACCTGCTGGTCAATGTCGAAGGCGGCCGCCTGTCCATGACCGGTACCGACCTGGAAGTCGAGATGGTGGCCCGAACCGAGGTCGAGGACGCCCAGGACGGCGAGACCACGATTCCGGCCCGCAAGCTGTTCGAGATCGTCCGCGCCCTGCCCGATGGCAGCCGGGTCACGATCAGCCAGTCCGGCGAGAAGGTGACGGTGCAGGCCGGCCGCAGCCGTTTCACGCTGGCCACCCTGCCCGGCAAGGACTTCCCGGCCGTGGAGGACCTGGAGCTGGTCGAGCGGATCCGCGTGCCCGAGGCGGCGCTGAAGGAGCTGATCGAACGCACCGCCTTCGCCATGGCCCAGCAGGACGTGCGCTATTACCTCAATGGCCTGCTGCTGGACCTGCGCGAGGATTCGCTGCGCTGCGTGGCCACCGACGGCCATCGCCTGGCCCTGTGCGAGGCGCCGCTGCCGGCCGGCGCGCAGACCCGCAAGCAGATCATCCTGCCGCGCAAGGGCGTGCTGGAACTGCAGCGCCTGCTGGAAGGCGGCGACCGCGAGGTCGAGCTGGAAGTGGGCCGCAACCACCTGCGCATGCGCCGTGAGGACGTGACCTTCACCTCCAAGCTGATCGAGGGCAAGTTCCCCGACTACGACGCCGTCATCCCGATCGGCGCCGACAAGGAAGTGAAGGTGGACCGCGAGGCCCTGCGTGCGGCCCTGCAGCGCGCCGCCATCCTCTCCAACGAGAAGTACCGGGGAGTGAAGCTGGAGATCAGCCCGGGCCAGCTGCGCATCATTGCCCACAACCCGGAGCAGGAAGAGGCCCAGGAAGAGGTCGAGGCCGAGACCCGGGTGGACGGCCTGTCCATCGGCTTCAACGTGACCTACCTGCTGGATGCCCTCAGCGCCCTGCGCGAGGAGTCGGTGCTGCTGAACCTGCGTGACGCCAATTCCTCGGCCCTGGTCCGCGAGGCCAGCCACGAGCGCAGCCGGCACGTGGTGATGCCGCTGCGGCTGTGACCGGTCGGCACGCCTGCCCTGCCCGCCGCCCGGCCTTCGCCGGGCGGTGTCGTTTTGCGGGACCGGAAACACCGGCCCGGGCTGGCCTTAGGATGCGGCCATGCGCCTGAACCTGCTGCGGATCCGCAACCTGCGCTGCCTGGCCGAGGCCGAACTGGCCCCGGCCCCGGGCCTGAACCTGGTGACCGGCGGCAACGGTGCCGGCAAGACCAGCCTGATCGAGGCCGTGCACCTGCTGGGCTACGGCCGTTCCTTCCGCGGCCGGGTCCGGGATGGCCTGGTCCGCAGCGGCCAGCCGGCCCTGGAGCTGTTCGCGGAATGGCAGGACGGCCAGGGCCGGGCCCGCCGGGTCGGCCTGCGCCACAGCGGCCAGGACTGGGAGGCCCGCCTGGATGGCGCCCCCGCCCCCAGCCTGACCGAGCTCTGCGCCGAGCTGGCCGTGGTGACCTTCGAGCCCGGCAGCCACGAGCTGATCGCCGGGGCCGGGGAGCACCGCCGGCGTTTCCTCGACTGGGCCTTGTTCCACGTGGAACCGGAGTTCCTGCCGGTCTGGCGGCGCTATGCCCGGGCCCTGAAACAACGCAATGCCCTGCTCAAGCGGCAGCCGCCGGCCTCGGCCCTGGCGCCCTGGGACCAGGAGCTGGCCCAGTCCGGCGAGGCCCTGACCCGGCTGCGCGGCGCCTACCTGGACCGGCTGGAGCCGGTACTGGCCGATACCGCTTCCGAGTTCCTGCCGGAACTGGGCCGGGCCGGCCTGCGCTTCCTGCCCGGCTGGCGCCGGGAGGAGCAGGACCTGGCCGATGCCCTGCTGCTGGCCCGGGAACGGGACCTGGCCCTGGGCTACACCAGCCTGGGTCCGCACCGGGCCGACTGGCAGGTGGACTACCCGGCCCTGCCCGGCCGCGAGGCCCTGTCCCGCGGCCAGGAAAAGCTGACCGCCCTGGCCTGTGTCCTGGCCCAGGCCCGGGCCTTCGCCGCCGAGCGGGGCGAGTGGCCGCTGGTCTGCCTGGACGACCTGGCCTCGGAACTGGACCGCTCGCACCTGGCCCAGGCCCTGACCGCCGTCCTGGCCTCGGGCGCCCAGGTGCTGCTCACCGCCACCGAGATGCCGGACCTGCTGACCGGGCCGCTGGCGCCGCAGGCCTTGTTCCACGTGGAACAGGGCAGGCTGCGCCGCCTGGACGGGAACTGAGCCAGCACCGGACCCCCGTCCCGGCGGCGGAGCCGGTGACGGAAGGACCTGCCGGCGGACGCCGCCGCGCCGCGTCGGAAAATCACCCCGATCCGGGTCAGCTGCCTCGCCCTGACCGGAAAGCGCCCCCAGGACGCCCGTCACGCCCCTGCACGGCCGCCGCGGACCCCTCGGCGCCGGGTCGGCGCCACCTGCCTGCCGTCGTGGCCGGAAACCGGCTTCCAGGGCCTTCCGGAATGCCTGGACAGCCGCCGTCCGAGGTATACTCGGGCACACATTATTAATACGCGTGCTGTGGCCCCCGCGCGGGCCGCCAGCCGCAGCGTGGAATCCCGCGAGACAGCCCTTCGATGACCGACGCCCCGACTTCGCAGAACCCCGGCAGCAACTCCTACGACTCCAGCAAGATCACCGTCCTGCGCGGCCTGGAAGCCGTCCGCAAGCGTCCCGGCATGTACATCGGCGACGTGCACGACGGCACCGGCCTGCACCACATGGTCTTCGAGGTGGTGGACAACGCCATCGACGAGGCCCTGGCCGGCCATTGCGACCACGTCGTCGTGACGCTGCACACCGACGGTTCCTGCTCGGTGTCGGACAACGGCCGCGGCATCCCGGTGGACATCCACAAGGAGGAGGGCCGCTCGGCGGCCGAAGTCATCCTCACGGTGCTGCATGCCGGCGGCAAGTTCGACGACAACAGCTACAAGGTTTCCGGCGGCCTGCACGGCGTCGGCGTGTCGGTGGTCAACGCGCTCAGCAGCCACCTCTGGCTGGACATCTGGCGCGACGGTTCGCACCACCAGCAGGAATACGCCCTGGGCGAGCCGCTGTATCCGCTGAAGGTGGTCGGCCCCTCCGGCAACCGCCGCGGCACCACCCTGCGCTTCCTGCCCAGCCCGGAGATCTTCACCGATGTCGAGTTCCACTACGACATCCTGGCCAAGCGCCTGCGCGAGCTGAGCTTCCTCAACTCCGGCGTGCGCATCGAGCTGATCGACGAGCGCGAGGAGGGCAAGCACGACGTCTTCCAGTACGAGGGCGGCATCCGCAGCTTCGTGGAACACCTCTCGGCCCTGAAGACGCCGCTGCACCCGACGGTGATCTCATCCTCCGGTGAGAAGGACGGCATCTCGGTGGAGATGGCCATCCAGTGGACCGACTCCTACCAGGAGACGATGTTCTGCTTCACCAACAACATCCCGCAGAAGGATGGCGGTACCCACCTGCAGGGTTTCCGCGCGGCGCTGACCCGCACGCTCACCAACTACATCGAGCAGAACGGCATCGCCAAGCAGGCCAAGATCAACCTCAGCGGCGACGACATGCGCGAGGGCATGATCGCGGTGCTGTCGGTGAAGGTGCCCGACCCGAGCTTCTCCTCGCAGACCAAGGAAAAGCTGGTCAGCTCCGAGGTGCGTCCGGCGGTGGAGGCGGTGGTCGCCGCCAAGCTGGAGGAGTTCCTGCAGGAGCGCCCGAACGAGGCACGTGCCATCGCCGGCAAGATCGTCGACGCCGCCCGCGCCCGCGAGGCCGCGCGCAAGGCACGTGACCTGACCCGCCGCAAGGGCGCGCTCGACATCGCCGGCCTGCCCGGCAAGCTCGCCGACTGCCAGGAGAAGGATCCGGCGCAGAGCGAACTGTTCATCGTCGAGGGTGACTCGGCCGGCGGTTCCGCCAAGCAGGGCCGCAACCGCCGCAACCAGGCGGTGCTGCCGCTGCGCGGCAAGATCCTCAACGTCGAGCGCGCGCGCTTCGACCGCATGCTCTCGAGCGCGGAGGTGGGCACGCTGATCACCGCCCTCGGCACCGGCATCGGCAAGGACGAGTACAACCCGGACAAGCTGCGCTACCACCGCATCATCATCATGACCGACGCGGACGTGGACGGCTCGCACATCCGCACCCTGCTGCTGACCTTCTTCTACCGGCAGATGCCGGAGCTG
>DATGPR010000004.1:0-10948 GCA_035304725.1 Arenimonas sp.
CCTCGAGGATGCCGGCCAGGGTGTCCAGGGCGCGGGCGGTGATCTGCGGGTAGGCGCCGGGCTCGTCCACGGCCTCGGCCCGGGATTCCAGCACCCGGGCATTGCTCAGGCCCAGGCGGCGCACGGCCTCGCGCAGGAAGCGGGCCTTCTTGCCATTGCTTTCGACCAGGCTGACCTCGACATCGGGCCGGGCCATGGCCAGCGGGATGCCGGGCAGGCCGGGGCCGGTGCCCAGGTCGGCCAGGCGGCCGGGGCGCAGGAAGCGCCACATGGCCAGGGAGTCGAGCAGGTGCCTGGAGACCATTTCCCGCTCGTCGCGGATGGCGGTGAGGTTGTAGGTGCGGTTCCAGCGCGACAGCAGGGCCAGGTAGTCCAGCAGGCGCAGGGCCAGGGGCTGGGGCGGCAGGCCGAGGGCGGTCAGGCCGGCTTCCAGCTCGGGAAGCAGGGGAGAAGCGGGGGTCATGCCGGGGATTATGCGCGATGCCGGGCGCGGGGCCGGCGGCGGCAGGGGCCGGCCCGGGGCGCGAAGGCGGGTTCCGGCGCTGGCACGGGCGGCCGCGCGGCGGGCCGGCGCGGGCGCCTCAGGCGCCCTGCAGGCCGTCCACCGAGCAGCGGATCACCCGCAGGCCGAGCTTGCCGACCCGGCGGTTGAGCTCGGCCTTGAAGGCCTCGGCCAGGGGGCGGGTGGCGTCGGCCAGGGCCGACAGCGAGGCCAGGGTGGCGCGGGCCTGGTCCATGACCAGGGCGTCCACCCGGTCCAGGGCCTCGCCGGCCTGGGCCGGGTCGAGGATCTGGTAGTAGAGCTCGGCATGGGCGCCGCCGTCGGCGGGCACGTCCAGGTGGTGGCCGATCAGGCAGACCGGCTGGCCCAGCTGGTCCAGCCCGGGCAGGGTCCAGTGCCAGCCCGGCCCCAGGGCCCCCACGAAACGCCCGAACCGGTGCTTGGTCACCACCGCGTTGTCCGGTACCCGGCGGAAGCCGGTGAGCCAGGCCAGGCCGGCGAGAGGCAACGGGCGGGGCAGGAGCGGGCTCATTTTTCTTCTTGGGGAACCGGGGGTTGGGATATTTTGCTGAAGTATAGTCTTGGAAACGTGACGGGTTTCACAATACGGACACGTCAGACTTGACTCCCGATTCAGGAAGGGGGCCGGGCCGCATCCCGCGGCCCGGCCGGGTGGGGCCGGACAAGGCCGGTCGGCGGCACGGACAAAGGGGTATGGGGTGATGGATCCGCAGAAGAAGAAGCAGGGCCTTTCCGGGGCGGGCATCGCCGCCGTCGTGATCGGCGTGCTGGTGGTCGGGGGCCTGGTGCTGGCATTGCTGGCCTGGGGCGTGATGGGCCTCCGCGGCGGCCCGCGCGAGGGCGAGCGCATCACCGACCAGATGGGTCGGCTGATCGAACAGGCGGGCAGCGGTGAACTGGCGCCGGTGGACAGGATCGAGCTCGAGTCGTATTCGGGCGGCGAACGCGGCCGCGCCGAACGGGTGCTGCAGCGGGTGCTCAACGAATCGATCGCCATCCAGAACGAATACCTCGCCGAACTGCAGAGGATCGGCTGGGACCGCGTGCTTGATCCGGTCCGGCTGGACGGCGATCGCGACATGACCGAGTCGAACAGGATCCTGGCCGGCGGCCGCGAGGCCGCGACCCGCCTGTGCCGGGAGCAGGAATCGCGACTGCTGGCGGCGGCGCGCGAAGCCGTGCAGGAGGCCTACCCCAATGCGGCCTCCCGCCAGGAGGTCCTGGACGGCATCGAGAAGGGAATGCGCGAGGCCGCCGGCCCGCGTCAGGAAATCTGCAGGATGGAGCTGGCCATCATCGACGAGGTCGCCGGCATGATGGGCGTGCTCGAAAGCGATCCGGGCTGGACGGTCGATGGCGAGTACTTCATGTTCACCGGGGACGATCACGTCGAGCGCTTCAACCGCCACCTGGATGCCATGCAGGCCCTGGTGCAGCAGCAGGACGCGCTGCGCCGGGAGAACATGGACAAGGCACAGCAGGACCTGCGCAAGATGGGCCTGTAAGGCCCTGCCACGCCATTCGGCGGCTGGCCGTCCGGCCGGCCGCCTTCACGTTTGCAGGACAAGAACAGAGGTCAGTCCGTCGTCATGCCCACCGTCCTCGTCACCGGCGCCACCGGTTTCCTCGGCCAGCACCTGGTCCGCGCGCTGATCGCGGCCGGTCAGCAGGTGCGTGCGCTGTCGCGCTCCCCCGAGGGCGATGCGCTGCTGGCGCGCCTGGGCGCCGAGCCGGTGCGCGGCAGCCTCGGCGACGCCGCTTCGCTGCGCAAGGCGGTGGCCGGCTGCCAGGCGGTCTTCCACACCGCCGCCGACACCAGCACCTGGGCCCCGGGTGACGCCGCCCAGACCGACACCAATGTCGGCGGCACGGTGCGCCTGCTGGCGGCCTCGCGCGACGCCGGCGTCAGCGCCTTCCTGCACACCTCCAGCGTCTCGGCCTATTCGCACCTGGTGCACGGGACACTGCGCGAGGACGTGCCGCAGCGCGGCGGCGAATCCTGGATCAACTACGAGCGCACGAAGTACGAGGCCGAGCGGCGCGTACGCGAATCCGGCCTGCGCTGGGTGGTGTTTCAGCCCTCGCACATCCTCGGTCCCGGCGACCGGCACAACTGGTCGCGGCTGATCCGGCTGGTGGACCAGAACAGGCTGCCCGGCGCGCCGCCGGGCTCGGGCGCCTTCGCCGACGTGCGCGAGATCGCCCGGGCGCAGGTGCGTGCATGGCGCGAGGGCCTGGACGGCGAGGCCTTCCTGCTCGGCGGCGAGCACGCCAGCTTCCTCGAGCTGATCGCCGAGATCGGCCGCCAGCTCGGCCGGCGCACGCCGAAGCGGGCGACGCCCGCCTTCGCGCTCAAGGCCTGGGCGCGCGTGCTGGACATCGCATCCCGCTTCACCGGCAAGGCGCCGGAGATCACTCCGGCCGGCGCCATGTTCACCTGCCACCACCTGCGGGTGGATTCCTCGAAGGCGGAACGGATGCTGGGCTACCGCAGCACGCCGCTGCCGCAGCTGCTGGCCGACACCATCGCCTGGCTGCGCGCCGAAGGCCTGGTGTCGCCTCAGGACCTCGCTTCGAAGTAACGCGCCAGGATGTCCTCGGCCGAAGCAGGCGGCGAGAACAGGTAGCCCTGGCCCTGGTGCAGGCCGAGCAGGCGCAGCTGGTGTCGCTGCTCCTCGGTCTCGATGCCCTCGGCGATCACTTCCAGGCCGAGGGAGTCGGCCAGCAGGCGGATGGCGCGGACGATGGCGGTGGAACCGCCGCTCTCGCCGCTGCGCAGGCCGGCGACGAAACTGCGGTCGATCTTCAGGCCGTGCAGCGGGAAGCGGTGCAGGTAGCTGAGCGAGGAATAGCCGGTGCCGAAGTCGTCCAGCAGGGTCAGCACGCCGGCCTCGCGCAGCCGGCCCAGGCAGGCCTGCACCATTTCCGGCTGGTCGAGCAGGGCGCCCTCGGTGACTTCCAGGCGCACGCTGGCCGGCTTCACGTCGTGCCGCGCCATCAGCTCGAGCAGGCGCTGGTCGAAATCCGGCGCGCGCAGGTGCCGGGGCGAGACGTTGAGCGTGGTGTAGGTCTGGCCGCGCGCCAGCCGCAGCACGTCGCGGCAGACCCGCTCGTAGATCTGCCAGTCCATGTGCTCGAGGCTGCCGGTTTCCTCGGCGATGCCGATGAACTCGCCCGGCGCGGCCAGGCCGCGCACCGGGTGGTGCCAGCGCATCAGCGCCTCGAAGCCGACCAGGTGGCCGTCGGCCAGGTCGAGGATGGGCTGGTAGTGCGGCACGAACTCCTGGCGCAGCAGGGCCCGGCGCAGGTCGCCTTCCAGCTCCAGCAGGCGCAGTGCCGCCTTGTGCAGCTGCTCGTCGAACAGGGCGTAGCGCTGGCGGCCGGCGCCCTTGGCGCGGTACATGGCCACATCGGCGTCGCGCAGCAGTTCTTCCGGGCTGCGGTAGCGGCTGTCGACGATGGCGATGCCGATGCTGGCCGAGGTGTAGAGCTCCTTGCCGGCGATGCGCATCGGCTCGGCCAGGGACTGGATGACCCGCTCGGCCACCGCCACGGCGTCCTCGGCGCTGTGGATGCGGTCGAGCACGATGGCGAACTCGTCGCCGCCCAGGCGCGCCACCATGTCCGGGTCGCGCACGCAGCGGCCGATGCGGCGGGCGGCTTCCTTGAGAAGTTCGTCGCCGACCAGGTGGCCGACCGAGTCGTTCACCACCTTGAAGCGGTCCAGATCCAGGAACAGCACCGCGAACAGCTGCCCCGGATCGCTGCGGTAGCGCGACAGCGCCATGCCCATGCGGCCCAGCAGGTGGGCGCGGTTGGGCAGGCCGGTCAGGGTGTCGTGCATGGCCTCGTGCTTGAGCTTGAGTTCCATGCGCTCGCGCACCGATATCTGGTCGCGCAGCTCGCGGTTGGCGTCGGCCAGTTCGCTGGTGCGGGCGGCCACGCGCCGCTCCAGCTCGGCATAGGCCTCGCGCAGCGACTCGTTGGCCTGGCGCCGCTCCAGCGCCTGGGCGATGTGGAAGGAGACGAAGCTCAGCAGCTCCTGATCGCGCTGGCTGTAGTAGTAGTCCGGCGTGTAGCTCTGCACGGCGATCACGCCGACCACCTTGGCGCCGACCTGCAGCGGCACGCCCAGCCAGCAGACCGAGGGCGCGCCCGAGGTCTGTACCCGGCCCACGTCCACCAGCCGGCGGATGTCCTCGTCGGTGGCCAGCAGCGGCGAGCCGGTGGACAGCACGTATTCGGTCAGGCCCTTGGCCAGACGGCGGCGCGGACGCTTCTCGTCGCGTTCGTCGACGGAGTAGGGGAAGTCCAGCTCCTGGCCGTCGGCGGTGAGCAGGGCGATGAAGAAGTTGCGGGCATCCAGCAGGCCGCTGACGATGCCGTGCACCTCGGCGTAGAAGGCGTCGACGCTCTCGCTGCGGCTGGCCTGCTCGGCGATGCGGAACAGGGCGGCCTGCAGGCGTTCGCTGCGCTCGCGCTCGGCGATCTGCTCGCGCAGCTCGCGGGTGCGCTCGTCCACGCGCCGCTCCAGCTCCTCCTGGGCGTCGCGCCGGGCCAGGGCGGTCAGGATGTGCTGGGCCACGTAGCCGAGCAGGGCGCAGTCTTCCTCGGTGTAGCGCCATTCCGGGTCGTAGCTCTGCACCACAACGGCGCCACGGACCACGCCTTCCTCGACCATGGGCACACCCAGCCAGTCGACGCTGTCCGGGCCCAGGGTCTCGTCGCGGGTCACCCCCAGCGCCTGCCGCACCTGGTCGGAGGGGCCCATGGCGGGCTTGCCGTGGCGGATCAGGGCGAGGGTCAGGCTGTTGGCCATCCTCTCCGCCGGGATTTCCTCCTCCGGATCCGGCTCGACCGGGTCCTGGCTGTCGGCGAAGTAGATGAAGCGCATCGTGTCGCTCTCGGGCGAGTAGCGCACGATGTAGAAGTTCTCGGCGTACATCAGCCGGCCGACGATCTCGTGCAGGCCGCGCAGCACCGCCGCGGTGTCCTGGCCGGAACTGGCCAGGTCGGAGATGGCGAACAGCGCGCGCTGCAGCCGCTCGGCACGGCCCAGGCGCTCCACGTCCACGCGCAGGCGCTGGATCTCGGCCTCGAGTTCGGCCAGCCCGCGCTCGCGCTGTCGCGCGTCGGGCATGACCTGGCCGGATGTGAGCGACGGCGATGGCATCGGTACGGCTTCCTCCCCCTCCCCCCGGGGTCGGCCGAGTGTATCAGCCGGCCCGGGCGGGTCCGTGCGCTTCGTCGAGGATCGCGGAGGTGGCGCCGAGCGCGACCAGGCGGCCGCGGTCCAGCACGGCGGTGCGCTCGGCCAGGGCGCGGGCGGCGTCAGGATCGTGGGTGATGAACAGCAGGGCCAGGCCGTGTTCGCGCTTGAGCCGGCCCAGCAGGGCCAGCACGCCGGCCCGGTGGTGCGCGTCCAGGGCCGACACCGCCTCGTCGCAGACCAGCAGTTCCGGGTCGGTGGCGAGGGCGCGGGCGATGGCCACGCGCTGGCGTTGGCCGCCGCTGAGCTGATGCGGCCAGCGCTCCGCCAGGGCCGGATCCAGGCCGACCGCCGGCAGCAGTTCCAGTGCCCGCGCACGCCGGCCGGCGGCATCGGCCAGGCCATGGATGCGCAGCGGCTCGGCGATCAGCTCGTGCACGCGCATGCGCGGGTCCAGCGAGGCGGTCGGGTCCTGGAAGACGACGCCGATGCGGCGGCGCAGCGCCCGCAGCCGTGGCCGGTCGGCGCCGAGCAGGTCCTCGCCGTCCAGCAGCACGCGGCCGCCCACACCCTGCCGCAGCAGGCGCAGCAGGGCGCGGATCAGGCTGGACTTGCCGCTGCCGCTTTCACCCAGCAGGGCCAGGCATTCGCCGCGGTGCAGTTCGAGCCGGACATCGGACACGGCCGGCGCCGCCGCGCCGCGGTAGCGCACCGACAGGTTCTCGAGCCGCAGCAGGGAGGGACCGGGCGCAGGCGCCGGCGGCGGTGGCAGGCGGGCGGCGGCCAGCAGTTCGCGGGTGTAGGCATGGGCGGGGCGTTCGAACACCCCGGCGGCGCTGCCGCGCTCCACGCATTCGCCCTGCCGGAGCACCGCCAGTTGCTGGGCATGGCGGGCGACCAGCGGAAGATCGTGGCTGACCAGCAGCACCGCCAGGTCCTGTTCCCGGCGCAGGCGGTCGAGCAGGGCCAGGGCCTCGCCGGCCAGGCGCGGGTCCAGGGCCGAGGTCGGCTCGTCGGCCAGCAGCAGGGCCGGGCGGCCGGCCAGGGCCAGGGCGACCAGCACGCGCTGGCGCTGGCCGCCGCTGAGCTGGTGCGGGTAGCGGCGGGCGAGGGTTTCCGGCTGCGGCAGTTCCAGGCGATCCAGCAGCTCCAGGGCGGCGGCGCGGGCGCCGGTCCGGTCCAGGCCACCGTGCAGGCGGAGGGCCTCCCCCAACTGGTCGCCGACCTGGCGCAGCGGGTGCAGGCTGGCCAGCGGGTCCTGCGGAATCCAGGCGATGGCGCGGCCTCGCAGGGCCAGGTGTTCGGCTGAACCGAGGGCCAGGGTCCGCGTGCGGCCGTCGGCGCCGCCGAGCTCCAGCTCGCCGCGCATCCGCAGGCCGGCCGGCAGCAGGCCGAGCAGGGCCAGCACGCTCAGGCTCTTGCCGCTGCCGCTTTCGCCGACCAGGCCCAGGCACTGGCCGGGACGCAGCTCCAGCGTCAGCGGACCGAGCAGGCGGCGTTCGCCGGCGAAAACTTCCAGGCCGCGAAGATGGAAGCCGCGTGGCGCGCTGGTGGACGGAAGCGGCGTGTTCATGCCGGCGCCCCGCGCACGTCCAGCCAGTCGCGCAGGCCGTCGCCCAGGAACTGGAAGGCCGCCAGCGTCGCGACCAGGAAACCGGCCGGGAACAGCAGGGTCCAGGGTGCGGTGTCGAGTTCCTGGCTGCCTTCGGCCAGCAGGGTGCCCCAGCTGGCGGCCGGCTCGTCCAGGCCCAGGCCGAGGAAGCCGAGGAAGCTTTCCACCAGGATGGCTTGCGGCAGGATCAGGCCGAGGTAGACCAGGGCCAGCGGCAGCAACTGCGGCAGCAGGTGCCAGCGCAGCACCTGATCGAAGCGGGCGCCGGCGGCACGCGCGGCCAGCACGAACGGTGCCTCGCGCAGCCGTGCCGCCTCCGCCCGGGCCACCCGCGCCAGGTCGATCCAGACGTAGGCGCCGATCGCCGCCAGCAGCAGCCAGGCCGAGCGCCCGAACAGGGCCAGCAGCAGGATCACGATCAGCAGGAAGGGCAGGGCCGAGAGCACATCCAGCACCCGCACCATGGCCCGCTCGACCCAGCCGCCGGCGTAACCGGCCACCGCGCCCCAGGCCAGGCCCAGCAGCAGGGCCATCACCGTGGCCAGGGCGCCCACCATCAGCGAGACGCGGCCGCCGGCCAGGGTGCGGGCCAGCACGTCGCGGCCGATGGCGTCGGTGCCGAACCAGTGGCCCGACTGCAGCGAGGGCGGCGCCGACAGCATTTCCCAGTGCGGCCGGTGCGGATCCGGCAGGTCCAGCAGCGGCGGCGCCAGCCAGCACAGCAGGGCCAGCAGGCCCAGCAGGGCGAGGCAGGCCCGGGCCTGTGCCGGCAGGGAACGGAGTGTGTGCATGAGCGGCATCTTAGCCGGCGGCAGGGGCGTATCATGGCCGGGGTCGCACCAAGAAAAACGGAGCATCGGATGCCCTTCCCCCAGACCCGTCTTCGCCGCATGCGCCGCGACGATTTCTCGCGCCGGCTGATGCGTGAGCACACCCTGACGGTGGATGACCTGATCCTGCCGGTGTTCGTGCACGAACCCGCCGGTCGCGAGGCCGTGCCCTCGATGCCGGGCGTGGAGCGGCTGTCCATCGACGAGCTGCTGAAGGTGGCCGGCCAGGCGGTGGAACTGGGCATCCCGGCCCTGGTGCTGTTCCCGGTGACGGCGCCGGAGGCCAAGTCGCTGGACGCGGCCGCCGCCTGGGATCCGGACGGCCTGGCGCAGCGGGCGATCCGCGCGCTCAAGCGCGAGTACCCGCAGCTGGGCGTCATCACCGACGTTGCCCTCGACCCCTACACCAGCCACGGCCAGGACGGCCTGCTCGACGAGAGCGGCTACGTGGTCAACGACCTGACCCTGGATGCGCTGGTGAAGCAGGCCCTGTCGCATGCCGAGGCCGGCGCCGACGTGGTGTCGCCCAGCGACATGATGGATGGCCGCATCGGCCGCATCCGCGAGGTGCTGGAGAACAACGGCTTCGTCAACACCCGTATCCTCGCCTACAGCGCCAAGTACGCCTCCAGCTTCTACGGCCCCTTCCGCGACGCGGTCGGCAGCGCCGGCGCCCTCGGCAAGGGCAACAAGTTCACCTACCAGATGGACCCCGGCAACAGCGACGAGGCCCTGCGCGAGGTCGCGCTCGACCTCGAGGAAGGCGCCGACATGGTCATGGTCAAGCCGGGCATGCCCTACCTGGATGTGGTGCGTCGGGTGAAGGAGCGCTTCGGCGTGCCCACCTACGCCTACCAGGTCAGCGGCGAGTACGCGATGTTGAAGGCGGCCGCCCTGAACGGCTGGCTGGACGAACGCGCCTGCGTCATGGAGGCGCTGCTGGGGTTCAAGCGTGCCGGCTGTGATGGCGTGCTGACCTATTTCGCGCTGGACGTGGCGCGATGGCTGAAGGAGGGATGACATGTCGCACCGCTATGCCGTGTTCGGACACCCCGTGGCGCATTCGCTGTCGCCGCGCATCCACGCCGCCTTCGCCGCCCAGTTCGGCATGGCCCTGGAGTTCGCGGCCATCGACGCGCCGCCGGACCAGTTCGAGCAGTTCCTGGCGCGTTTCGCCGCCAGCGGCGGCCGCGGTGCCAGCGTCACCCTGCCGCTGAAGGAACTGGCGCTGCGCCTGTGCGCCGAGACCAGTGCCCGCGCCCGCCGTGCCGGCGCGGTCAACACCCTGCTGCACCGTGACGACGGCAGCTGGTACGGCGACAACACCGACGGCATCGGCCTGGTGCACGACCTGACCGAGCGTCATCGCCTGGACCTGCGCGGCCGCCGCGTGCTGCTGCTCGGCGCCGGCGGCGCCGCCCGCGGCGTGGCGCCGGCCCTGCTCGATGCCGGCATCGGCGAGCTGTGGATCGTCAACCGCACGAGCGAGAAGGCCGACGCCCTGGCCGACGCCCTGGGCGAACCGGGCCGCGTGCACACCCGCTACTGGAAGGACCTGGGTCAGCTGGGCGGTTTCGACATGCTGGTCAATGCCACCTCGGCCGGCCGCGGCGGCGGTGGCCTGGACCTGCCGTTCTCGCTGGCGGGCAACCGCGCCCTGGCGGTGGACCTGAACTATGGCGAGGCGGCGGTGTCCTTCATCGCCTGGGCCGGCGCCGCCGGCATCGAGCACCGCTTCGATGGCCTGGGCATGCTGGTCGAGCAGGCCGCCGAGGCCTTCGCGCTCTGGCACGGCAAGCGGCCGGACACCGACGAGGTCTACGACGCCCTGTCCAGCCGCGCCGACGCGCTGCAGACCGCCGACTGACACCACTGCTTCGAAGCAAGGCCGCGCCGGCTGCGCGGCCTGGTGGTGCCTACAGGTACTCGTCCTTCAGCCGCACGTAGTGCTTGGCCGAGTAGTAGAGCTGCTCGACTTCCTCGTCGGACAGCATGCGCGCCGGCTTGGCCGGATTGCCCAGCCAGAGTTCGCGGCTGCGCACCGTCTTGCCCGGCGGCACCACCGCGCCGGCACCGACGAACCCGTGGTCCTCGACGACTGCGCCGTCCAGCACCGTCGCGCCCATGCCGATCAGCACCGCGTTGCCGATGGTGCAGGCGTGGACGATGGCGCCGTGGCCGATGGTGACGTCGTCGCCGATGATCGTCGGCCAGCCGCCGGGGCGGGTGTAGGGGCCTTCGTGGGTGACGTGGACGATGCTGCCGTCCTGGATGTTGGTGCGGGCGCCGATGCGGATGTGGTTGACGTCGCCGCGGATCACGCAGCCCGGCCAGACCGAGCTGTCCTCGCCGATGTGCACGTCGCCGATGACGGTGGCGGCCGGGTCCACGTAGGCCCGGGCGCCGAGGGTGGGCAGGATGCCCTTGTAGGGTCGGAGGTTCATGCGGCGCATTGTAGCGGCCGGCGAGCCCGTTGCCGGATGCCGGAAACGCAACCTGACCCCGTTCCGAAGTGAACCTGACCCCGTTGGGGATAAGATGCGGGCATGGATACTCCTTCGCCCTTCGATGTCGACCTTGGCCGGATGCTGGAGCGGCTCCGGCAGGCGCACCGGCACAGGCGGCCGGACTATCGCCAGCGCATGGACGACCTGGCCCGGCTGGCCGACACGGTGAAGCGTCATGCCGACGAGCTGGTGCGGGCGGTCTCGGGGGATTTCGGCCGGCGTTCGCGCCACGTCACCCAGTCGGCCGACCTGATGACGACGCTGGGC
>DATGPR010000005.1:0-9501 GCA_035304725.1 Arenimonas sp.
CGGCGGCGAAGAAGCCGGCGGCGAAGGCGCCCGCGCGCAAGTCGACGCAGAAGGGCCGCAAGGTGCCGCCGAAGTACCGCCACCCCAACGACCCGTCCAAGACCTGGGCCGGCCGCGGCATGCCGCCCAAGTGGCTCTCGGCCGAACTGGCCAAGGGCAAGAAGCCCGAGGACTTCCTCATCCGCAAGTAATCGACGGGACCCCTGGGGTCTGACCCCGAACGGGGTCAGACCCCGGTTTCACCCCGCCAATCCGCCAACGGGGCCAGACCCGGGTTCTCCCGACGCTCAGATATTCCGCCGCGACGGCACCAGCAGGTTCCCGAACAACAGGCCCGCCACCAGCGCCACCAGCGCCGTCACCACGGTGAAGGCGGTATCCAGCCCCAGGAAGACGTCGCGCTCCATCACGAAGTTGATGCTGCGGAAACCCATGCTGCCCGGCACCAGCAGGATGATGCCCGGCACCCGGATCAGCGCGCCGGGCCGGTTGCGCCAGCGTCCGTAGGCATTGCTGATGGCGGCGATGCCGATGCCGGCGAAGAAGGCGCCGCCGGCAAAGGTTTCCGAGGCCAGGCCCAGCACCTCGCCACCCAACCGGGTCAACCCGTAACCCAGCAGTACCGAGACCATCACCAGCGGGTAGTCGCGGGTGCCGGCCCGGAACAGCACGGCGAAGGCGAAGGCGGCCACGCCCAGCGCACCCAGTTCCAGCGGCAGCGTCGGGAAGACCGCCGGCGCTTCCTGCAGCTCCCAGCCCATCAGCTTGGCCAGCTGCAGGCCGGCGACGGTGCCGAAGGTGAGGTTGAGCAGGCTCATCATGGCGCCGGCGAAACGCGCGGTGCCGGCCACCAGCTGCTGCGCCGCCAGCTCGCTGACGGCATTGGTGAGCGTCAGGCCGGGCATCAGCACGATCAGCGAGGCGATCACCACGGTCTTGTAGGCGATCGGCGTGACGAAGGCCGCCACTGCCGCCACCAGCAGCGTGGCGATCGCCGCCGCCAGCGCTTCCAGGCCCTCGCCGAGGCGCGGCCGCGTTTCCGCCGCCACCGCCAGGCAGCCGGTGACCACGCCGATCAGCGCCGCGGTGACCGCCCCCGCCAGGCCCGCGCCCAGCAGCACCGCCACCGCCGAGGCCGAGAGGCCGAAGCTCAGCGCCGTGACCACGCGGGCGCCGCGGCTGCGCGGCCGGTCCAGGGCGAGCAGCGCCTCCAGGCCTTCGGAAGGCGCCATCCGGCCGGCCAGTACGTCTTCGGCCACCGCGTCGGTGGCGGCCAGGCGCTTGAGGTCCTGCTCGCCCGGCGGCAGGCGCAGCACGCGGGTGATGCCGTTGTGGGCGCCGCGCACCGGGTCGGCGAAGCTCAGGATCAGGCCGGTGGGATTGGCCCAGATCTCGCAGTCCAGGCCCAGCCGGGCGGATACCGCCTCCACCGCCGCCTCCAGGCGCTGGGTGGTGGTGCCGTAGGCGTGCAGGCGGGAAGCCAGTTCGGCGACGAAACCGGTGCGGGCTTCGAAGCTGGCCTGGGAATGGCTGGCGGCGTTGTCCATGGCCGGAAAGGATGGCATGAAAACCGGCTATCCTGAGCCCCGGTCCAGGTCCCGTGGACACGATGAGCCAGAAGCCCAGCATCGAACCGAGCGAACGCAATCCGGGCATCCTGCGCGCCCGCGGCGAGTGGACGCTGCAGCATGCCGCCGAGATGCTGGCCCTGGTCGAGTCGGCGCCGACACGGGCCGAGGACATCGACGGCCGCGACATCACCCGCCTGGATTCCGCCGGCGCCATGATGCTGTCGCGCTACGCGGTGAAGACCGGCCTGGGCCTGTCCACCGTCGAGGTGCGGCCCGAGTTCCAGACCCTGACCGCCACCGTGCGTGATCTCTGCGAGGCACCGCCGCGGCGCCGGCGCAAGGACTACGGCGTGCGCGAGATGCTGGCGCGCATGGGCTTCGCGGTGGACGACATCACCCGCGAGGTGCTGGCCCTGATCGGCTTCCTGGGCCTGACCCTGAAGACCGGCCTGGGCGTGCTGTTGCGCCCGGCCCGCTTCCGCCTGACCCCGACCGTGCATCACATGGAGCAGGTCGGCCTGGACGCGGTGCCGCTGGTGCTGCTGCTGAGCTTCATGGTCGGCGCGGTGATCGCCTTCCTCGGCGCCAGCGTGCTGCGCGACTTCGGCGCCGAGATCTTCGTGGTCGAGCTGGTCGGCATCGCCTTCCTGCGCGAATTCGCCGTGCTGCTGACCGCCATCCTGCTGGCCGGCCGTACCGCCAGCGCCTTCACCGCCCAGATCGGCGCCATGCAGAGCGGCGAGGAGATCGATGCCATCCGCACCCTCGGCCTGGACCCGATCGAGCTGCTGGTGCTGCCGCGGCTGTTCGCCCTGCTGGTGATGCTGCCGCTGCTGACCTTCCTGGCCATGATCGCCGGCATCGCCGGCGGCCTGGCGGTGAGCGTGGCCAGCCTGGGCTTCACCCCGGAGATGTTCCTGACCCGGCTGCACGAGACCATCGGCATCCGGCATTTCTGGGTCGGCCTGTCGAAGGCGCCGATCTTCGCCACGGTCATCGCCCTGATCGGCTGCCTGGAAGGTTTCCAGGTGCAGGGCACGGCGCAGTCGGTGGGCGAGCGCACCACCTCGAGCGTGGTGCAGACCATCTCCCTGGTGATCCTCATCGACGCCTTCGCCGCCATGTTCTTCATGGAGATGGACTGGTGAGCGGCGAACCGGAACTGGCCATCCGCGTGCGCGGGCTGCGCAACAGCTTCGGCAGCCAGGTCGTGCACGACCAGCTCGACCTGGACGTGCGCCGCGGCGAGATCCTCGGCGTGGTCGGCGGCTCGGGCACCGGCAAGTCGGTGCTGATGCGCGCCATCCTCGGCCTGCGTCCGCCCCAGGCCGGCAGCATCGAGGTGCTGGGCGTGGACGCGCTGTCCTGGCGGGCGCGCGAATCGCGGCTGATCGAACGCAACACCGGCGTGCTGTTCCAGGGCGGCGCCCTGTTCTCATCGCTCACCGTCGCCGAGAACGTGGCGGTGCCGCTGAAGGAGCACTACCCGGAACTGCCGGCCGACATGATCCAGGACCTGGCCATGCTGAAGATCCGCATGGCCGGCCTGCCCGAGGACGCCGGCGCCAAGCTGCCCTCGCAGCTGTCCGGCGGCATGCGCAAGCGCGCCGGCATCGCCCGCGCCCTGGCCCTGGACCCGGCCCTGCTGTTCCTGGACGAGCCCACCGCCGGCCTCGACCCGGTTGGCGCCGCCGCCTTCGACGAGCTGATCCGCACCCTGCAGCGGGCGCTGGGCCTGACCGTCTTCCTGATCACCCACGACCTCGACACCCTGTACGCCATCTGCGACCGGGTCGCGGTGCTGGCCGACCGCCGGGTGCTGATCAACGCACCGCTGGCGGAGGTCGAGCGCTTCGACCATCCCTGGGTGCAGGAGTATTTCCACGGGCCACGCGGACGCGCCGCGCAGGCCGCCAAGGCCCAGGAGGCTTGAGCCATGGAAACCCGCGCAAACCACGTACTGATCGGCGCCTTCACCCTGGCGGTCTGCCTGGGTGCGGTGCTGTTCGCGCTTTGGGCGGCGAAGTACACCAGCGAACGCAGCTACGGCGAATACGAAGTCGTTTTCGAGGAGGCGGTGACCGGCCTCAGCGTCGGCAGCCAGGTGCTCTACAGCGGCATCAGCGTCGGCGCCGTGCGCGAGCTGCGCCTGGACCGCGACGATCCGCGCAAGGTGATCGCCCGCATCCGCCTGCACGCCGACACGCCGGTGCGCACCGATACCCGCGCCCGCATCGCCCTGACCGGCCTGACCGGCGTTTCGGTGATCCAGCTCACCGGCGGCAGCCCGGGCGCGCCACTGCTGGAAGGCGGCCGCGGCCGCGAGGTGCCGCGCATCCAGAGCGAGCCCTCGGCCCTGCAGAACATCGCCGCCACCGCCAGCGAGATCGTCGACCGGGTGAACCGGCTGCTCAGCGATGCCAACGTCGAGCGCGTCACCCGCACCCTGGAGCAGCTGGACCAGGTCACCGGCACCATCGCCGCCGAGCGTGAGGAGATCGCCGCCCTGCTGCGCAACGCCCGCAGCGCCACCGAGCGCCTGGACCAGACCCTGGCCCGCGCCGACCACGCCATCACCGGCATCGACGAGAACCTGGTGAAGGAGCTGCCCGGCCTGGTCGCGCGCCTGGACCGCACCCTGACCCAGCTGGAATCGGCCAGCGAGAACGCCTCCGCCATCCTCGGCGAGAACCGCGAGGCCATCGCCGATTTCAGCCAGGACGGCCTGAGCCAGATCGGCCCGACCATGCGCCAGTTGCGCAGCCTGATCCGCGAGCTCGACGAGATGGTCGAGCGCATCGAGGACAATCCGGCCGGCTACCTGCTCGGCAAGGAACAGCCTGAGGAGTTCGAACCATGACCCGCCGCCTCTTCGCCCTCGCCTCCGCCCTGCTGCTGACCGGCTGCATGGGCCTGGGCGGACCCAAGACCGTGGTGCAGGTGTACTCGCCGATGGCGCCGGTGCAGGCCAATCCGGCCTGGCCGTCGGTGGACTGGTCGGTGGCGATCGGCACGCCGATGGCCAGCCAGATGATCGACTCGACCCGCATCGCCGTGCGGCCGACGCCGGACCAGCTGCAGGCCTACAAGGGCGCGCGCTGGGCCGACACGGCGCCGGAGATGCTGCAGACGGCGCTGGTGCAGGCCTTCGAGGACAGCGGCCGCTTCCGTTCGGTGATGCGCCTGGGCAGCAGCGGCCGCGGCGACTTCCTGCTGCTGACCGAGATCCGGCACTTCGAGACCATCTATGAAGGCGGCCGGCCAAGGGTGGTGGTGGATGTGCAGGCCAAGCTGATCCAGCGCGGCGCCGGCCGTGTCGCCAGCCAGCGCTTCCGCCAGGAAGTCACCCCGGCCTCGCCGGAGGTCGTCGACATCGCCCCGGCCTTCGGCCGCGCCATGTCCGCCCTGGCCGCCGACCTCATCACCTGGGCCCTCTCCCAGCCCCCCACCCAACCGGGGTCGGAGTAAAGGGTCTGACCCCGGGGTCAGAGTCGGGGGTCTGACCCCGGGGTCAGATCAAAGGGTCAGATCAGGGCGGGTTGATCAGGCGGAAGGTGAGGTTGATGCGCGGGCCGGCCGGGCGGGCGGTGCGCGGCAAGGCGTGTTGCCAGTTCGCCTGGGTGTCGCCGGACATGAGCAACAGGCTGCCGTGCGGAAGATCCAGGGCCAGGCGGCGGTCCCGTTCGCGGCGGTGGCGCAGCAGGAAACGGCGGCTGGCGCCCAGGCTCAGCGAGGCGATCACCGGCCGTGCGCCCAGCTCGGGTTCGTCATCGGCATGCCAACCCATGGCGTCGGCGCCGCTGCGGTAGAGGTTGGCCAGCACGCTGTTGAAGCGCGCGCCGGTGTCGGCGTGCAGGCGTTCGCGCAGTTCAAGCAACGCCGGCAGCCAGGGGCGTGGTTCGAAACGGGTGCGCGAGTAGACGTAGCTCGCGTCCGGATCGCCGATCCAGCAGCTCAGCCGAGGTGAATCCACTTCCCGGCCGAAGATCCTGATCCGGTGCACTTCCCAGGGCACCTGCGCACGCAGCGTCTCGAACAGGGCATCCGCCTCCTCCGCGCCCAGCCACCCGGCCGCAAGGTGCAGTTGCCCCTCCGGCAAGGGAATGCATTCGAAGCGCGCAGCAGCCATCGGCACGTCACAGGCACCCGACACCGGGGTCGGAGTAAAGGGTCGGAGTAAAGGGTCAGAGTCCGGGGTCTGACCCCGGGGTCGGAGTAAAGGGTCTGACCCCGGTGTTGGAACAAGGGGGCGGATCAGAAGTCGGCGTCGGCGACGGAGGCGATGATCTGGCCGAGCTGAAGCAGGCGCAGGTCGCTGCCCGGCGCGCCGACCAGCTGCAGGCCCAGGCCACCCGGCAGCGGCAGGCTGAGCGAGGGGCAGCCCGACAGCGAGGCCAGGGCCGGCAGGTCGGCCAGGTTGGCAGGTTCCTCGGCGCCGTAGGCCGGCGGCGGCGAGGCCACCGTCGGCAGCAGCAGCACGTCGAACTGCTCGAACAGCCGCCGCACCTGCACCACGTAACCATCCAGGCGCCGGTGCGCGCGCGCCGCGTCCGCCGCCGACTTGCGCCGGGCGAAATCCAGCAGCCCGCGCAGGCGCGGCGAGGCACCGGCCAGGCGGGCCTCGTGCGCCGCCAGGATTTCCGCCTCCATCAGCAGCAGCGCCGCCCGCCGGGTCGCGGCGATCTCCAGCGGCGCCACGTCCAGGGCCACCGGCAGGGCGCTGCCGAATACCGGCGCCACCCGCGCCATCAGCCGGCCGAAGGCCTCGACCACCACGGCATCCACGCCCAGCTGCGCCAGGTCCGAGACCACGCCGGCCTTGAGCTCGCCCGGCACCCAGTCCGGCGACGCCAGCGGCACCCGCCGCTTGCGCGAGCGCGGGTCGCCGGCGTCGTAGCCGGCCAGCACCGGCAGCACCAGGCCGACGTCCTGCACCGCCCGCGCGATCAGGCCCGGGCAGTCCAGCCGACGCAGGCCGGCGGCCATGCCGCGGGTGCTCAGCTCGCCCAGGGTCGGCTTGTGCCCGACCAAGCCGCAGAAGGCCGCCGGAATGCGCGAGGCGCCCAGGGTGTCCACGCCCAGGGCCACCGAGCAGTGGCCGGCCGCCAGGGCTGCCGCCGAGCCGCCCGAGGCGCCGCCGGCCGCCCGGCCCGGATAGCGCGGGTTGGCCACGTCGCCGAAATGCGGATTGCGTCCGACGGTGCCGAAGGCGGCCTCGTCCAGGTTGGTCTTGCCCAGCAGCACCGCGCCGGCGCCGCGCAGGCGCCGGACCACCTGCGCATCCTCCGTGGCCAGGCCCGGATGCCCGGGCAGGCCCAGGCCGGTCGGCATGCCGGCCACGTCGAAGGCATCGGTGATGGCCACGGGCACGCCATCCAGGCGGCCCAGCGGCTTGCCGTCGGCCCGGCGCTCGTCGCTGGCGCGGGCGGCGGCCAGGGCGACGGCGTCGTCCACCCAGGTCCAGGCATTGAGCCGGGCGTTGTCGCGGGCGATGGCCGCCAGGCAGGCGCCGGTCAGCGCCTCGCTGCTGACCTCGCCGCGGGCCAGCGCGTGCAGCACGAGGTAAAGCGGGGCCTGGCGCAGTTCGTCGGGGCTGGCGGACATGCGGGCTTCCTTCTGTATCGCGCCGAGTGTGCTGGATTGCCCCGTCCCGGGCAAACCGGGGACAATCCGCACCTCAGCGTACGGAGCCCGCCGCCATGACCGAGCGTGACGTAATGGAGTACGACGTCGTAACCGTGGGCGCCGGCCCGGCGGGCCTGGCGTTCGCGATCCGCCTCAAGCAGCTCAAGCCCGAGCTGTCGGTCTGCGTCATCGAAAAGGCCTCGACCGTGGGCGCCCACATCCTGTCCGGCGCCGTCATCGAGCCCGGTCCGCTGGATGCCCTGCTGCCGGGCTGGCGCGACAATCCGCCACCGGTCTGCGTGCCGGCCAGGGAAGACGAGTTCTGGTTCCTGACCAAGACCGGCGGCTTCCGCTTCCCGATCGTGCCGCCGCAGATGAGCAACCACGGCAACTTCATCGTCAGCCTGGGCGCGCTCTGCGCCTGGCTGGCACCACAGGCCGAGGCCCTGGGCGTGGAGATCTACCCCGGCTTCGCCGCCGCCGAGCCGCTGTTCGACGACAAGGGCGCCGTCGCCGGCGTGCGCATCGGCGACATGGGCGTGGCCCGCGACGGCAGCCACAAGCCCGGCTACACCCAGGGCATCGACATCCGCGCCCGGGTGACCGTGCTGGCCGAGGGCGCCCGCGGCCACCTCACCAAGCAGCTGGTGCGCAAGTTCGGCCTGGACGCCGAGTCCGACCCGCAGAACTACTCGATCGGCATCAAGGAACTCTGGCAACTGCCGCCGGGCCGGGTCACGCCCGGCAAGATCGTCCACAGCATGGGCTGGCCGGCCGACAGCAAGACCTACGGCGGCAGCTTCCTCTACCACCTGGACGGCGACCGCGTTGCCATCGGCTACGTCTCGGGCCTGGACTACCGCGACCCGAACTACCAGCCCTACGAGGCCTTCCAGCAGTGGAAGCACCACCCGACGGTGAAGCCGCTGCTCGAGGGCGGCAGCATCCTCAGCGCCGGCGCCCGCGCCATCGTCACCGGCGGCTGGCAGAGCCTGCCCAAGGTGGAAATGCCCGGCGCCCTGCTGATCGGCGACGCCGCCGGCCTGCTCAACGTGCCCAAGATCAAGGGTACCCACCAGGCCATCCGCAGCGGCATGCTCGCCGCCGAACACCTGGCCGGACAGGAAGCGCCCTCGCCGGCCGGCTTCGACGCCAGGCTGCGCGCCAGCGCCGCCATGCGCGAGCTGAAGAAGGTCCGCAACATCAAGCCCGGCTTCAAGAAGGGCCTGTGGTTCGGCCTGCTCAACTCGGCCTGGGAAACCGTTACCGCCGGTTTCTCGCCCTGGACCTGGCGCTGCAAGCCGGACTGGAACTCGCTGCAGAAGCTGGCCGAGGCCGAGCAGGTCAGGCGCGACTACGTCGAGCGCACGCTGCCGCCGCGCGACCGCCTGGCCGGCGTCTACTTCGCCGCCACCGAGCACGACGAGGACCAGCCGGTGCACCTGCAGGTGGCCGACACCAACATCTGCGTCACCCGCTGCGCCGAGGAATACGGCAACCCCTGCACCCGCTTCTGCCCGGCCGGCGTCTACGAGATCGTCCAGGACGCGGCCGGCAAGCGCCTGCAGATCAACGCCGCCAACTGCGTGCACTGCAAGACCTGCGACATCAAGGATCCCTACCAGATCATCAACTGGGTGACGCCGGAAGGCGGTTCCGGTCCCAACTACCAGAACCTCTGAGCAGTACGCCGTGAAGATCGCCCTCGCCACCGCGGTGGCCGCCTTCGCCCTGGACGAGGACCTGCCGCCGCTGCTCGACGCCTGCCGGGCCGCCGGCCTGGAGGCCGAGGCCCTGGCCTGGGACGACCCGACGGTGAGCTGGCGCCGCTTCGACGCGGTGCTGCTGCGTTCGACCTGGAACTACATCGGCTGCCTGCCGGAGTTCCTGGCCTGGTGCGAGCGCATCGAACTCGACGGCCGGCTGTGGAACCCGCCGGAAGTGGTGCGCTGGAACACCGACAAGCGCTACCTGGCCGACCTGGCGGCGCGCGGCGTGGCGGTGGTCGAGAGCCACTTCCTGGCCCCGGGCGACGCGCCCGACGCCTTCCCGGACCTGGCCGAGTTCGTGGTCAAGCCCTGCGTCGGCGCCGGTTCGCGCGATGCCCGCCGCTTCCTGCGCGCCGACCGCGCCGAGGCGGTCGAACACGCGCGCGGCCTGCTGGACGCCGGCCGGCACGTGCTGGTGCAGCCCTACCTGGCGGAGGTGGACACGCACGGTGAAACGGCGCTGATCTTCTTCGAGGGCCAGTTCAGCCACGCCATCCGCAAGGCACCCCTGCTGCAGCGCGGCGAAGCCCCGACCT
>DATGPR010000006.1:0-2132 GCA_035304725.1 Arenimonas sp.
CTTGTCCACCAGGCGATCGTTGAGCTCGTCCAGCACGTCGCGATGGCTGCGCTCCTCGGCGGTGAGACGGGCACGCACGGCGTGGGCGATGGCGTAGAACAGATCGTCGAGCATGGCCCGCTGCGGCAGGCTCAGCTGGCCTAGCGCGTACAGGGCCTGGCCCTCGGCCAGGTGGTGCTGGGCCTCGTGGTAGAGCTCCAGCGGCGGCCGCTGGCCGAGCGCGGCATGGGTCTCGCGCAGGTGCCGCAGCACCGGCGGCTCGTCCGGCTGCTCCGGCGGCACTGTGCCTTCCGGCGCCGGCTCCACTTCCGACACGTTCACCACCATCACCGCGTGGTGCGCGGTCATGGCGCGGCCGGCCTCGGTGACCATGCGCGGCGGCTTCAGGCCGTGCGCGGCGCAGGCCTCGGCCAGCGGCTGCAGCAGGGTATGCGCGTACTGGTCCAGGCCGTAGTTGATCGAGCAGAAGCCGCGCGAGCGGGTGCCCTCATAGTCGACGCCGAGGCCGCCGCCGCTGTCCATGTAGTCGATGCCGCAGCCCATGCGAGAGAGCTCGACGAAGTAGCGCACCGCCTCGCGCATGCCGTTGGCGATGTCGCGCACGTTGCTGATCTGGCTGCCCATGTGGAAATGCAGCAGGCGCAGGGCCGGCAGCATGCCGGCGGCGCGCAGGCGTTCGACCAGGTCCAGCACCTGGCGCGGCGAGAGGCCGAACTTGGCCTTGTCGCCACCGCTGTTCTGCCACTTGCCGGCGCCGATCGAAGCCAGGCGCATGCGCACGCCCAGGCCGGGTTGCACGCCGAGGTCGCGGGCCTGCTCGATCACCAGGTCCAGCTCGCTGGGCTTCTCGATGACGATGAAGGTCTCCAGCCCCAGCTTGCGGCCGATCAGGGCCAGGCGGATGAACTCGCGGTCCTTGTAGCCGTTGCAGACCACCAGGCTGCCGGGCCGGGCCAGGCCCAGCACCGCCATCAGCTCGGGCTTGGAACCGGCTTCCAGGCCGAAGCCCTCGCCGCCGGCTGCCGCCAGGGTGCCGGCGACGCCGCGGTGCTGGTTGACCTTGATCGGATAGACGGCGGTGTAGCCGCCGGCATAGTCCAGCTCGGCCATGGCCCGGCCGAAGGCGGCCTGCAGCTTGCCCAGGCGGTCGCCGAGGATGTCGGCGAAGCGCAGCAGCAGCGGCAGCTTCAGGCCCTCGGCGGTGGCGCGCTCGACCACCTCCGGCAGCGCCAGCTCGGGGCCACCCGGGCCGCGCGGGCGCACCACCATGCGGCCGGTGGCGTCCACGTCGTAATAGCCCTCGCTCCAGTAGGGAATGGAGTAGGTATGGCGGGCTTGGTCGAGCGACCAGGCGGGCATGGGCGTGCTTCCGGGTGGCGAGGGGGCCGCATTGTACCCCCGGGGCGGCGCCGGCCGCGGCCCAAGGCTACAATGCGCGCCCCCACGAACCGGAACCCCGGCGATGAGCAAGCCCACCTGGCTACACGAGAACTTCGAGCACACCGGCTCGGCCTTCGGCCTGCGCGTGACCCGCAAGCTGGACGAGGTGCAGTCGCCCTTCCAGAAGATCGAGATCTGGGAGAGCACCGACTGGGGCAAGGTCATGCTCATCGACGGCGCGATGATGGTCACCACGCGCGACAACTTCTTCTATCACGAGATGATGGCGCACGCGCCGCTGTACACCCACGCCGATCCGAAGGACGTGGTGATCATCGGCGGTGGCGACTGCGGCACCCTGCGCGAGGTGCTCAAGCACTCCGGCGTGCGCAGCGCCGTCCAGTGCGACATCGACGAGCAGGTCACCCGCATGGCCGAGAAGTACTTCCCGGAACTGTGCGAGAGCAACAACGACCCGCGCGCCAGGGTGATGTTCGACGACGGCATCGCCTGGATGGCCAATGCCGCGCCGGAATCCGTGGACCTGATCATCGTCGACTCGACCGACCCGGTCGGCCCGGCCGAGGGCCTGTTCAACCGCGCCTTCTACGAGAACTGCCTGAAGGCCCTGCGCCCGGGCGGCCTGCTGGTACAGCAGAGCGAAAGCCCGCTGGCGCTGATGGACCTGATCCTGGACATGCGCCGGGAAATGCAGGGTGCCGGCTTCGCCAGCTTCCGCACCCTGCCCTTCC
>DATGPR010000007.1:0-47022 GCA_035304725.1 Arenimonas sp.
CGCCATCGAGGCCATCCGCCGGCATGGTTCGGCCTACCTGATGGCCGTGGGCGGCGCCGCCTACCTGGTGTCCAAGGCGATCAAGGCCGCCCGGGTGGTGGCCTTCGAGGACCTGGGCATGGAGGCCATCTACGAGTTCGAGGTCCGCGACATGCCGGTCACCGTCGCCGTGGACGCCCGCGGCGAGTCGGTGCACCAGACCGGCCCGCGCCAGTGGCAGGCCCGGATCGGCAAGATCCCCGTCACGGTCGAGTAAGACGAACCTGAACGATTCGCCCGGCCGGTGGACCGCCCGTCCGGCCGGGATGGCTTTTGCCCCCGGAAACGTGTAGGGTGCGCCCGACTGTGCGATTGCTAAGGGTCACAGTGTCACGTGACCGATGCGGTAGATCCACCGATCCGCTACATCTTTTCACCACGCTTCTCCTTGCAACCCCAGTCGCGCGGCGGAATGTTTCCGTCCGCGATGTCATTCATTCGTTTACGTTTCAAGGAGAAAGTCATGTCGGATCGTCAGATCGGTACCGTCAAGTGGTTCAACGACGCCAAGGGTTTCGGTTTCATCAGCCGCGAGAACGGTGAGGACGTGTTCGTCCACTTCCGTTCCATCGTCGGCTCGGGTTTCCGCAGCCTGCAGGAAGGCCAGAAGGTTTCGTTCAAGGTCGTGCAGGGCCAGAAGGGCATGCAGGCCGACGAAGTCCAGCCGATGTAATCGTTCCGGTCCGTGAGGACCGGCACAGGAGGCCCCGGGCGGCGACGTCCGGGGCTTTTCTTTTGCCGCCCGGCCGGGAACCGGTGGCCGGCGGGCGGAAACGGGCCGGCCGGGGCTTTACCCGCACCCCGCGTCGCGTCGTATCCTTCGCCTCCCCCCAGGCAGGACGCGAGATGTACACCCTCTACTACGCGCCCGGAGCGGCGAGCATGGTGGTGCACTGGCTGCTGATCGAATTCGGCGCCAAGCACGAACTCAGGCGGCTCGACCTCGACGCCAAGGACCAGAAGCGGCCGGAATACCTGGCCCTCAACCCGCGCGGCGTCGTCCCGACCCTGCTGGTGCACGGCGAGCCGCTGACCGAATCGGCGGCCCTGGTGATGCACCTGGCCGACGCCCATCCCAGCTTCGGCATGGCACCGGAACCGGGCAGCGTCGAGCGCGGCCGCTACTACCAGTGGATCCTGTTCCTGGCCAATACGGTGATGCCGGCCTTCCGCACCTGGTGGTATCCGCACGAGGCCCCGGGCGGGCCGGAGGCGGCCAAGGCTGATGCCGAGCGCCGCATCCACGAGGCCTGGGACCTGCTGGAGGCGCACCTGGCCAAGCGCGGTCCCTATCTGCTCGGCCCCTCGGTCTGCGCCGCCGACTTCCTGCTGTGCATGCTGATGCGCTGGTCGCGCAAGATGGCCAGGCCGGCCACCGAATGGCCGCAGCTGGCCGCGCACGCGCAGCGCATGAAGGCGCGCCCGAGCTTCCGCACCCTGTACGAGCGCGAAGGCCTGACCGAGTGGCTTTGAGGGGCGGGGCGGCTCAGTTCGCCGCCAGCCCGACCCGCAGCAGCTTGCCGTCCGGCGCGTCGGTCAGCACGTAGAGATAGCCGTCCGGGCCCTGGCGGACGTCGCGGATGCGTTCACCCAGGTCCACGAGCAGGTCCTCGCTGCCGACCACCTGCTCGCCCTCCAGGTCCAGCCGCACCAGCTTGCGCAGGGCCAGGCCGCCGGCGAACAGGTCGCCGCGCCAGGCCGGGAAACGCTCGTGGGTGTAGAAGACCAGGCCGCTGGCGCCGATGGACGGCACCCAGTAGTGCAGCGGCTGCTCCATGCCCGGCGCCTCGCGCAGGCCTTCGCCGACCGGGGTGCCGTCGTAGTTCACGCCATGGCTGATCACCGGCCAGCCGTAGTTGCGGCCGGCACGGGCGATGTTCAGCTCGTCGCCGCCCTTGGGACCGTGTTCGGTCTGCCAGAGCTCACCGGTATCCGGATGCAGGGCCGCGCCCTGCACGTTACGGTGGCCGTACGACCAGATCGCCGCCAGCGCCTCCTCGCGGCCGGTGAAGGGGTTGTCGGCCGGAATGCCGCCGTCGCGTTCGATCCGGTAAATCTTGCCCTGGCCCTGGTCCAGGCGCTGCACGCGCTCGGACTCGCCGCGGTCGCCGGCGGTGATGTAGAGCCGGCCCTCGCGGTCGAAGACCAGGCGCGAGCCGAAGTGATGGCCGGTGCCCAGCTTGGGCTGCTGGCGGAAGATCACCTCCACGCCCTCCAGCCGCTGGTCCTCGACCAGGCGCGCCCGCGCCACCGCCGTGCCGGCGCCACCGTCGCCCGGTTCGGCATAGCTCAGGTAGACGAGCCGGTTGCTCTCGAAGTCCGGATCCAGCGCGACATCGAGCAGGCCGCCCTGGCCGCGGGCGAAGACCTCGGGCACGCCGGTGATCGGATCGGAGACACGGCCATCCGGAAACACCATCCGCAGCCGGCCCGGCCGTTCGGTCACCAGCATGCGGCCGTCGGGCAGGAAGGCCAGGCCCCAGGGATGCTCGAGCCCGGTGCTGACGGTGAACACCTCGACCGTGCCGTGCTGGCTGGCGAAGCGCTGTGGCGGAACCTGGCTGGCCTCGGCCGGCTGCTGTGCCCCGCAGCCGCCCAGCAGGGCCAGGGCGGCGGCGAGCAGCAGGGGATGGAGGCGAGGGGAGTGCGGGCGCGACGGGCTCATGGCGTGCTCCTCTTGTCGGTGTCCAGCAGCGGCTCCAGCGCCGGCCAGACATGTTCCAGCAGGCGCGGCTGCGCCTCGGCCACCGGATGCAGGTTGTCGGCCTGGAAGGCCTCGCGCTCCATCGCGATCGGTTCCAGCAGGAAGGGCAGCAGGGCAGTGCCGTGCGCCTGCGCCAGCTCGACGTAGTTGCGTTCGAAGCCTTCGGTGTATTGCGGGCCGTAGTTCGGCGGCAGGCGCATGCCGATCAGCAGCACCCGGGCGCCGGCCTCGCCGGCGGCAGTGATCATGCGCTCGAGGTTGGCGCGGGTCTGCTCCAGCGGCAGGCCGCGCAGGCCGTCGTTGGCGCCCAGCTCGATCACCACGATGGCCGGCGAATGCCGGGCCAGCTCGGCGGCGATGCGGCTGGCGCCGCCGGCAGTGGTCTCGCCACTGATGCTGGCATTGACCACCCGCCAGCCCGGGTGCTCGCTGGCCAGCCGGCGGTCCAGCAGGGCCACCCAGCCCTGTTCGGGGGCGAGGTTGTAGGCGGCCGAAAGTGAATCGCCCATGACCAGTACCGTGCGCTCGGGCGTTGCCGCCTGCACCGGCAGCGCCAGGGCGAATCCGAGCATGACCATCAGGCATTGAAGCTGCCGCTGCCAGGCCGCATAAACTGCCTTCATTCCCTCATCTCTCCTCGTCAGGCACCCACATGGCCGATTCCCAGGAGCCCGTCGCCCGGGCCGACACCGCGCTCGTCGCCGAAAGCCTGGGCAAGCGGGTACCGCTGCCCTCGGGCGAGCTGACCATCCTCGATGGAGTGGGTTTTACCATCTCCCGGGGTGAGGCCGTCGCCATCGTCGGCGCCTCCGGTTCAGGCAAGAGCACGCTTCTGTCGCTGCTGGCCGGGCTGGACCTGCCCACCCGCGGCCACGTCGAACTGGGCGGCGAGCGCCTGGACCGCCTGGACGAGGACGGCCGCGCCCGCGTGCGCGGCGAGAAGGTCGGCTTCGTCTTCCAGAACTTCCAGCTGCTGCCCTCGCTGACGGCGCTGGAGAATGTGATGTTGCCGCTGGAACTGCGCGGCGACGCCGATTGCGAGGGCCCGGCCCGCGCCATCCTGGCCCAGGTCGGCCTGGGCGAACGCCTGCGCCATTACCCGCGCCAGCTCTCCGGCGGCGAACAGCAGCGCGTGGCCCTGGCCCGCGCCTTCGTCACCCGGCCGGAGCTGCTGTTCGCCGATGAGCCCACAGGCAACCTGGATACGCAGACCGGCCAGGCCATCGTCGACCTGCTGTTCCGCCTCAATCGTGAGTCCGGCACCACCCTGGTGCTGGTCACCCATGACGACCGCCTGGCCGCGCGCTGCGACCGCGTGCTGCGCCTCGACGCCGGCCGACTGGTGTCGGCATGAGACCGTTGCGCCTGGCCTGGCGGCAGTTCCGCCGGGATCTCGGTTCCGGCGACATCCGCATCCTGCTGGCGGCGCTGGTGCTGGCGGTGACGGCGGTGTGCTCGGTCGGTTTCGTCACCGACCGCGCCGAACGCGCCCTGGAACTGGAAGCCAATCGCCTGCTCGGCGGCGACGCCGTGCTTCGCGCCGACGCGCCCATCAGCGGCGCCCTGCGCGAGGCGGCCCATGCGCCCGGCCTGGTCAGCGCCGAAACCCAGGCCTTCGCCAGCATGGTGCGGGCCGGCGAGGCGCTGCGCCTGGGCGACCTGCGGGCGCTGGGGCAGGGTTTCCCGCTGCGCGGCCAGTTCCTGTTGCGTCATGCCGATGGCCATGAGGCCCCGGCGCAGGGCGTGCCTGCGCCCGGCAAGGTGTGGTTGAGCCGGGCCGGCGCCGATGCGCTCGGTGCCCGCATCGGCGACCGCATCGGCGTCGGCGCGCGCGAATTCGAACTGGTGGCCCTGGTGGTGCAGGAGCCGGATGCGGCGCTCGACTACTTCAACACCGCGCCGCGCATCTTCCTCGCGCTCGACGACCTGGAATCCACCGGCCTGGTGCAGCCGGGCAGCCGCATCGCCTATCGCCTGGCCGTGGCCGGGTCGCCGGCGGCGGTGGAGGACTTCGTCGCCTTCGCCCGCGACAACCTCGGTCGCGGCCAGCGCCTGGAAACCGCCGCCGAGGCGCGGCCGGAGATCCGCCGCGCCCTCGATCGCGCCGATCGCTTCCTCGGCCTGGCGGCCCTGGTCTCGGTGGTGCTGGCGGCGGTCGCCGTGGCCATGGCCGCGCGTCGCCATGGCGCCCGCCACCTGCAGGGGGCGGCGGTGATGCGCAGCCTCGGCGCCCGCCAGCGCGACCTGGTGCTGGTGCATGGCGGCGAGCTGCTGCTGGTCGGGCTGCTGGGCAGCCTGATCGGCCTGACCATCGCCTTCGGCCTGCAGTGGGCGGTGGGCGCCTGGCTGGCGGACGCGTTGTCGCTGGAGTTGCCCGCTGCCGGCCTGAAGCCGGTGCTGGAAGGTTTCGGCGTCGGCCTGACCGTGCTGCTGGCCTTCGGCCTGCCGCCGGTGCTGGCGCTGCGGCGCGTGCCGGCCCTGCGCGTGCTGCGCAGCGATCTGGATCCGACCGAAGCCAGCGCCTGGCTGGTGTTCACCGCCGGCCTGGCCGGCCTGGCGGCGCTGCTGTGGTGGAAGGCCGGTTCGGCCACGCTGGGCACGGCCATGCTGGCCGGCATCGGTGCCACCCTTACGGTGCTGGGCCTGCTGGCCTGGGGACTGATCCTGCTGGTGCGGCGCCTGCGCGGCCGCCTGCGCGGCGCCTGGCGTTACGGCCTGGCCAATGTCGGCCGCCGCGCCGGCGCTTCCATCGCCCAGGTCTCGGCCCTGGGCCTGGGTCTGATGGCGCTGCTGCTGCTGAGCTTCGTCCGCACCGACCTGCTCGAGCGCTGGCGCCAGTCCCTGCCGGCGGACGCGCCCAATCGCTTCATCGTCAACGTGCAGCCGGACCAGGTGGATCCGCTGCGCGCCTTCGTCTCCGAACGCGGTCTGCCCGAACCGGTGCTGTTCCCGATGATCCGCGCCCGCCTGGTCGAGCGGAACGGCGAGCCGTCCAGCGGCGCCGACTATCCGGAGGACAGCCGCGCCCGCCGCATGGCCGAACGCGAGTTCAACCTCAGCAGCGCCGAAACCCTGCGCACCGACAACGAGGTGGTGGCCGGACGCTTCTGGGAAGGGCGGCCGGAACAGCCCGAGCTGTCGGTGGAGCAGGAGCTGGCCCGCGATCTGGGCTGGCAGGTCGGCGACGAGATCGCCTTCGACATCGCCGGCGCCCGCTTCGCCGCCCGCATCACCAGCCTGCGCAAGGTGGACTGGGAGAGCTTCCAGCCCAACTTCTTCGTGCTGGCCTCGCCGGGTGCGCTGGACGGTTTCTCCGGCAGCCACATCACCGCGGTGAAGGTGCCGGTGGGTGACGCCCGCTTCACCACCGAACTGGTGCGGGCCTTCCCGAACCTGTCGGTGGTCGACGTGGACGCGGTGCTGGACCAGGTGCGCAACACCGTCAGCCAGGTGACCACGGTGGTGGAAGCGGTCTTCGCCTTCGCCCTGCTGGCCGGCCTGCTGGTGCTGATGGCGGCGGTCAGCGCCAGCCAGGACGAGCGCCTGCTCGAGGGCGGGGTGATGCGGGTGCTGGGCGGCCGGCGTTGGCAGCTGCGCCTGGCCCAGGCCTCGGAGTTCGCGGCGATCGGCCTCATCGCCGGCCTGGTCGCGGCGATCGCCGCCTCGATACTGGCCGGCGTGGTCGCCAGGCAGGTCCTCGAACTGCCCTGGAGCCCGGATCCGTGGATGGTGGCGGCCGGTGCCACCGCCGGCCTGGTTGCGGCACTGCTGGCCGGCCTGTACGCCACCCGCCGCGTGGTCGACGCGCCGCCCTCGGTGACGCTGCGCGAGCTGCAGGGCTGAGGAATCAGCCCAGCAGCAGCATCGCGAAAAAGATGGCCAGCATGGCCAGGGCCAGCAGCAGCTTGAAGATGGCGCCGAGCAGCAGGCCCAGCCAGGTACCGAAGCCGACCCGGGTGGCGGCGCGGAACTGCCGGCCATGCCAGAGCTCGCCCAGCGAGGCGCCGAGGAAGGGGCCGGCCAGCAATCCCGGCAGCCCGAAGAACAGCCCGACCACGCTGCCGATGCCGGCGCCCCAGATCGCCTTGCCGGAGGCCCCGACCCGGCGCGCGCCGATCATGCTGGCGGCGAAGTCGACGACGATGGACAGCAGCACCAGCAGGCCCAGCACCACCAGCGTGCCGACGCCGACCCGTTGAAAATCGTCAGCCCAGGCGGCCAGCCACATGCCGGCGAACATCACCGGCAGGCCGGGTAGCACCGGCAGGAAGGTGCCCAGCAGGCCAACGAGGATCAGGGCGGCGGCGATCAGGTACCAGGCGGTGCTTGCATCCATGCCGCGAGCCTAGCAGAGCGCCGGCGCCTGTCGGGTTCCGCCCTGTGCGCGCGCGGATGGACTGCGTATGCTGGCGACCGTTCCGATTCAGTACCGGATTGCATGGGTCTGACCGACATCCCGGTCGTCGCCGAAGACGGCCATCGCTACTCGCTGCGCATCGCCGAAACCGGGCAGCCGCGCGCCTCCCTGTTCTTCCTGCCGGCCCTGGGCGTGCCGGCGGCCAAGTACGACGCTTTCGCCGGCGCGCTGGCGGAGCAGGGCGTGCGGGTCGCCGTCGGCGAATGGCGCGGCCTGGGCAGCAGTTCCCTGCGGGCGCAGCGCGGAAGCGACTGGGGCTACGAAGCCCTGCTGACGCAGGACCTGCCGGCAGCGCTCGCCGCCCTGGGGCCGGGGCCCTGGCATTTCGGCGGACACAGCCTGGGTGGCCAGTTCGCAACGATGCTGGCGGCGCTGCAGCCCGAGGCCTGCGCCGGCCTGGTGCTGATCGCCACCGGCGTGCCCGACCAGCGCCTGTATCGTGGCCGCGCCGGCCTGTCCATCCGCGTCTTTGCCCGGGTGCTGCCGATGCTGACGCGGCTGTGCGGTTACTACCCGGGCCACCGCATGGGCTTCGCCGGCCGCGAGGCCGGTGGCGTGATGCGCGACTGGGCGCAGACGGTGCGGACGGGGCGTTACGCCGACTATGGCACCGGCGAGGCGCTGGACGAGCGGATGCGCAGGCTGCAGACGCGGGTGCTCGGCCTGAGCATGGAAGAGGACTGGCTGGCGCCGGCCAATACCCTGGCGGGGCTGCTGGACAAGCTCGGGCCGGGCGCGCGGCAGGTGATGAGCCTGGACAGCGGGCAGCTCGGCACCCGCGCCGACCACTTCCGCTGGATGCGCCAGCCGGAGGGGCTGGCGCGCCTGATCGGGGACTGGCTGGTCAGCCCTTGAAGTCGTCGTGGCAGGCCTTGCAGGTGCCGCCGATGCGGTTGACCACCACCGAGGCGGCGGCGCAGTCGGAAGGCGTGGCAGCCAGGGCGGCATCCACCGCGGCGCGCAGCTCGCTGGCGTGGCGGATGAAGCGCTCGTCGTCCTGGGTGGGCAGGAAGGCCGGCTCGAGGTCGTTGCCGAGCTGGCGGATGGTCTGCAGGCGCGGCAGCAGGTCGGTGGCCGCGCAGCGGTTCTGCTTGAGCGAGGTATCCAGCGCGCCCATCTGGGCGGCCAGCACCGCCATGACGCCATTGGGGTAGGCGGTGCCCTGGCGCAGGGCATTCATCGCCACGAGCGTGCAGGTGGCGCCGACGAACAGGCCGATCAGGACCAGGATGACAGACCGCATGGAGGATTCCCCGTGGAAAGACCGCCGCGAAAATAGCACGGCGGCCTTTCCTCCGGGGAGCGCCGGGAAGCCCGGCGGGGTGGCTCAGTAGCCGATCGGGATCAGGCGGGTGCCGTCGACGCGGACGCGGGCGCCGACGCGGACGCCATTGCCCAGGCTGTTGCGGTTGACCACGAGCAGGCGGCCGTCGTCCATGCGGACGTGGATGTCGTAGCTCTCCTCGTTGGCCTTGTTCTCGATGGCATTGCCGATGGCGGCGCCGGCGACCGCGCCGGCCACCGTCGCGGTGTTCTCCTTGCCGCGGCTGCCGTGCTTGGGGATCTCGCGGGCGGCGACCGCACCGATCACGCCGCCGAGGATGGCACCCTTGCCGCTGTTCTGGCGGGCACCGTAGACGGTGACGATGCGCTCGACCTGGCCGCAGTCGTAGCAGCGGGCCGGCTCGTAATAACCGGAGCCGCGGCCATAGCCGTAATCGTCGTAGCCGTAGCCGCGATCACGGGGCGCGCTGCTGGCGCAGGCGGCCAGCGTCACGGCGATGCCGGCGGCGATCAGGAACTTGTATTTCATGGCTGGCCTCCTTGGCATGGAATACGGGGCCGACGCTATGCGGGGGCGCCTGAACGGCCACCGACCGGCTCCGGGACGGTTCAGGGAACGGACGCGGATAGAATGCGCGGCCATGAGCGCATCCCGATTCGCCGGCGTCGACCGGCTCTATGGCCATGGCAGCAGCCAGTGGCTGGCCGGACGCCAGGCCTGCGTGGTCGGCCTGGGCGGCGTTGGCTCCTGGGCGGTGGAAGCCCTGGCGCGCAGCGGCGTCGGCCGGCTGGTGCTGGTGGACGCCGACGAAGTCTGCGTCAGCAACACCAACCGCCAGTTGCATGCCCTGGACGGCCAGTACGGGCGCGGCAAGGCCGAGGTGCTGGCCGAGCGCTGCCGGGCGATCAACCCGAAGGTGGAGGTGGTTGCCGATCCGCGCTTCCTGGTCTCCTCCAATCTCGAGCAGATCCTGGATGCCGGCCACGACGTCGTGCTGGACGCCTGCGACAGCTTCCGCAGCAAGATCGAGATGATCGCCTGGTGCCGGCGGCGCAAGCTGCCGATCGTGGTGTCCGGCTCGGCCGGCGGCCGTCTCGACCCGACCCAGGTGCGGGTGCGCGACCTCTCGCGCACCGAGCACGACGCCCTGCTGGCCCTCGTGCGCAAGCGCCTGCGCGCCGAACACGGCTTCCCGCGCAACCCCGACCGCTACTTCGGCGTGCCGGCGGTGTATTCGCTGGAGAACGTCCGCTATCCGCAGGCCGACGGCAGCGTCTGCGGCACCCGGCCGAAACTGGACTCGGACGCGGCCCTGAAGCTGGACTGCGGTGCCGGCCTGGGGGCGGTCACCCACCTGACCGGCACCTTTGGATTCGCCATGGCCGGCAAGGCGCTGGAGTTGCTGCTGAAGAAGCGCGGTTGAGGGCTCAGCCGAACAGGCGTTCGGCATTGGCCCAGGTCGCCTCGGCCAGTGCCTCTTCCGGCTCGCCGCGCAGCTGCGCCACCACGCGCAGGACCTCGGGCAGGTAGCCCGGCTCGTTGCGCATGCCGCGCTGGCCGGCGCCGGGCTGGTCGGGCGCGTCGGTTTCCAGCAGCAGGGACTCCAGTGGCATGGCGGCGACGGTGCGGCGCAGGCGCTGCGCCCGTTCGTAGGTGACCGGACCGCCGATGCCCAGGCAGAAGCCGAGGGCAAACAGCTGCCGCGCCTGTTCCTCGCTGCCGGACCAGCTGTGCACCACCCCGCGAAGGCCGCCGACCCGGCGCAGTGCGGCGATCACCTCGTCCACCGCCCGGCGCGCGTGCAGCACCACCGGCAGGTCGAACTCGCGGGCCAGCTCCAGCTGGCAGTGGAAGTACCTGCGTTGCGCCTCCGGATCCAGGCCTTCGACGAAAAAATCCAGGCCGCATTCGCCGACGGCGGCAGGGCGTTCCGTGGCCAGCCAGTCGGCCAGGGCGTCCAGATCCTCCGGACGGTGCTCGGCCAGGTACATCGGGTGCAGGCCGTAGGCGGGGCGAAGATCGGGTTCTGCGGCGCACAGTTCCTTGAGCTTCGGCCAGCCAGCCCGGGTGACCGCGGGCACCAGTTGCCGGCAGACCCCCGCCTCGCGGGCGCGCCGCAGCACCGCCGCGCGGTCAGCATCAAATTCCGGGGCGTCCAGATGGCAGTGGCTGTCGTAGAGCCGGCTCATTCCCGCCGGGCCTGCCCCTCGATGACGCGGTCCTGTCCGGTCTGGTCGGCGGGTGGCGCGACCGGCGGGTCCTGCCGCTTCCAGCTGGCCAGCACCAGGGTGGCCAGGGCGGTCACGATCTCATCCAGGAACGGGACGGGGTCGAAGGGCCAGAGCCAGCTGATCAGCATCAGCACCAGGGTGATCTTGAACAGGGTGGGGTAGCGGAGCCGGCTGGCGAATCCGACCAGCGGGCCGGTCAGGGGATGGGACATGTCGTCGGGCCTCCTGGACATGCGCGCAAACTAGCATGTCCCGGCTGAAACCTCGCTTGAGCTAGCATTCAGGTGGGCTGTCACAGGCTGCTGTCCGTCGGCGGTCCCCCGTCGCCACCTGGAGGAGATCACAATGAACAAGACCGTATTGGGAGTGCTGGCCGGCATGCTGGTGGGCGGTGGCGCGATTGCCGCGTACCAGACCTTCTCGACGCCGTACGCCGAGGTTGTGTCGGCCACGCCGATCACCGTACGCGAGCCCATCTATGGCGATGTCATCAGCAGCACCGCCGTGACCGAACTGCGGACCGGCAAGCGCGAGGTCTGCGAGGAGGTGGCGGTGGAGAAGCGCAAGCCCGAGCGTTTCGGTGACAAGGACGGCATGGTCGTCGGCGCCGTGGTCGGTGGCCTGCTCGGCAACCAGGTCGGCAAGGGCAGTGGCCGCAAGGTCGCCACCGTCGCCGGTGCCGCTGCCGGCGCCTACGCCGGCCGCGAGATCGACCGTCGCCACGAGGGCGGCCAGAAGTACACCGAGTACGAGACCGTCTGCCAGACCATCACCGAGCCGCGCGAGGAAGTCATCGGCTACGACGTGCAGTACCGCACCGAGGACGGCACCGTCGCCACCACCCGCGTGGAGCGCAAGCCCGGCGCCCAGATCGAGCTCGGCGAGCGCGACCGGATCGTCGGCTACGACGTGACCTGGCGCTACGAGGGCCAGACCGGCAACCTGCGCATGGACCAGGATCCGGGTGACCGCCTGCCGATCAAGGACGGGGTGATCCAGGTCGCCAGCCAGTCCAGCCCGCCGCAGGGCTGATCGCGGCGGACCCGCGTTCCGGAAGGGCCGGCCCCGTGCCGGCCCTTTCCTTTTCCGGCCCCGGTGGCCGCCATTCGCCCCGCCGTGCCCGGGCACAGGGGCAGGGCAGTGGGGCCCGCGGGCTGCCCCGGGCCCGTCCGGCGGGCTAGAATGCCGGGCTTTCCAGCCCGCAGATACCGATCCCGCCATGGCCCTGAATCCGACCGACCTGTACGACGTCCGCTCCCTGCTCTCCGAGGAGGAGCGCATGATCCAGGACAGCGTCGCCCGCTTCACCGACGAAAAGGTGCTGCCGATCATCGGCGACTGCTTCGACCAGGGCCGTTTCCCCAAGGAGCTGGTGCCCGAGATCGCGGCCATGGGCCTGCTCGGCTCCTCGCTGCCGGAGAAGTACGGCTGCGCCGGCCTGAACTCGGTCAGCTACGGCCTGATCTGCCAGGAGCTGGAGCGCGGCGACAGCGGCATCCGCAGCTTCGTCTCGGTGCAGAGCTCGCTGTGCATGTATCCGATCTACGCCTACGGCAGCGAGGAGCAGCGCCAGCGCTGGCTGCCGGCCATGGCCCGCGGCGAGGTGATCGGCTGCTTCGGCCTGACCGAGCCGCACGGCGGCTCCGACCCGGCCAACATGAAGACGAATGCAAAGAAGGACGGCGGCGACTGGGTCATCAACGGCGCCAAGATGTGGATCACCAACGGCAACCTGGCCGACATCGCCATCGTCTGGGCGCAGACCGAGGACGGCATCCAGGGCTTCATCGTCGAGAAGGGCATGAAGGGCTTCGAGGCCCAGGAAGTGCACCGCAAGATGAGCCTGCGCGCCTCCGTGACCAGCGCCCTGTACTTCGACAACGTGCGCGTGCCCGAGGCCAACCGCCTGCCGAACGTGAAGGGCCTCAAGGGCCCGCTGGGCTGCCTGACCCAGGCCCGTTACGGCATTACCTGGGGCCCGATCGGCGCCGCCATCGCCTGCTACACCTCGGCGCTGGAGTATTCGAAGGAACGCGTGCTGTTCAACCGGCCGATCGCCGCCACCCAGGCGGTTCAGCTGAAGCTGGCCGACATGGCCCGCCGCATCACCCTGGCGCAGCTGCTCAGCCTGCAGCTGGGCCGGCTCAAGGACGCCGGCAGCATGCAGCCGGCGCAGGTGTCCCTGGCCAAGTGGAACAACGTGCGCATGGCCCTGGACATTGCCCGCGAGGCCCGCGACATCCTTGGCGGCGCCGGCATCACCACCGAGCATCCGCCGATCCGCCACGCCCTGAACCTGGAGTCGGTGATCACCTATGAGGGCACCGAGACCGTGCACCAGCTGGTGATCGGTCGCGAGGTCACCGGCATCAACGCGTTCTGACGATGAATCCCGCCCCGATTCCCGCCCGCCAACGTGACGTCAACCGCGCCAAGGTCTGCGACGACAACTTCATCGAGTTCGTCCGCACCTGGTCGGGGCGCCCGCTGGCGCGGCCTGCGCCGCACGAGCCGGTGCTGCCGGGCAGTGCCTGTACCGCCGCCGATTTCCTCGATCTGTTCGAGTCGCAGCTGGTCAGCCGCCACCTGGACTTGATGGCGCGCGTGCTGCGCGTGCAGAACAAGGTCTTCTACACCATCGGTTCCTCGGGCCACGAGGGCAATGCCATGGTGGCGCGGCTGACCCGGCACACCGATCCGGCCTTCCTGCATTACCGTTCCGGCGGCTTCATGGCCGAGCGCTTCCGCAAGCTGCCGGGCATGGACCCGGTGATGGACTCGGCGCTGAGCTTCGCCGCCAGCAAGGAAGACCCGGCCTCCGGCGGCCGCCACAAGGTCTGGGGCAGCAAGCCGCTGTGGGTGCTGCCGCAGACCTCGACGATTGCCTCGCACCTGCCCAAGGCCCTGGGCACGGCCATCGCCATCGAGCAGGCCGGGCGCATCGGCCACACCCTGCCGGTGCCGGACGACAGCATCGTCATCTGCAGCTTCGGTGACGCTTCGGCCAACCACGCCACCGCCCAGACCGCCTTCAACTGTGCGCAGTGGACCGCCTACCAGCGGCTGCCGGCGCCGGTGCTGTTCGTCTGCGAAGACAATGGCATCGGCATTTCGGTGAAGACGCCGGCCGGCTGGATCGCCGAATCCTTCCGCCAGCGTCCGGGCCTGGACTACTTCTTCGCCGACGGCCTGGACCTGGCCGGCGGCTATGCCGACGTCCGCACCGCGGTCGAGCACTGCCGCCGCACCCGCCGGCCGACCTTCCTGCACCTGCGCACCACCCGCATCATGGGCCATGCCGGCACCGACTTCGAGATCGAGTGGCGCAGCATCCAGGAACTGATGGCGGTGGAAGCCACCGACCCGCTGCTGCGCTCGGCCGCCATCGCCCTGGAGTCGGGCCTGATGACGCCGGACGAGCTGCTGGAACGCTACGAGGCCATGCGAAAGCGTTGCTTCGCCGCCGCCGAGGAGGCCGACCGCCGTCCGCGCCTGGAGACCCTGGAAGAGGTGATGGCGCCGCTGGCGCCGTATACGCCGGACAAGGTGGCCGAGCAGGCCCGCCGCAAGGATTTCCAGGAACGCCGTCTGGAGGTCTTCGGTGGCGAGGCGAAGCTGCCGGAGAACCAGCCGCCGCGGCACCTGGCCATCCAGATCAACAACGCCCTGCACGACCTGTTCTGCCAGTACCCGGAAACGCTGCTGTTCGGCGAGGACGTGGCGCAGAAGGGCGGCGTCTACACGGTGACCAAGGGCCTGCATCGCGCCTTCCGCGGCGCCCGCGTGTTCAACACGCTGCTGGACGAGACCATGATCCTGGGCCTGGCCCAGGGCTACGCCAACATGGGCATGCTGCCGGTGCCGGAGATCCAGTACCTGGCCTATTTCCACAACGCCTGCGACCAGATCCGCGGCGAGGCCTGCAGCCTGCAGTTCTTCAGCAACGGCCAGTACCGCAACCCGATGGTGATGCGCATCGCCTCGCTGGGTTACCAGCGCGGCTTCGGTGGCCACTTCCACAACGACAATTCGGTGACCGCGCTGCGCGACATCCCCGGCCTGGTGGTGGGCTGCCCCAGCCGCGGTGACGACGCCGCCACCATGCTGCGCACCCTGATGGCCCTGGCCAAGGTGGACGGCCGCGTCTGCGCCTTCCTGGAGCCGATCGCCCTGCACATGACCAAGGACCTGTACGAGCCGGGCGACGGCGGTTGGCTGACCCGCTATCCGCCGCCGGGCGAGGCCATGGTGCTGGGCGAGGAGCGGGTGTACGAGCCCGAGGCCGGCGACCTGGTGATCTTCACCTTCGGCAACGGCGTGCCGATGAGCCTGCGGGCCGCCCGCGAGATCGGCCGCAGGCACGGCTGGAAGGTGCGGGTGGTGGACCTGCGCTGGCTGCAGCCGCTGAACACCGAGGCCATCGCCCGCCATGCCCGGGAATGCGCCCGCATCCTGGTGGTGGACGAGGGCCGGCGCTCGGCCGGCGTCGGCGAGGGCATCATCACTGCCGTGGTCGAGGCCGGGCAGGGCGGCAAGCCGCTGCGCCGGGTGGTCGGTGCCGATACCTACACGCCGCTGGCGGGCGCCGCCTTCCTGGTCATCCCCTCGGAGGCCGATATCGTCGCCATGGCCGCGGAACTGGCCTGAGGCCGTTTTTCGGGGGGTATGACGCCACCCCTCCAGCGGCCTAGACTTCCGGCATGAGCGTTTCCCGGCCCCAGACCATTCTGTTCGCGGACGTCAGCGGCAGCACCCGCCTGTTCGAGCGCAAGGGTGACGTCGAGGCGCGGCGCCTGATCGCGGCGGTACTGGGGGCCATGTCCGAGGTCTGCCGCCGGCATGGCGGCCGGGTGATCAAGACCATCGGCGACGAAATCATGTGCACCTTCCCGGCGGCGCTCAACGGCGTGCTGGCCGCCTGCGACATGCAGCGGCGGATCGGCCGGGAGATCGAGTTCGTGCGCGAGAGCCTGGCGGTGCGCATCGGCCTGCATCATGGCGACGCACTCGAGGAGGACGGCGACGTCTTCGGCGACGCCGTCAACACCGCCGCCCGCATGGCCGCCCTGGCCAAGCGCGAGCAGGTGGTGACCACGGCCGCCACCTACCAGTTGCTCTCGGGCAAGGTGCCGGAGGCGCGCAGCCTGGGCCGGGCCCGGGTCAGCGGCAAGCTGCTGCCGATCGAGATCGTCGACCTGGTCTGGCAGGAGGACACCTCCGGCATGACCATGGTGCAGAGTTCGGTGCTCAAGCAGGCGGCAGCGGAGGAAGACCTGGCCTCGACCCGGCTGCGCCTGCGCCATCGCGGCCAGGAGGTCGAGCTGGGCCCCGATTCGCCGGCCTTCATGATGGGCCGCGAGGCCGGCAACAACCTGGTGGTGGAAGCCGAGTGGGTCAGCCGCACCCACGCCCAGATCGAGTTCAAGCGCGGCCATTTCGTCATCACCGACCGCTCGACCAACGGCACCTACGTGCGCGTCGGCGAGGACGACGAGCTGAAGCTGCATCGCGACGAACTGCACCTGCGCCGTTCCGGCACCATCAGCCTGGGGCGCGCCGGAGGTCCGGAAGATCCGGACCTCATCCAGTACGAGGCGGTGTAGGGCCGATCAGCCGTCGGTGGTGGCGCGGATACCTTCCAGGGAATCCAGCTCGATTTCCGGTTCCGGCTCGACCGTCGGCTCCGGGGCCGCCTGACGCGGCGGCGCCGGCTTGTAGCCGTAGACGCTGCGCAGCAGCTTCTCATTGCCGGCGTACTCGGCGGGGGTGGCACGGACGAACTGGGTGGCGCCCAGTTCCACCAGCACCTCGTACTGGTTCGGGTCCTCGTGCAGGCGCAGCATGGCCTCGGTGACCGCCTCGCGCACGTCCTGCGGCACGGTGCCGGCGGCGCTGAGCGCGCGGCCGGTGAAGGGGCGCGAATCGACCAGGCTGACCAGGTTCGGATACAGCTGGGCGATGTAGTCCGGCACCATCGCGCCCTCGGCCTCGCCGGCGAAGATCATTTCCACGCCATCCTTCCAGTTGCTGGCCTCGGACTTCACCGCCGGCTCGGCCATCGGATTGCGGTAGTTCTCCATCAGCACCAGGTAGCCGAGGCTGGGCGAGGGCATGCTGACGATGCGCTGGCCGATCAGGCCGGCCAGGCCGTCATCGGCGATTTCCGCCGTGGTCAGCAGGGAATAGCGGGTCGGATCGGACACCCGCACCAGTGGCGTGAAGCCCAGCCGGTTGATGCGGTAATCGGTGAAGTGGGCTTCCTCGAAGGCGAAGTCGGTGTGCTCGCCGCGGCCGAGGTCGCGCCAGTAGACGTGGTAGTTGGTGACCGTCTTGAGCTTGAAGCTGTGGCCGGTGCTCGCGGCCAGGTAGTTCAGCAATGGCTGGTAGACCTGGGCGGCCTGGTTGGGGGGATAGTTGGGTTCCACCGTCAGGGTGTACTCGGCGGCGGTGGCGCCGGTGGTCGCAAGCGCAAGCAGCAAGGCCGTCAGGCCGGTGAATCGCTTCATGTCTGGACTCCTCCCTTGGCGCCGGGTATAGCAGGTACGCCCCGTCGATGCCAATCGGAAGGGGCTGTTCAGCGTGGCCGGCGCAGGCCGCCGGCCAGCTCCAGGCGGCGCAGGGGCTGGCCCTCGAGCGTGATCCCGGCCTCCCCGGCCGGGCCCACGGCCAGGGCCTCGCTCCCGTCGGGCAGGGCGCAGATCACCGTCCCGGCGGGCTCCAGTGCCTGCCCGGGCGCCAGGCCCTGGCAGGCCAGGCGCAGCAGGCCGCGCTTGGCCTGGCCCAGGTAGTGGGTACGGGCCACGATTTCCTGGCCGGGGTAGCAGCCCTTGCGCAGGCTGTAGGCACCCAGGCGCTCCAGCGACAGCATCTGCGGGGTCCAGGCTTCAACCTGGTCCGGGCCCAGGCGCGGCAGGCCCAGGGCGATGTCGGCGGCCAGCCAGTCGCGGCTCCGGCCAGGATCCTCCGCCGCCAGGGCCGGGTGGCCTTCCGGCAGCAGCAGCAGGCAGCGCGGCAGGCCGTCGCCGCCCAGGTCCAGGGCGATGCCCCGGTCCGGATCGCCGGCGATGCGGTCGTCATGCACATCGCTCCGCGCGGGCCCGATGGCCGCCCGGACAGCCGCCAGCGGGCGCAGCTGCAGCTTGCTGCGGAAGACGTAGCGTTGCAGTGCGGCCGCCAGCGTGTCGGCCGGATGGTCGGGCAGCAGCAGCCACAGCCGGTCCTCGGCCAGGCGCAGCAGCGCGAAGAGGGCGACCACGCGGCCCTTGGCGGTCAGCCAGCAGCTCCAGTGCCAGTGGCCGGGCGTGAGGCCTGAGACATCGCTGCTGAATTGCGCCTGCGCGAACGCCACCGCCTGCGGCCCTTCCAGCGCGAGGATGGAGAAGCCGGGCAGGGCAGGACAGCTGTTATCCGGCAATGCTTCCTTGAATGGCATCGGCGACGGGACGTAACATTGCGGCATGGCGACGCAGCCGCGAATGATAGGCGAAACCGGGGAACACGCCGAATCCGTGCCCGCCACTCCGGCGCCTCCGCAAAGCCCGCCACCCGTCGAGATCGGCGGTCGGGACGGTCCCGAACCCACCCGTTACGGCGACTGGGAGAAGAACGGTCGCTGTATCGACTTCTGACGGACCAGCACACCGGTCCGTCCCTACACGAGCCCTGAAAGAGCGCAGCCCATGGCCACGCCAAAGCGACCCTTGTCTCCCTTCATGATCGGGCCCTACTACCGGCCGCAGATCACCTCGATGATGTCCATCGCCCACCGCGGCACCGGCGTGCTGATCGCCCTGGGCGCCTTCGGCCTGGCCTGGTGGCTGCTGGCGGCGTCGCTCGGCGGCGAAGCCTACGCGGCCTTCCTGGCCTGCGCCTCGTCGCCGCTGGGCAAGGGCGCGCTGTTCCTGGTCTCGGCGGCGCTGGTCTACCACTTCCTCAACGGCATCCGGCACCTGCTCTGGGACGCCGGCTGGGGCTTCGAGCTTCCGAAGGTCTACGCCAGCGGCTACACCGTGCTGGTGCTGGCCGTGCTGCTGACCGCCGGCCTCTGGTGGCTGGCCCTGGGAGGTGCGGCATGAGCGAGCTGCGCAATCCGCTGGCCCGGGCCAAGGGCCTGGGCGCCGCCAAGGACGGCGTCAACCACTGGTGGGCGCAGCGCGTCAGCGCCATCGCCCTGGCCCTGCTGGCGCCCTGGTTCGCGGTGTTCGCCGCCGGCCTGATCGGCGCCGATGGCGAAACCGTCCGTGCCGCCATCGCCCGTCCCTGGTGCGCCAGCCTGCTGGCCGCCTTCGTGGTCGCACTGTTCTGGCATGCCCGCCTGGGCCTGCAGGTCGTGGTCGAGGACTACATCCACGGCTGGATGGAGCTGGTCCTGCAGCTGCTGATCAAGTTCGCCTGCGCCCTGGGCGCCATCGTTTCCCTGCTGGCCATCGGCCGCATCGCTTTTACTGCCTGAGGCCGCCATGTCCGCCTACAAGATCCAGGAACACAAGTACGACGTGGTGGTGGTCGGCGCCGGCGGCGCCGGCCTGCGCGCCACCTTCGGCCTGGCCCAGAAGGGCCTCAAGACCGCCTGCCTGAGCAAGGTCTTCCCGACCCGTTCCCACACCGTGGCCGCCCAGGGCGGCATCTCCGCGGCGCTGGGCAACATGGGCGAGGACGACTGGCGCTTCCACTTCTACGACACCATCAAGGGCTCGGACTGGCTGGGCGACCAGGACGCCATCGAGTACATGTGCCGCGAGGCCATCCCGGCCATCATCGAGCTGGAGCACTACGGCGTGCCGTTCTCCCGCACCGAGGACGGCCGCATCTACCAGCGTCCCTTCGGCGGCATGACCACGCACTACGGCAAGGGCACCGCCCAGCGCACCTGCGCCGCCGCCGACCGCACCGGCCACGCCATCCTGCACACCCTGTACCAGCAGTCGCTGGCGCATTCGGCCGAGTTCTTCATCGAGTTCTTCGCCCTCGACCTGATCATGGACGAGGAGGGCGCCTGCCGCGGCGTCCTGGCCCTGGAAATGGCCACCGGCGAGCTGCACCTGTTCCGCGCCCATGGCGTGGTGCTGGCCACCGGCGGTTATGGCCGCGCCTACTTCAGCGCCACCTCGGCCCATACCTGCACCGGCGACGGCGGCGGCATGGCCCTGCGCGCCGGCCTGCCGCTGCAGGACATGGAGTTCGTGCAGTTCCACCCGACCGGCATCTACGGCGCCGGCTGCCTGATCACCGAGGGCGTGCGCGGCGAGGGCGGCATCCTGCGCAATGCCAATGGCGAGCGCTTCATGGAGCGCTATGCGCCCAATGCCAAGGACCTGGCCAGCCGTGACGTGGTTTCGCGCTCGATGACCATCGAGATCCGCGAGGGCCGCGGCGTCGGTCCCAAGAAGGACCACATCCACCTCGACCTGACCCACCTCAATCCGGCCGACATCCACGAGAAGCTGCCGGGCATCGCCGAGACCGCCAAGATCTTCGCCGGCGTCGACGTCACCAAGCAGCCGATCCCGGTGCTGCCGACCGTGCACTACAACATGGGCGGCCTGCAGACCAACTACCACGGCGAGGTCGTCACCCTGAAGGATGGCAATCCCGACCACGTGGTGCCGGGCCTGTACGCCATCGGCGAGGCCGCCTGCGTGTCGGTGCACGGCGCCAACCGCCTGGGTTCGAACTCGCTGCTGGACCTGGTGGTGTTCGGCCGCGCGGTGGCCAACCGCTGCGCCGAGACCATCAAGCCCTCGGCCCCGCACAAGCAGCTGCCGGCTTCGGTCTGCGACCGCTCGCTGGCCAACCTGGACCGCCTGCGCCATGCCACCGGCGGCACCCCGACCGCCGAGATCCGCGACAACATGCAGCGGACCATGCAGAACAACGCCGCGGTGTTCCGCACCGGCGAAACCCTGCAGGAAGGCGTGCAGAAGATCCGCGAGGTGTTCAGCTCCTTCGAGGATGTCCGCGTCAGCGACCGTTCGCTGATCTGGAACTCCGACCTGATCGAGACCCTCGAGCTGCAGAACCTGCTCGGCCAGGCCGTCGCCACCATGGTGTCTGCCGAGAACCGCAAGGAGTCGCGCGGCGCCCACGCCCGGGAGGACTACCCCGAGCGCGACGACGTCAACTGGCACAAGCACACGCTGTGCTGGGTGGACGAGAAGGGCAACACCCGCATCGACTACCGCCCCGTGCACATGTACACGCTGACCAAGGACGTGGACGTGGTGCCGCCCAAGCCGCGCACCTACTGATCCGCCCCCAGGACGAAAACCATGGCTGAGCTCACTCTCCCGAAGAATTCCAAGGTCCAGAAGGGCAGGCATTTCCCGGCCAAGGGCGCGAAGAACATCCGCGTCTTCAAGGTCTACCGCTGGAACCCGGACGAGCCGTCCAACCCGCGCACCGACACCTACGAGGTGGACATGGACAGCTGCGGGCCGATGGTTCTGGACGCGCTGATCAAGATCAAGAACGAGATCGACCCGACCCTGACCTTCCGCCGTTCCTGCCGCGAGGGCATCTGCGGCAGCTGCGCGATGAACATCGACGGCACCAACACTCTGGCCTGCACCAAGGCCATCGAGGACTGCCGCGGCAAGGAAGTGCCGATCTACCCGCTGCCGCACATGCCGGTGGTCAAGGACCTGGTGCCGGACCTGACGCACTTCTACGCCCAGTACGCATCGATCCGCCCCTGGCTGCGCACCCAGAGCGCGCCGCCAGCGCGCGAGCGCCTGCAGTCGAAGGAAGACCGCGCCAAGCTCGACGGCCTGTACGAGTGCATCCTCTGCGCCTGCTGCTCGACCAGCTGCCCGAGCTACTGGTGGAACGGCGAGCGCTATCTCGGCCCGGCGATCCTGCTGCAGGCCTACCGCTGGATCATCGACAGCCGCGACGAGGACACCGGCACGCGCCTGGACGAGCTGGAGGATCCCTTCAAGCTCTACCGCTGCCACACCATCATGAACTGCACCCGCACCTGCCCGAAGGGGCTCAATCCCGCCAAGGCCATCGGCGAGATCAAGAAGCTGATGCTGCAGCGGCGCGGTGCCTGACGCGGAACCGGCCATGAGCTATGCCTCGATGCTGTGGCCGGGCCTGGCGATGGCGGGGCTGAGCCTGCCGGCCTGGCTGGCCCGGGGACTGCCGGCATGAGCACGGAAGAGGCCGAACTGCGGCGGCTGCGCTGGCGCTGCCGGCGCGGCATGCGCGAGCTCGACCAGCTGATGCTGCGATATCTCGACGCCGGCTGGCCGTCGGCGGACGAAGCCGAACGGGCGGTTTTCCTCCGGCTGCTCGATTGCGAGGACGATAAGCTCTGGCGCTGGTTCATGGGCCGCGAAGAGGCGGCCGATCCGGAGCTCGATGCCCTCGTCCGCCGCATCCTCGACCTTCCGCATTGACTGGCGTCCTTCCCGGGCCTGGCTGGCGGCGATCGTGCTGCTGACACTGTCGGCTGCGGTGGCACCATGGCTGAGTGCGCTGGCGCCCGCCTGGGCCGGCCTGGCCAGCCTGACGGCCCTGGCCTGGGGCTTCCGGCTCTGGCGACGGGAACGGCACCGGCCGGCCTGCGAACTGCTCTACGACGGTGGCCGCTGGTGGCTGCTGCCGGTCCGCGGCCGGATCGCGCCGCTGGTGCGGACGGTCTGGGTGCTGCGCGGCCCGTTCGCCTGGCTGCGCGCCGAGGACGCGCTGGGGCGGCGCTGGCGTCTGGCCTGGACGCCGGACAACCTGCCGGCGCCGGCCCGACGTGAACTGCGGCTGGCCGTGTCCGCCGGCACGATTCCCGCGGCGCTGCCGCTCGTGGCACCCTAGGCGCCCATGTTCCAACCCCTTTCCGCCGCCATCGGCCTGCGCTATCTGCGCGCCAAGCGCCGCAACGGCTTCATCTCCTTCCTGTCCCTGGCCTCCATCCTGGGCATCATCCTGGGCGTGGTGGCGCTGATCACCACCATCGCGGTGATGAGCGGTTTCCAGCAGGAACTGCGCGAACGCATCCTCGGCATGGTGGCGCATGCCACCGTCTCCGGCGTGGATGGTCCGCTGCAGGACTGGCAGCGCGCCGTTGAACTGGCCGGCGAGGACCCGCGCGTGCTCGGCGCCGCGCCCTATGTCGAAACCGAGACCCTGATCCAGGGCCGCCGCCGCCAGGGCGCGCTGCTGCGCGGCGTCGAGCCTTCGCTGGAACCCCGGGTGTCGCAGCTGGCCGACAAGATGAAGCAGGGCCGCCTGGACGACCTGCAGCCGGGCGAATACCGCATCCTGCTTGGCGTCGAGCTGGCGCAGGTGCTGGGCGTGCAGCCGGGCGACGACATCAACGTCTACATCGCCCAGACCACGGTGACGCCGCTGGGCTCGATGCCGCGGGCGCGCCGTTTCACCGTCGCCGGCATCTTCGAGGCCGGCGCCCAGGAGTACGACCTGGGCCTGGCGGTCATCCACCTGCAGGACGCCCAGGCCCTGACCCGCATGGGCGATGGCGTCACCGGCGTGCGCCTGCGCCTGGACGACCTCTGGGATGCCTGGAACGTCGCCCGCGACCTCGCCGACGGCCTCGACGGCGACTTCTACCGGGTGCGCGACTGGAGCCGCGACCACGCCAACTTCTTCCGCGCCCTGAAGATGGAGAAGACGGTGATGTTCATCCTGCTCTCGCTGGTGATCCTCATCGCCGCCTTCAACCTGGTGTCCTCGCTGGTGATGCTGGTGCAGGACAAGCAGTCGGACATCGCCATCCTGCGCACCCTGGGCATGTCGCCGGGGGCGGTGATGCGGGTGTTCGTGGTGCAGGGCCTGGTGGTGGGCCTGGCCGGCATCGCCATCGGCGTCAGCGCCGGCGTCGCCCTGGCCAGCAACCTCTCGCACGTGGTCGCCTTCGTCGAGAAGGTGTTCGACACCGAGCTGATGCCCTCGGACGTCTACTACATCAGCGGCGTGCCCTCGGTGGTGAATGTCTCCGACGTGGTGATGGTGGCCCTGATCGCCTTCGTCATGTGCCTGCTGGCCACCCTGTACCCGGCCTGGCGCGCCTCCCGCACCGATCCGGCCACGGCCCTGCGTTATGAGTGAGGCCGCCATGTCCGCCGTGATCCGCTGCCATGCGCTGGGCAAGACCTACGAGGAGGGCAGCCTGCGCACGCCCGTCTTCCACGATCTCTCGCTGGAGGTGAGGGCGGGGGAGACCGTGGCCATCGTCGGCGCCTCCGGCGTCGGCAAGTCCACCCTGCTGCACCTGCTCGGCGGCCTGGACCATCCGACCGCCGGCGAGGTGGAAGTGGCGGGCCAGATGATGTCGGCGCTCACGCCCAGGGCCCGCGGCGACCTGCGCAACCGTGCCCTGGGCTTCATCTACCAGTTCCACCACCTGCTGCCGGAATTCACCGCCCTGGAGAACGTGATGATGCCGCTGCTGGTGCGCGGCGAGCCGGTGGAGAAGGCGAAGGAACCGGCGCAGCGGCTGCTGGAGCGGGTCGGCCTTGGCCACCGCCTGCAGCACAAGCCCGGCGAGATGTCCGGCGGCGAGCGCCAGCGCGCTGCCGTCGCCCGCGCCCTGGTCACCCGTCCTGCCTGCGTGCTGGGCGACGAACCCACCGGCAACCTGGACGAGAAGACCGCCGCCGGCGTGCTCGACCTGCTGCTGGAACTCAACCGGGAGCAGGGCACCGCCCTGGTCCTGGTCACCCACGATCGCCGCCTGGCGCGGCGACTGGATCGGACCCTGGAACTGACCCAGGGAAAACTGCAGCCCCTCACCGGGGACTGAGTGCGCGCCGCGCCGGCGGCCAGCCCGGCACCCTTCGGGCCGGCCTGCGCGCTGGCCATGCTGGCCGGCGTGCTGCTCATGCAGCGGGCGCCCTCGCTGCCGCCCGTTTGGCTGGCGATCCCGGCCCTCGTCTCCGCCTTGTTGCTGTGGAAGCGCGCTGGCGCGTGGCGTCCGTTCGGCGCTTTGCTCGCCGGCCTGGCGCTTGCCAGCCTGCACGGCGCGCACGCGCTCTCGCTGCAATGGCCGGTGGAAGCGGGCGCAGGCAGTGGCTGGGTGCACGGGCGGGTGATCGGCCTGCCGGACCGTGGCCAGGATGCGCTGCGCTTCGCCTTCCGGGTGGAGCAGGGCGAGGGCCAGGCGGAAGCGCTGAGGGGCCGCCTTCTGCGCGTGTCCTGGTTCGCCGGACGCGGCGAAGACGCTGCCCCGCTGCCTGCGCTGCAGGCCGGCAGCCGCTGGCGCCTGAAGCTGGGCTGGCGGGCGCCGCTGGGCCTGGCCAACCCGGGCGGCTTCGACCTGGAGCGCCGTGCCGTCGAGCAGCGCATCGCCGCCCTGGCCCAGGTGCAGGCGCCCGAGGGCGCCATCCAGCTGGAGCAGGGACGCGGCCTGGACGCCTGGCGCGAACGGCAGGCCGGACGCATCGCCTCGGTGACAGACGACGCCACGGCTCGTTTCGTCCGTGCCCTGGCCCTGGGCGATACCCGCGGCCTGGATGACCGCGACTGGGACATCCTGCGCATCACCGGCCTGACCCACCTGATTGCGATCTCCGGCTTCCATGTCGGCCTGGTCGCCGGCTTCGGCGCGGTGCTGGCGCGCCTGGCCTGGTGGCTGCTGCCGGGCCTGGGCCGGTACTGGCCGCGTCCGCTGGCGGCCGCGGCGGCGGCCTTGCTGGCGGCGGCCGTCTACACCGCGCTGGCCGGCTTCGCCCTGCCGACGCTGCGCACCCTGCTGATGATCGCCGTGCTCGCCCTGGCCCGCCTGGCGCGCAGGACCAGCGGGCCCGCCACCGGCCTGGCCCTGGCTCTGTTGGCCATCCTCCTGGTCGATCCGCTGGCGGTGCTGGCACCGGGTTTCTGGCTGAGCTTTGCCGGCGTGGCCTGGCTGCTCTGGTGCCTGCCGGGCGGCGAGGACGGGCATCCGGTGCGCGGGCTGGTACTGGCGCAGGCGGTCGTCACTGCCGGATTGCTGCCGCTGACGGTCTGGTTCTTCCGCCAGGCCTCGCTGGTGGGGCCGCTGGCCAACCTGCTGGGCATTCCCTGGATCAGCCTGGTGGTCGTACCGCTGGCCCTGCTGGGATTGTTGCTGGCGCCCGTGCACGACGGCGCGGCGCAGCTGGCCTGGCAGGCCTCGGCCGGGGCCATGGCGCTGCTGTGGCAGGGCCTGGAGCGGGCCGCGCAGTGGCCGGCCGCCTTCGCCTGGTTGCCGGAGCCCGATCTGGCCAGCCTGCTGCTGGCCCTGGCCGGCGCCTTCTGGCTGACGCTGCCGCGCGGGGTGCCGGGCAAGCCGCTGGCGCTGCTGTTGTGGCTGCCGCTGCTCTGGCCACCACGCGGACTGCCGCCGCCCGGGACGGTGGACATCATCCAGTGGGACGTGGGGCAGGGCCTGTCGGTGCTGGTGCGCACCCACCGCCACACGCTGCTCTACGACGCCGGCCCGGCGCCGCCGCGGGGCCTCGATGCCGGCGAGGCGGTGGTGCTGCCGGCCCTGCGCGCCATGGGCGTGGGCAAGCTGGACTTGCTGGTGCTCAGCCACGGCGACAACGATCACGCCGGCGGCGAACAGGCCATCCGCCGCGGCCTGCCGGTGGCACGGGTGGTGGCCCCGCGCGGCTGGGCACATGGCGACATGGCGCCCTGCCTGGCCGGCGACCGCTGGCACTGGGACGGCGTCGACTTCGAATGGCTGCATCCACCGCTGCACCTGCCTTACCTGGGCAATGACAGCGGCTGCGTGCTGCGGATCCGCACTGCCGGCGCCTCGGCCCTGCTGCCGGGCGATGTCGGCCGCCATGTCGAGGCCGGCCTGGCCCGACGGGCCGAGGTCCGCAGCGACCTGCTGCTGGTGCCGCACCACGGCAGCGATGGTTCCTCCAGCCTGGACTTCCTGGCGGCGGTGCGGCCCTCGCTGGCCCTGCTCTCGGCCGGGCGCGACAACCGCTTCGGCTTCCCCAAGCCCATCGTGCTGCGCCGCTACCAGCGCTACGGGGTGCGGCTGCTGGACAGCGCCGGCCACGGCAGCCTCTGGCTGCGTCTGGGCCCGGCGGGCGTGGAACTGCGGGAGCGCTTCCGCCAGGACCGCCCGCGCTACTGGCGCCATGCCGGCGGCGGGTATGCTATCGGCGGTCCCCCCGAACCCGACAGGTGACGAGTGCTGGAACTGATCAAAGCCGGCGGCTGGGTAATGCTGCCGATCATCGTGCTGGCCGTGCTGGCCCTGGCGATCATCCTGGAACGCTTCTGGAGCCTGCGCAGGCGCGAAGTGCTGCCGCCCGGCCTGGGCGAGGAGGTGCGCGAGTGGGCCAAGGGCCGCCAGCTCGATCCCCGGCATATCGACGTGCTGCGCCGGAACTCGCCCCTGGGCGAGCTGCTGGCGGCCGGCCTGGACGTGCGCGACCGCCCGCGCGAGCTGATCAAGGAACGCATCGAGGACGTCGGCCGGCACGTGGCGCACCGGCTGGAGCGTTTCCTCGCCACCCTGGGCACCATCGCCGCGGTGACGCCGCTGCTGGGCCTGCTGGGCACGGTGTTCGGCATGATCGAAATGTTCATGGAGATCCTGGTCTCCGGCGTCGGTGACGCCAACCAGCTGGCCGGCGGCATCGGCCAGGCCCTGATCTCCACCGCCGCCGGCCTGTGCGTGGCCATTCCGGCGCTGATGTTCCACCGCTACCTGCGCGGCCGCGTCACCGCCTACATCATCGAGATGGAGAAGCAGGCCATGGCCCTGCTGGATGCCCTCGACCCGGGCACCTCGACGCCGACCCGGTCCCGCGCCGGCAGCAAGCGGAGCAGCGCGGCATGAGGCTGAGCTCGGGCAAGGTGCCGGACGAGCCGGAGATCAACCTGGTCTCCCTGATCGACGTGGTGTTCTGCCTGATCATCTTCCTGGTGGTCACCACGACCTTCGACCACCGGGCGGCGCTGAAACTGGTGCTGCCCAACGCGCAGCAGCCGGCGACGGTCGAGGAGGTCTCGCCGCTGGTGCTGGTGGTGGATGCCGAGGGACGCTACTTCCTCGGCCAGGACGAAGTGCTCAAGCGCGACACCGCCTCGCTGAAGGACGCCATCGCCCGTGTCGCCGGCCCGGACCGCGAGCGGCCGGTGGTGGTGCGCGGTGATGCCCGGGCGCCGGTGCAGGCCCTGGTCACCGCCATGGATGCGCTGGGCCAGCTCGGCTTCACGAAGATCCGCATCGCGACCACCCCCGAGGGCAAGTCTTGAGCAGGGAAACCTCGTCCTGGGTGATCTACCGGCGCCTGCTGGGCCGGGCCCGGCGTTACTGGCTGCTGCTGGCCGCTGCCGCGGTCGGCATGGTGTTCGAGGCCGCCGCCGCCGGCGCCTTCACCGCCCTGATGGAGCCGATGGTCAACGAGACCTTCGTGGCCCGGAACCCGGAGGTGCGCTGGACCCTGCCGCTGGCCATCGTCGGCCTGTTCCTGCTGCGCGGCATCGCCACCTTCTGCACCGACTACGGCATGGCCCGCGCCGGCCGCAGCGTCGTGCGCGACCTGCGCCACGACATCCTGGCCAAGTACCTGCGCCTGCCCAGCGCCCGCTTCGACCAGGAGCCGGTGCCGTCCATGGTCTCGCGCCTGAACTACGACACCGAGCAGGTCACCCAGGCTTCCAGCGAGGCGATCAAGACCATCCTCACCGACAGCCTGACCATCGTCGTGCTGCTGGGCGTGATGCTTTACCAGAGCCCGCGCGTGACCCTGGTGATGCTGGTGCTGGCGCCGCTGATCGCCCTGATTTCCTCGGCCGTGGGCAAGCGCTACCGGCGCATCAACCGCGGCATCCAGGATGGCGTGGCGAACATGGCCCAGGTGGCCGAGCAGGCGCTGTCGGCGCAGCAGGAAGTGAAGATCTACGGCGCCCAGGCTTCCGAGCTGGCCCGCTACGACGAGCTGATCGACCGCAACCTCCGCCTGGGCACCAAGGTCGAGGCCACCCGCGCCGCCGCTTCTTCGGTGGTGCAGTTGCTGGCGGCGGTGGCGCTGGCGGTGATCCTGCTGGTGGCCGGCCTCGAGGCCGCCAAGGGCCGGATGGACGCCGGCAGCTTCGTCGCCATGCTGACGGCGATGATGGCCATGCTGCCTTCGCTCAAGCGCATCACCAACGTGCAGGCGCTGATCCAGCGCGGCGTGGCGGCGGCCGACCGCCTGTTCGCCATCCTCGATTCGGCGGACGAACCCGATGGCGGCAGCGTGGCCGTCGAGCGCATGCGCGGCGAGATCGAGTTCCGCAACGTCAGCCTGCGCTACGCCGGCAGCGACGAGCCGGCCCTGCAGGGGCTGAGCTTCAAGGCCGCGCCCGGCACCGTCACCGCCATCGTCGGCCGCTCCGGCAGCGGCAAGTCCACCCTGATCCGGCTGCTGCCGCGCTTCTACGAGGCCAGCGAGGGCGAGGTGCTGGTCGACGGCCGGCCGGTGCAGGACTACCGCCTGGCCGACCTGCGCCGGCAGATCGCCCTGGTGGGGCAGCGGGTGATGCTGTTCGACGACAGTGTCGCCGCCAACATCGCCTATGGCATGCCCGGCGCCGATCCCGACCGGATCCGCGCGGCCGCCGAGGCCGCGAATGCCATGGAGTTCATCGAGCGCCTGCCGGGCGGCATGCAGGCGCGCATCGGCGAGAACGGCGGCCTGCTTTCCGGCGGCCAGCGCCAGCGCCTGGCCATCGCCCGCGCCATCCTCAAGGACGCGCCCATCCTGATCCTCGACGAGGCCACCGCCGCCCTCGACACCGAATCCGAACGCCTGGTGCAGGCGGCCCTGGACCGGCTGATCCCGGATCGCACCACGCTGGTGATCGCCCACCGCCTGTCCACGGTCGAACATGCCGACCAGGTGCTGGTGCTGGACGGCGGCCGCCTGGTGGAGCAGGGCAGGCATGCCGAGCTGCTGGCCCGCGGCGGCCTGTACGCGCACCTGCACCGCATGCAGTTCCGGGAGGCGGAAGGCTCGTGAGGGCGCGGCTGGAAGCCTGGCTGCTGCGGCGCTGGTACGGCGGCGTGGCGCCCGGCCCGCTGCTGCGCCTGCTGTCGCGGCTCTACGGCCGGCTTTCCTCCCGCCGCCGCCAGCGTGATGCCGCCGTCGCGGCCTCGCCCGGCGTGCCGGTGCTGGTGGTCGGCAACCTGATCGCCGGCGGCGCCGGCAAGACACCGCTGACCATCGCCCTGGCCCGCGAACTTGCCCGGCGCGGCTGGTCGCCGGGCATCGTCAGCCGTGGCCATGGCCGCCGGGGCAAGGCGCCGCTGCGGGTGCAGGCCGGCATGTCGCCGGCCCTGTGCGGTGACGAGCCGCTGCTGATTGCCGAGCGCACCGGCCTGCCGGTCTTCGTCGATCGCGACCGCCTGGCCGCGGCCCGCGCCGCCGTCGCCGCCGGCTGCGACCTGGTGATCGCCGACGACGGCCTGCAGCACCTGCGTCTGGCCCGCGACATCGAGATCGAAGTGATCGATGGCGAGCGCCGCTACGGCAATGGCCTGCTGCTGCCGGCCGGACCGCTGCGCGAGCCGGCCGGGCGGCAGGTGGATTTCCGCGTCGCCAACGGTGGCACGGCGGGCGCGGGCGAGGTGCCCATGCGCCTGCAAGCGGGCGCTGCCCGTGCCCTGGACGGCAGCGGCGAGCGCCCGCTGTCGGCCTTCGCCGGCCAGCGCGTGCATGCCGTCGCCGGCATCGGCCATCCGCAACGCTTCTTCGCCGCCTTGCGCGGCGCCGGCCTGGACCCGCTTGAACATCCCTTTCCGGACCACCACGTCTTCCGTCCGGTAGAACTGCGTTTCGATCCGCCGCTGCCGCTGCTGATGACCGAGAAGGACGCGGTCAAATGCCGCGGCCTGGGCCTGACCGATGCCTGGGCGGTGCCGGTCGAGGCCGTCCTGCCCGATTCCTTCCACGATGCCGTGGCGGCCCGCCTGGCCGCACTGGATACCCGACATGTCCGCTCTTGATTTCATCGTCGCCATTCCCGCCCGCTACGGCGCCAGCCGTCTGCCCGGCAAGCCGCTGCGCCCGGTCGGTGGCCAGCCGCTGGTGCTGCGCGTGGCCGAGCGTGCCCTGCAGGCTGGCGCCCGCGAGGTGGTGGTGGCCACCGACGATGCCCGCATCGCCGAGGCCCTGGCCGGGCAGGCGGTGCGCGTCTGCATGACCAAGGCCGATCACCCGTCCGGCACTGACCGTCTGGCCGAGGTTGCCGACCAGCTGGGCTGGAGCGGGGACACGGTGGTGGTGAACCTGCAGGGCGACGAACCCTTCGCCCCGCCCGAGGGCATCCGCGCCGTGGCCGAGCTGCTGGTGAGTTCCGGTGCCGACATGGCCACCCTGGCCACGCCGGTCACCGACAGCGAAACCCTGTTCGACCCGAACACGGTGAAGCTGGTGCGCGACGCGGCCGGCATGGCCCTGTACTTCAGCCGGGCGCCGATTCCCTGGCAGCGTGACCGCTTCGCCCGCGACCGCCTGTCGCCGCCGGGGCCGGAGACGCTGCGCCATATCGGCATCTATGCCTACCGCGCCGGCTTCCTGCGCCGCTTCGCGGCGATGCCGCCGGGTCGGCTGGAGCAGATGGAGGCGCTGGAGCAGCTGCGCGTGCTGGAAGCCGGCCACCGCATCGCCGTGGCCCTGACGCCGGTGCCGTTCCCGCCCGGCGTCGATACCGAGGAAGACCTGGCCAGGGCCAATGCCTTCATCTCGAATCAAGATCAATAACAACCTGTAACGCCTTGAAAATACTGTTTGTTTGCATGGGAAACATCTGCCGCTCGCCGCTGCTGGAAGGCTGGGCGCGGCATGTGCTGGGCGACACCGGCCTGGTGCGGCTGGTGGATTCGGCCGGCACCGGCGGCTGGCACGCCGGCCAGCCGCCCGACCCGCGGGCGATCGCGGTGGCGGCCCGGCATGGCCTGGACATTTCCGGCCTGCGCGCCCGCCAGGTGCGGACCGAGGACTTCAACAGCATGGACCTGATCCTCTGCGCCGACCGCGACAACCAGCGCCACCTGCTGCAGCGGGCGCCACGGGACGCGCACGAACGCATCGCCCTGGCGCTGGACTGGGCCGGCGTGAAGGCCGGAGGCGAGGTGCCGGATCCGTATTACGGAAACACGGCCGACTTCGAACGGGTCAACGCCCTGTGCCGCGAGGTGGCCGAGGGCCTGCTGCAGCGGCTGCGCGGGCAGGCATAATCCCGGAACGCCCACGGAGCAGCGCATGTCGACGGTCCTCGCCCCCGAACTGCCGAACACCCTGCACTGGCTGAATGCCGACCCGCAGCCGCTGCCGGCCTATCGTGGCCGCATCCTGGCCCTGCTGTTCTGGAATTCCGGTTCGGCCTACTGCCAGAACATGGCCGACGAGCTGCATCGCCTGCAGGCGCGCTTCCCGACCGCGCTGTCGCTGATGGGCATCCACCTGCCCAAGTTCGACGCCGAGCTCGACAGCCGGCTGGTGCTCAAGGCCGCCAACCGCATGGGCCTGAGCTTCCCGGTGGCCAACGACCCGGGCTGGGTGGCCTGGCAGCACTACGGCATCCGCGCCTGGCCCTCGGTAGCCCTGGTGGACCCGAAGGGCCGGCTGCGCCAGGTGCTGGCCGGCGACGACCAGGCTGCCGCGCTGGAAACGGCGGTGGCGCAGCTGGTGGAAGAATCCGACGGCGCCCTGGAGCCGCCGCGGCAGCCGCGCCGCCTCGGCGCCGAGCCGCGCCTGCCGCTGTCCTTCCCGGCCGGCCTGGCGGTGGGCGAGAACCATCTCTACGTGGCCGACACCGGCCACCACCGGGTGCTGGAGTGCACCCACGCCGGCCGCGTGCTGCGCGAGTTCGGCACCGGCCATGGCGACTACCTGGACGGGTCGATGGAGGAAGCGGCCTTCCGCCAGCCGCGTGGCCTCTGCCTGGTGCGCGAATCGCTGTATGTGGCCGACGCCGGCAACCACTGCATCCGCCGCATCCGCCTGCTGGACGGCGCGGTGGAAACGGTGCTCGGCCAGGGCCGCCCCGGCGAGCCGCGCGAGGGCAAGGGGCAGGGCGCCGACTTCGCCCTCAACCAGCCCTGGGACCTGACCGGCAACATCGAGCGCCTGTACATCGCCATGGCCGGCAGCAACCAGATCTGGGAATACGACCTGAGCCAGTCGCGGCTGCGCTGCCTGGCCGGCAGCGGCGAGCTCGGCATCGCCGACGGCCCGGCCCGCAGCGCCATGTTCGCCCACCCGGCGGCGCTGGTGCAGGTGCAGCAGATGCTCTACGTCGTCGACTCCGCCACCTCGGCGGTACGCGCCATCCAGATCGCCCAGGGCCAGGTGCAGACCCTGGTCGGGCAGGGCCTGTACGATTTCGGCGAGCAGGACGGCCAGCGCCGCGAGGCACGCATGCAGCTGCCGCTGGGCCTGGCCATGGATCCGGGTTCGCCGGTGCTGTGGGTGGCCGATGCCTACAACGGCCTGCTGCGCCGCCTGCGCCTGGGCGGTGGCGACATGAGCCGGCACGAACTTCCGCATCCGCTGGAGCAGCCCTCGGCTCTGGCCGCCGGCGCCGGCGCGCTGTGGATCGCCAACACCGGCGCACACGAGGTGCTGCGCTACGACCTGGGCACCGGCAAGCTCTCCCGGCTGCCGATAGGCGAATGAGCAGGGAAGGGACGACACCAGCTCCCGGTTTCGACGGCAAGGCCTTCGTCCGCGACCTGACCCTGGCGCCGGGCGTGTACCGCATGCTGGCCGCCGACGGCAGCGTGCTCTACGTCGGCAAGGCCGCCTCGCTGCGCAAGCGGGTGGCCAGCTATTTCCTCAAGGAACAGCCCTCGCGGCGCATCGCCCTGATGGTGTCGCAGATCGCCGGCATCGAAGTGACGGTGACGCGCACCGAGAGCGAGGCGCTGATCCTGGAGAACCAGCTGATCAAGGCGCTGCGGCCGCGCTACAACGTGCTGCTGCGCGACGACAAGAGCTATCCGCACATCCTGCTGACCGAGGAAACCTGGCCGCGGCTGGCCTTCCACCGCGGTCCGCGGGCGGTACCCGGGCGCTACTACGGCCCGTACCCGAGCTCGGGCGCGGTGCGCGAGACCCTGGACCTGATGGCCAAGATCTTCCGCCTGCGCACCTGCGAGGACAGCGTCTTCCGCAACCGCAGCCGGCCCTGCCTGCAGCATCAGATCGGCCGCTGCAGCGCGCCCTGCGTCGGCCTGGTGTCCGCCCGCGACTACGACGCCGACGTGCGCCGGGCCGCCCTGTTCCTGGAAGGCCGCAGCAACGAACTGGTGGACGAGCTGACCCGGGCGATGGACGGGGCCTCCTCGCGCCTGGAGTTCGAAGAGGCGGCGCGGCTGCGCGACCAGATCGCGGCGATCCGGCGCGTGCAGGCCCGCCAGTACGTCGAGGGCGAACAGCTGGACATGGACGTGCTGGCCTGCGAACTGGAGCAGGGCAGCGCCTGCGTGCTGCTGCTGGCCTTCCGCAACGGCTTCAACCAGGGCACGCGCAGCTTCTTCCCGCGCACCAATGGCGAGGAATCGCCGGCGGAGGTGCTGGGTGCCTTCGTGGCCCAGCACTACCTCGAGCAGCGGCCGCCGCGGGAGATCGTGCTCAGCCACGACATTCCCGACCGGGCCCTGCTGCAGGAAGTGCTGAGCAGCCAGGCCGGGCGCAAGGTCGAGATCAAGACCTCGGTGCGCGCCGAGCGCGCCCGTTTCCTCGACCTGGCGCGGCAGAACGCCCGCATGGCCCTGAACACCGAGCTGGCCTCCAGCGCCACCCAGCGCGCCCGCCTGGCCTCGCTGCAGGAGCTGCTGGGCCTGGCCGAGCCACCGGCGCGCATCGAGTGCTTCGACATCAGCCACACCATGGGCGAGGCCACGGTGGCCTCCTGCGTGGTCTTCGACGCCGACGGGCCGATGCGCGGCCAGTACCGCCGCTACAACATCACCGGCATCACCCCGGGCGACGACTACGCCGCCATGCACCAGGCCCTGCACCGGCGCTTCCGCCGCGGCATGGAGGAGGGCGTGCTGCCGGACCTGCTGCTGATCGACGGCGGCGCCGGCCAGCTGGCCCAGGCGCAGGCAGTGCTGGACGACCTGGGCGTGACCGGGGTGAACATGGTCGGCGTCGCCAAGGGCGAGGAGCGCCGCGCCGGCCACGAGGCCCTGGTCCTGCCGGGCGGCCGGGAGCTGCGGCCGGGAGCCGCCTCGCCCGGCCTGCAGCTGATCCAGCAGGTGCGCGACGAAGCACACCGCTTCGCCATCACCGGCCACCGCGGCAAGCGGCAGAAGGCGCGCGAGACCAGCCGGCTGGAGGACATCCCGGGCATCGGCCCGCGCCGGCGGGCGGCCCTGCTCAAGCACTTCGGCGGCCTGGCCGGGTTGCGCGGCGCCGGCATCGAGGAAATCGCCCGGGTCGAGGGCGTGAACCGGGCCCTGGCCGAGCGCATCTACCACGCCCTGCATGGACTTGAGCCACAATCAGGCAACGCCTCCCCAGACGACACGCCGTGACCCTGACCATTCCGACCCTGCTCACCCTGTTCCGGATCCTGCTGATCCCGGTTCTGGTCGTGGTGTTCTACCTGCCCTACGGCTGGACCAACTTCGCGACGGCGGCGATCTTCGTGCTGGGCGCCAGCACCGACTGGCTGGATGGCTGGATCGCCCGCCGCTACAGCATGTACTCCGCCTTCGGCGCCTTCCTGGATCCGGTGGCCGACAAGCTCACCGTGGCCTTCGCTCTGCTGCTGGTGGTGGAGCGGCACGACACCGCCTGGATGGCCCTGCTGAGCGCCATCATCATCGGCCGCGAGATCACCATCAGCGCCCTGCGCGAATGGATGGCCCAGGTCGGCGCGCACGGCCTGGTGAAGGTGGCGACGCTGGGCAAGATCAAGACCATCGTGCAGATGGTGGCGATCACCTGCCTGCTTTACGAAGTGGACCTGCTGGGCCTGCCCATCTTCCTGATCGGCGAATGGCTGCTGGCGGTGGCCGCGGCGCTGACCCTGTGGTCGGGCTGGGACTACCTGCGCGCCGCCTGGCCGGCCATGCAGCAGAAGGGTTGAGGGCAGGGCGGGGGAAAGATTCGTGCCAGAGGGTATTGACACCCACCGGCCGCTTGCCCAAAATGCGCGTCTCTTCCGCGGGAATAGCTCAGTTGGTAGAGCACGACCTTGCCAAGGTCGGGGTCGCGAGTTCGAGTCTCGTTTCCCGCTCCAGTTTCCGACAAGACCCCGTTCGCGGGGTCTTGTTCTTTCCGGGCCTGGCTGGCGTAAGCTAGCTTCCGGTTTCGCCTCCCGGCCGGGTGGCAGAGTGGTTATGCAGCGGACTGCAAATCCGCGTACGCCGGTTCAATTCCGACCCCGGCCTCCAGCTTGCGAAGGGCCCCGCTCATGCGGGGCCCTTCCTTTTTGCGCACCCCGGCTTCCTTCCGTTCCGCCGGCGCCTCCGGCATGACTTCGCCGCGGCGCGCGGCCCGCTTGCGCAGTCCTTGCCGTCGGCCGGAGGGTGCCGTTGTGGCCGCCGGCCGCATTGCGGCAACATGCCGCAATCCCCGCCCGGGTGGCGAAACTGGTAAACGCAGGGGACTTAAAATCCCCCGGCCGCAAGGCCATGTGGGTTCGACCCCCACCCCGGGCACCAGACAGGAGAGCCCATGCTGCCCTCGCGCTACTGGCCGTTCGTCGCCTGCCTGCTGTTGACGGTGGCCTTCGGCGCCGCCCTTGCCTGGACGCCGGTGGCCGGCTGGGGCCTGGCGATCTTCGGTGGCCTGAGCGTGGTCGGCATCATCGACCTGCTCCAGCGCAAGCAGGCCCTGCGGCGCAACTATCCGGTCTCGGCGCATTTCCGCTACGGCCTGGAATCGATCGGCCCGGAGATCCGCCAGTACTTCATCGAGGGTGATACCGACGAGCGGCCGTTCTCGCGGCAGCAGCGCGCCATCGTCTACCAGCGCGCCAAGGACGTGCTGGACAAGCGGCCCTTCGGCACCCAGCACGACGTCTACGGCGAGAACTACGAGTGGATCAACCACTCGCTGCGGCCGGTGAAGATCGAGTCGGCCGACTTCCGCGTGCTGGTGGGCGAGGACCGGGCGCAGCCGTACTCGGCCAGCGTCTTCAACATCTCGGCCATGAGCTTCGGCTCGCTCTCGGCCAATGCCATCCGCGCCCTCAATGCCGGCGCCAGGCGCGGCGGTTTCTACCACGATACCGGCGAGGGTTCGATCTCCGTCTACCACCGCGAGAACGGCGGCGACCTGGTCTGGGAGATCGGCTCGGGCTACTTCGGCTGCCGCGACGAGGAAGGCCGTTTCGATCCCGAGCGTTTCAAGCGCAATGCCCTGGACCCGCAGGTCAAGATGATCGAGCTCAAGCTCAGTCAGGGCGCGAAGCCGGGGCAGGGCGGCATCCTGCCGGGCGCCAAGGTGACCCCGGAGATCGCCGATGCCCGCGGCGTGCCGGTCGGCGTGGACTGCGTCTCGCCGGCGGCGCACAGCGCCTTCGACACGCCGATCGGGCTGCTGGAGTTCATCCAGCAGCTGCGCGACCTCTCCGGCGGCAAGCCGACCGGCTTCAAGCTGGCCATCGGCCATCCCTGGGAGTGGTTCTCGATCGCCAAGGCCATGCGCGAGACCGGCATCCTGCCGGACTTCATCGTCGTCGATGGCGCCGAGGGCGGCACCGGCGCGGCGCCGCTGGAATTCACCAACCACGTCGGCGCGCCCATGCGCGAGGCGCTGATGCTGGTGCACAACACCCTGGTCGGCCTGGACCTGCGCAGCCGGGTCAAGGTGGCGGCGGCCGGCAAGATCGTCACCGCCTTCGACATCGCCCGCGCCATGGCCCTGGGCGCCGACTGGTGCAATGCCGCCCGCGGCTTCATGTTCGCCCTGGGCTGCATCCAGTCGCAGAGCTGCCACACCGGCCATTGCCCGACCGGCGTGGCCACCCAGGACCGGCACCGCCAGGCCGCCCTGGATCCGACCGACAAGTCGGTGCGCGTCTACAACTTCCACCGCAATACCGTCGAGGCGCTGAAGGAGCTGCTGGCGGCCGCCGGCCTGGAGCACCCCCGCCAGCTGGGGCCGGAGCACATCATCCGCCGGGTGTCCTCGACCGAGGTGCGCTCGCTGGCCAAGCTGCACCGCTTCGTGCCGCAGGGGCAGCTGCTGGAAACGGTTCCCGAGCACCCGGTCTTCCAGGTGTTCTGGGAAAGCGCCCGCCCGGACCGCTTCGCGCCGCCGCCGGAGGCCGCGGCCATGCTGGTTACCAAGCTGCGCTGAACCGCGGGCCGGCCCGCCGGCTTGACCGTTTTTGGGCCCCCGCGTAAGATGCGCGGCCTCTTGGGCGGTTAGCTCAGCGGTAGAGCACTGCTTTCACACGGCAGGGGTCACAGGTTCAAATCCTGTACCGCCCACCAAGGTTCACCCAGGATGCCGAAGGCCCGCCCAGTGCGGGCTTTTTCGTTTCTAGCGGTTCCGTACCTGCTTGCCGAGCACGCGCTGCACCGTCGCCAGCGGCTTGAACAGTTCCAGTACCAGGCCGCTGGCCGCGCCGAGCAGGGCCGCCTTCAGGGCATCGGCCGGGGCGGGCAGGGCGAAGTGGAAGAGTTCGCGCAGGGCCGGCTGCAGGATGCAGGCGGCCAGTACCGTCGTGGCGCCCAGGGCGATCAGCAGGTAGGCCAGGCCGCGGGAACCGGTCCAGGCGCCGCGACGCCGGGCCAGGGTGGCCACCAGGGCCAGGTTGCCGGCGGTGATCGCGATCATGGCCAGGGTGCGGGCCTCTTCCTCGCCCATGCCCTTGGCCGCCGCCAGCAGGTAGGTGCCCAGGCTGGCCGCCAGCACCACCGCGCCCAGCAGCACGCCCAGGATCAATTGCGGCGCGGCCACCAGCGCCTCGTCCAGCGGTCGCGGCGGCTGCCGCATCAAGTCCGGCTCCTCCGGCTGGCCCTCGAAGGCGATCGAGCACATCGGGTCGATCACCATCTCGATCAGCACCACATGCGCCGGCAGCAGCAGGGGCGGGAAGCCCAGCAGCAGCGGCAGCACCGCCAGGCCGGCAATCGGCACGTGGATGGCGACGATGTAGAGCATCACCTTGCGCAGGTTGTCGAAGATGCGCCGGCCCTGGCGCACGGCGGTGACGATCAGGCCGAAGTCCTCCTCCATCAGCACCAGCGGCGCCGCCTCGCGGGCGACGTCGGTGCCGCGCTTGCCCATGGCGATGCCGATGTGCGCCGACTTCAGGGCCGGCGCGTCGTTGACGCCGTCACCGGTCATGGCCACCACGCCGTCATCGGCCTTGAGCGCTTCCACCAGGCGCAGCTTCTGTTCCGGCCGCACCCGCGCGAACACGTTGCAGCGGCGGGCGGCAGCGGCGAAGGCGGGCGCGTCCATGCCGTCGAGCTCGGCGCCGGTGATCACCTCATCGGGATGGTCGAGGCCGGCCTGGGTGGCGATGGCGCGGGCGGTGGCGGCGAAATCGCCGGTCATCATCACCACCCGGATGCCGGCGGCGCGGGCCTCGGCCATGGCGGCCGGCACGCTGGGCCGCAGCGGATCCTCGAATCCGACCAGGCCATGCCAGCGCAGCGGGATCTGCGAGGCTGTCGCCGGCATCGGCCCGTCGATCTCGGCCTCGGCCACGCCGAGCAGGCGCAGGCCGCGTTCGGCGGCGGCGGTGGCGCGGGCCTGCACCGCCTGGCGCTGCGCTTCGTCCAGGCCGCAGAGGCGGGCCACCGCTTCCGGCGCGCCCTTGCAGGCGATGCGCAGGCGGCCGGTGGTGGGCAGGGCATGCGCCACGGTCAGGGCCGGCAGTTCCGGCGACACCGGCAGGTGGGCGAATTCGCATTGCACGAGATCGGCCGGTGCCAAGGCCTGCAGGGCGCGGTCCATCGGATCCATGGAATGGGCGCGGCTGGCCAGCACGGCGGCACGCAGCAGCGGCTGCAGGGCTTCCGGCACCTCGCCCTTGCCGGGTTCGAAGCCGTCGCGGCCATCGTCCAGCCAGGCCACGCGCATGCGGTTCTCGGTCAGGGTGCCGGTCTTGTCGACACAGAGCACGGTGGCGGCGCCCAGGGTTTCGACCACGGCGGCACGCCGCACCAGCACACCGACCCGCGCCATGCGCCAGGCGCCCAGCGCCAGGAATACCGCCAGCGCCAGCGGGAATTCCTCGGGCAGCAGCGACATCGCCGCCGCGATCGAGGCCAGCAGGCCCTGCACCCACTGGCCGCTCTTCAGACCGTGGAAGAGCAGCAGCGAGCCGCTGACCGCCAGCGCCAGCAAACCGAACAGGCGCACCAGCCTTGCGGTATTGCGCTGCAGGCGGGTGGATTCGACGTCGATGCTGCCCAGGGCCTCGCCGATCTGGCCGCTGCGGGTGGCGGTGCCGGTGCGCAGCACCTCGGCCAGGCCGCTGCCGCCGACCACCAGGGTGCCGGCGAACGCTTCGCCGGACTCGCCTTCGCTGCCCGCGTGCTTGTCCACCGGCACGCTCTCGCCGGTGAGCAGGGATTCGTCCACGGCCAGGGCGCGGCAGGCGAGCAGGCGGCCGTCGGCGGGCACGCGGGCGCCTTCCTCCAGCACCATCAGGTCGCCGGGCACCAGCTCCGCGGCCGGCAGCTTGCGGCTGCGGCCCTCGCGCAACACCACCGCCATCGGCGCGCCCAGGGAACGCAGGGCTTCCAGCGCCCGTTCGCTGCGCCGTTCCTGCACCACGACCAGACCGATGGTGACGCCGGCGAACACCGCCAGCAGCAGGCCTTCGGACAGTTCGCCCAGCAGCAGGTAGGCGCCGGCGGCCAGGGCCAGCAGCAGGAACATCGGCTCGGTCATCACCTGGGCGGCGATGCGGCCGATGCCGCGGCGGGGCGGCGGCGGCAGTTCGTTGCGGCCGTGCCGGGCGAGGCGGCGGGCGGCCTCGGCCTCGCTCAGGCCCTGCCGCTCATTCGAGCTGGGCACGGGCGAATTCGCCATCCAGGGCTTCCATGGCATCGCGGGGCTTGAGCTTGCCGGCCTTCTCGTAGGCCGCCGCGGCCTCGTCCTCGCCATCCTCGCCGTGCAGGAGCAGCAGCATGGCGGCGTGTTCGTTGTGTGCCACCGGCGCCTTCGGGATCAGCTTGAGGGCGGTGGCCATGTGCTTCTCGGCGGCGCTGGCCTTGGCGCCGTAGGTGAGGCCGCCGACCATGGCGCCGACCTTGCCGATGATCTCGGCGTGGTACTGGGCCATGGCCAGGTGCGCCTCGGCGTGTTTGGGCTCGAGCTCCAGCGCCTTGTCCAGCGCCTTCCTGACCTTGCCGGCCAGGCCCATCTTCAGCGCCTTGGCGATGCTGATGCCCTGGCTGTAACGGCCCAGGCCGAAGGCGTAGCGGTAATGGCTGTTGGCCTCGCCGGGCAGGGCGGCGATGGCCGCTTCCGCGAGCCTGGCCACTTCCTCGAAGCGCTTGAGCTGCTCGGCTTCGCTGTCCACCAGGTGGGTGGCGTGGATGCCCAGGGCCTTGCAGGCCACCGAGGCGCCGACCGGGCCCAGGGCGACGCCGGCCTCGTAGGCCTGCTGGAAATCGCCACGGTGGAAAGCCCGCCAGGCCTCCTGCAGGGCCTCGGCCAGGCCGTCGGCGTCCAGGCCCTTGGGCGCGGCCTTGCCGGCGGCCTTGATCAGGGCGGCGGCGCGCTTGCTGTCCGGAAAGGGCTCGGCGTCGCCGGCGTGCAGCTCCGGCCAGGCCTTTTTCAGCTTGTCACCGGCGTAGTCGAAGCCCTTGGCATCGTGCGGGAAGCGGGCCCAGGCGGATTTCTTCGCGGCCATCGGCGGTCTCCTGACAGGGACGCCCAGCTTGTCCCGAGGTCCGCCGGGCCGCAAGCGGGCTAGTGTGAAAACTCGACGCAAGGGAACCAGACTCCGGGCCGATACCGGCCCTTTTCGGCCGCACGACACGAGGTGAACCATGACCCGTTCGACCCGTTCCGCCAGCAAGGCCCGCCGTCCGGCCCGCGCCGCCGCCACCCCCGTCACCGCCCGCAACGTGCTGCTGGCCGGCCTGGGCGCCGTGGCCCTCGGCCGCCGCCAGGCTGCCCAGGCCGTCGAGGCCCTGGCCACCGCCCCCGAGAGCCTGCGCGAGCGCGCCTGCGCCGCTGCCGGCCAGGCCCGTCGTGAGGTCGAGAAGCTGCGCAAGCAGGCGGAGAAGAAGATCGCCCCGCTGCGCAAGCAGGCCGAGGCCAAGGTGGCGCCGCTGCGCAAGCAGGCGCTGGCCTTCGCCGACCAGGCCCAGGCCGAGTTCGAGGCCCGCCTGCAGCCGGTGCTCGTGCGCTTCGGCCTGGCCGACACGCCGGCCCGCGCCCGTCGCCGTCCGGCCGCGAAGAAGGCCAGCCGCCGTCCGGCGGCCCGCCAGGCCGCCAAGCGCGCCCGCCGCGCCTGATTTCTCTCTCTCCTTGACCCGTCAGTTGGGAGACTCCCGCCCCGGCCGCCAGGCCGGGGCGTTTTTCTTTGCGCGACGGCATTGCCGGCCGCGCTGGCGGGGCCAACGGCGCATCGGGGATAATCGCCCACCTCTCGCGCCGATTTCCGGAGTTCCATGAGCGCCCGCATCCTCGATGGCAAGGGCATTGCCGAAGCCCTGCTGGACGACCTGGCCAAGCGCGTCCAGGCCCGGCTCGCCGCCGGCAAGCCGGCGCCCGGCCTGGCGGTGGTGCTGGTGGGCGACGACCCGGCCTCGGCCGTCTACGTGCGCAACAAGCGCCGCGCCGCCGCCAAGGTCGGCATCCGCGCCGTGGACTACGACCTGCCGGCCGGCACCAGTGACGAGGAACTGCTGGCGCTGATCGACCAACTCAATGCCGACCCGGCCATCCACGGCATCCTGGTGCAGCTGCCGCTGCCGGGCGGCCGCGACGCCAGCGCGCTGATCCACCGCATCGATCCGCGCAAGGACGTCGACGGCTTCCACCCCGAGAACGTCGGCCACCTGGCCCTGCGCCAGTTCGGCCTCCGCCCCTGCACGCCGCGCGGCATCACCACCCTGCTGGCCTATACCGACCAGCCGGTGCGCGGCCGCAGCGCCACCATCGTCGGCGTCAGCAACCACGTCGGCCGGCCGATGGCGCTGGAACTGCTGATCGCCGGCTGCACCACCACCTGCTGCCACAAGTTCACCCCGCGCGAGGTGCTGGAACAGCACGTGCGCGGCGCCGACATCCTGGTGGTGGCGGTGGGCCGGCCGGGCATCATCCCGGGCGAGTGGGTGAAGCCCGGCGCCGTGGTCATCGACGTCGGCATCAACCGGCTCGAGGACGGCCGCCTGGTGGGCGACGTCGGCTTCGAGGAAGCCGCCAAGCGCGCTTCCTGGATCACGCCCGTGCCCGGCGGCGTCGGCCCGATGACCGTGGCCACGCTGATGCAGAACACGCTTGAGGCCGCCGAGGCCTTCGATACGCTGCCCACATCCTGAGCGCCGACAGGGAGGCCGGACCGCCGATGAGGAAGACGCACCGCCGCCCCACGCACCTCGCCATCGCGACCCTGGCAGCGCTGCTGGCGCTGCTGGCCGGCTGCGCCGCCATCGCCGGCCGCGCCGGCGACCGCCTGGCCTCGCAACTGGGCAATGCCGTGGTCAACAGCGACGACCCGGCCACCGTCCGCGACGGCCTGCCGGCCTACCTGCTGCTGATCGACGGCCTGATCGCCGACGGCAAGCCCGATTCGCCGGCCAAGGCCGGCCTGCTGCTGGCGGCGGCCGAACTCAACGGCGCCTATGCCGGCAACTTCACCGGCGACGACGAGGCGAGGGCGCGCCGCCTGGCCGACAAGGCCCTGGCCTATGCCCGCCGCGGCATCTGCGTCACCGACCAGGCGATCTGCGACGCGCTCGATGGCGACATTCCGGCCTTCGAAGCGGCGGTAGCGAAGGCACCGGCCGACGAGGTGAAGGCCCTGTACGGCCTGGCCGCCGCCTGGGCCGGCGTGCTGCAGGCCAACAGCGGCGACTGGGGCCGGATCGCCGAGCTGCCCAAGGTGCAGGCCCTGCTGGACCGGGTGGTGGAACTCGATCCCGGCCACGCCGGCGGCATGGCCCAGGTCTACCTGGGCGTGCTGCATTCGCTGCGGCCGGAATCCTTCGGCGGCCAGCCCGAGCGCGGGCGCCAGCATTTCGAGAAGGCCATTGCCCTGAGCGACGGCCACAACCTGATGGCCAAGGCCCTCATGGCCGAGTTCTATGCCCGCCTGGTCTTCGACCAGGACCTGCACGACCGCCTGCTGGGCGAGGTGCTGGCCGCCGACCCGAGCGCGCCCGGCTATACCCTGATGAACGTGCTGGCGCAGGAGAGGGCGCGTAAGCTGCTGGAAAGCGGCAAGGACTATTTCTGAGGCGAGGGATGATGAGCCGAGGTATCCGCGCAACGCTGTTCGTCCTGACCTGCCTGCTGGCGGGCGTGGCCGGCGCGCAGCAGATCAAGATCGCCACCCTGGCGCCGGAAGGCTCGGCCTGGATGCGCGAACTGCGTGCCGCCGCCGCCGAGGTCAAGGCCGGCACCGAGGGCAGGGTGGAGGTGAAGTTCTACCCGGGCGGCGTGATGGGCAACGATGCGGTGGTGCTGCGCAAGATGCGCCTGGGCCAGCTGCAGGGCGGCGTCTTCACCGGCAGCGAGCTGTCGCTGGTGTATCCGGATTCGCAGCTGTACAGCCTGCCTTTCCTGTTCCGCGACTGGGACGAGGTGGCGGCGGTGCGGGCCGAGGTGGATCCGCTGCTGGCGCAGGGCTTCGAGAAGAACGGCCTGCGCATGCTCGGCCTGAGCGGCGTCGGCTTCGCCTACATCATGGGCAACAAGCCGCTGCGCCGGCGCGAGGACGTGGCCGGCATCAAGCTCTGGGTACCGCAGACCGACAGCATCGCCATCCGTACGTTCGAACTGGGCGGCGTCAGCCCGATCCCGCTGCCGATCGGCGATGTCTTCACCGCCCTGCAGACCGGCATGGTGGACACCGTGGCCAACACGCCCAATGGGGCCATCGCCCTGCAGTGGCATGGCCGCCTGCGCAGCCTGGTGGACCTGCCGCTGAGCTACGTCGTCGGCTACCTGGTGCTGGACGAGAAGGCCTGGAAGAAGCTTTCACCGGCCGACCAGCAGGTGCTGGCCCAGGCCTTCGCCGCCGCCGCCAGGCGCATGGACGAGAACCTGCGCGGCGACGAGGCCGAGGCACTGGCGGCCCTGCGCAGGCAGGGCCTGGTGGTCACCGAGCTGGAGCCCGACGAAGCCGCCCGCTGGCGCGCCATCGGCGAGCAGGTGATGGCCGAGCTCGAGGGCAAGCAGGCGATCTCGCCGGCGCTGCTGGCCGAAGTCCGCCGCATCCTGGACCGGAAGCGGGCCGACTGAATGGACGGGCAGGGCGCCGCCCGGCGCTGGCTGCAGCGCCTGCACCGCGTGGAAGACGGCCTGCTGGCGGCCCTGGTGCTGGCCCTGCTGCTGCTGTCGGTGACGCAGATCGGCCTGCGCGTGTTCTTCGACAGTGGCCTGGCCTGGGGCGAGGCGGCCGGCCGCGCCGGCGTGTTCTGGCTGGCCCTGCTGGGCGCGCTCGGCGCCACCCGTGATCGCCGGCATATCGCCATCGATGCCTTGCCGCGCTTCCTGCCGCCGTTCTGGCGCCGGCTGAGCTGGGTGGTGGCGCAACTGGCCGCCGCCGTGCTCTGCGCGGTGCTGGCCTGGCTGGGCTGGGGCCTGGTCGAACTCGAGCGCGAGGCGCCGGTGCCCTTCATCGAAGGCATTCCGAGCTGGGTGCCGATGCTGGCCCTGCCGATCGGCTTCGGCCTGATGGCCATCCGCTTCCTCATCGCGGCGAAGGCGGGGCCGGGCGACCCGGTCGCCGGCATCGCCGGGGAGGAAGCGGCATGAGCCTGTGGCTGGGCCTGCTGATCCTGCTGGCGCTGGCGGCCCTGGGCATGCCGCTGTTCGCCCTGATCGCCGGCGTGGCCCTGCTGGGTTTCCACCTGGCCGGCTACGACCTGGTGGTGCTGGCGGTGGAGCTGTACCGGCTGGGCGACCTGCCGGGACTGGTGACCATCCCGCTGTTCGCCCTGGCCGGCTACCTGCTGGGGGAGAGCGGGGCGCCGAAAAGGCTGGTGCGGCTGTCGAACGCCCTGCTGGGCTGGCTGCCGGGTGGCCTGGCCATCGTCGCCATCGTTGCCTGCGCCTTCTTCACCGCCTTCACCGGTGCCTCCGGCGTGACCATCGTGGCCCTGGGCGCGCTGCTGTACCCGGCGCTGCGCCAGGCCGGGTATTCCGAACGCTACAGCCTGGGCCTGGTCACCGCCGGCGGCAGCCTGGGCCTGCTGTTCGCGCCCTCGCTGCCGCTGATCCTCTATGGCTTCGTGGCGGGGCAGGCGGCCGGCGGCGAGGTGAGCATTCCCGACCTGTTCCTGGCCGGCCTGCTGCCCGGCGCGCTGATGATGGCCCTGCTGTCGCTGCAGGCGATGCGCGAGGGCTGGCGCCTGCCGCGCGGCGCCCGCTTCTCCTGGCCGGAGCTGGCCGGCGCCCTGAAGGAAAGCGCCTGGGAGCTGCCGCTGCCGGTGATCGTGCTGGGCGGCATCTATTCCGGCCTGCTGGCGGCCAGCGAGGCCGCGGCTGTGACGGCACTTTATGTATTGCTCGTAACTGTCTTCATCAAAAGGGAAATTTCCCTGCGGAAGCTGCCCACAGTGATGGCCGAGGCGGTGCGCCTGGTCGGCGCCGTGCTGCTGATCCTGGGGGCAGCCCTGGCCCTGTCGGCCTGGCTGGTGGACCAGGAGGTACCGACCCGGCTGTTCGAATGGCTGAGCCGGCACGTGGAAAGCCCGCTGGCCTTCCTGCTGCTGCTCAACCTGTTCCTGCTGGCCGTGGGCATGCTGCTGGACATCTTCTCGGCAGTGGTGATCCTGGTGCCGCTGCTGCTGCCGGTGGCGGCCGCCTTCGGCATCCACCCGGTGCACCTGGGCATCGTCATGCTGGCCAACCTGCAGCTGGGCTACTTCACCCCGCCGGTGGGCATGAACCTGTTCATCGCCGCCTACCGTTTCGGCCGGCCGATCGGCACCCTGGTCCGGGCCTGCATCCCCTTCTTCCTGGTGCTGCTGGCGGCGCTGCTGCTCATCACCTGGTGGCCGGGCCTGTCCCTGGCCCTGCTGGGCTGACGGGACGCCAACCGGCCTGCACCGTTGCAGCCGCCGGGCCGCCGTGGAGGCGGGCCGGCAGGCTATAATGCCGCGCTTCCTCAACCCGGAGCCGCCCATGCTGCGCATCCAGGCCGAAGCGCTCACCTTCGACGACGTCTCCCTCGTCCCCGCCCACTCCACGGTCCTGCCCAAGGACGTCAGCCTGGCCACCCGCCTCACGCGTGGCATCAAACTGAACCTGCC
>DATGPR010000008.1:0-39441 GCA_035304725.1 Arenimonas sp.
CCCGCCAGCATCAGCACGCTGAGCGGGTAATAGATCATCGGCTTGTCGTAGACCGGCAACAGCTGCTTGCTGATCGCCTGGGTAACCGGATACAGCCGGGTGCCGGAGCCTCCGGCCAGGATGATGCCCTTGCGCGACATGTCAGGCCTCCACGCCGATGCGTTCAAGCCGGTAGCTTCCGTCCAGCACCCGCGCCACCCAGTCGGCGTTGTCCAGGTACCAGTCCACGGTGGCCGCCAGGCCCTGTTCGAAACTCACCGTCGGCGTCCAGCCCAGCTCGCGGCGGATCTTGCCGGCGTCGATGGCGTAGCGACGGTCGTGGCCCGGCCGGTCCTTGACGAAGGTGATCTGCGATTCGCGCGGCCGGCCGTCCTCGCGCGGCCGGCGCTGGTCGATCAGCGCGCAGATCGCCTTCACCACCTCGATGTTCTGCCGCTCGGCATCACCGCCGACGTTGTAGGTTTCGCCGACACGGCCGGCCTCCAGCACCCGCCGGATCGCCGCGCAGTGGTCCTTCACGTACAGCCAGTCGCGGACGTTGCGGCCGTCGCCGTAGACCGGCAGCGGCTCGCCCTTGAGCGCCTTCTGGATCACCAGCGGGATGAGCTTCTCCGGGAACTGGTAGGGCCCGTAGTTGTTCGAGCAGTTGGTGGTCAGCACCGGCAACCCGTAGGTGTGGTGGAAGGCCCGCACCAGATGGTCGGAAGCGGCCTTGGAGGCGGAGTATGGCGAGTTCGGTGCGTAGGGTGTTTCCTCGGTGAACCTGCCGCTCTCGCCCAGCGAGCCATAGACCTCGTCGGTGGAGACGTGCAGGAAGCGGAAGGCCTCGCGCGCCTCGCCTTCAAGCGAGCGCCAGTAGTCGCGGGCGCATTCCAGCAGGTTCAGGGTGCCGACCACATTGGTCTTCACGAAGGCGGCCGGGCCGTCGATGGAGCGGTCCACGTGGCTTTCGGCGGCAAAGTTGAGGATGGCCGCGGGCCGATGTTCGGCCAGCAGGCGCGTCACCAGCGCGCGGTCGCCGATGTCGCCGTGCACGAAGACGTGGCCGGGATGACCCTGCAGCGGGGCGAGCGTGTCGAGGTTGCCGGCATAGGTCAGCGCGTCGAGATTGACCACGCGCACGCCGGATGCCACCGCATCCAGGACGAAATTGCCGCCGATGAAGCCGGCGCCGCCGGTGACCAGCCAGGTCTGCATCCTTTCCCCTTTCCGGGCGATGGCCGCCCGCGGGGTCGGCATGCGCCGCCCGGCCGGTCGGCCGCGCCATGAGTGAACAGGCGCGGCCATTGTTCCACCCGCCCCCGGGAGCGTCCAGCCGCGCCGGTTCAGCGGATGCGGCAACTCAGGCGGCGGAGCGCACCTGGCGCATGCCCTGGGCGAGCTTGAGGAAGCGGTCCATCCACGCCGAGAGGAAGTCGCGGGTGGAGTCGACGGTGATGCGGTCCTCCGCATCCACCAGCTCCGGCTTGAAGCCGCCGATGTAGGCTTCGCCGCCCATCACCAGGGCGCCGAGGATGCCCAGCACCAGGCGCAGGTGCGCCTGGCCGACGGCGGTGCCGATGGCGCCGGACGTGGTGCCGGTGATGGCAATCACCTTGTCGCGCCAGACGTTCCTGTCCGCCGGCTTGGAACCCCAGTCGATGGCGTTCTTCAGTGCCGCAGTGATCGAGCGGTTGTGCTCGGGGGAGACCACCAGGATGGCATCGGCGGCGGCGACCTCGGCGGTGAAGCGGTCGACCTCGGCGGGACGCTGCCCTTCGAGGTCCTGGTTGTAGAGCGGCAGGTCGTCGATGCGGATGAAGCGGGCACGGACCCGATCGCCGGCGAGACGGACCAGGGCCTGGGCCAGGCGGCGATTGATCGAGTCACGGCGGGTGGAGCCGACGATGACGGCGAGATCGAGCTTGTCCATGGGTCACCTCACGAAGGGAAATGGAAGCGGTCGGAATCCGGGTCGGTCCCCGGCGAGCGCAGCCAGCGCTCCAGCGCCGGCATGCGCCGGAGGCCGGCCTCGACGCAGGCCTCGGTCAGGCGCTGGCCCCAGCCGGGACGGAGGGTGGTGGCCGCGCCATCCATGGCGCAGCCGCATTCGAGGCGCCGCAGCAGTCGCCGGTGCCGCCAGGCGTCCAGGCTGAAGCCGCCCGGCCCGATCAGGGCCAGGGCCACCAGGCCGGTGGCAGTGAGGAGATGACCGGCCACCGGCAGTCCCGCCAGGGCGGAACGGAAGTCCCAGGGCAGGAACAGGGCCTGGACCAGGGCCACCAGGGCGGCCATGAGGGCCAGCGCCCGGGTCTGGTAACCGGCCAGCAGCGCCAGGGCCGCCAGCAGGCAGAGTATGGCCGGCAGCGCCACCGGCAGCGCGGCGGCGCCGGCCAGGCCGTCCAGGCCACGGTCGGCCAGGATCAGGGCCAGGCTCAGGCGGAGGAAGAAGGCAGGCAGGTCATTCATGGCGGCCCCCGGAAAGATCGGGATGGCTGCCATGGTAATTGGGAACGCTACTGCAACAATCCCCGTATGGAGGACGTGGTGTTTCCTGAATGAAACGGAAGCGCCCGGCCGGGGCCGGAAACGCTTCCGGGCCCCGCAGGGCCCGGAAGGGGATCGCTGTCGGGGCCTGGCGCCGAGGCCGGCGCCGGGCCCGGGTCCCGGGATCAGAACGGGATGTCGTCGTCCGGGAAGGGCTCGTCGTTGCGCGGCGCCGGCGCCGGACGCTCGTAACCGCCACCGCGGCCGCCACGCGATTCGCCGCCGCCGGAGCGGGCCGGGCGATCGCCGCCACCGGAGCGCATCGGCCGGTCCCCGCCCTCGCCGCCACCGCCGAGCATCTGCATCTCGTCGGCGATGATCTCGGTGATGTAGCGCTCCTGGCCGTCCTGGCCGGTGAACTTGTCGTAGCGGATCGAGCCTTCGATGTAGACCTGGCGGCCCTTGCGCAGGTACTCGCCGGCGATCTCGCCGAGCTTGCCGAACAGCTTGATGCGGTGCCATTCGGTGCGCTCCTGGGTGTTGCCGTCACGGTCCTTGCGCACGCTGGTGGTGGCCAGGCTGAGCGTGGTCACGGCCATGCCGCTCTGGGTGTACTTCACGTCGGGGTCATTGCCCAGGTTGCCCACCAGGATGACCTTGTTCACGCCTCTGGCCATTGCTTTCGTGTCCTTGAGGAAATCGGCTTGCGTCGGACGCCTAGGGTAGCCGCTGCACCGCCCCAGGGGAACGGCGGACCGGGCCAGGCAGGCCGGTCGCGCGGCCCTCCTACCCTGATCCGGGCAAAGGCCGGACGGTGGGCGGGCAGCCTATAATCCGCGCCATGCCCGACGCCCAGCACAGTCCCGCCTCCGGTTTTTCCGAGATCCAGGCCCTCGCCGCCGCCGACATGGCCGCGGTCAACGACTTGATCCGGCGCCGGCTGGCCTCCGATGTCGCCCTGGTCAACCAGGTCTCCGAACACATCATCGCCGCCGGCGGCAAGCGCCTGCGGCCGATGCTGGTGATCCTGGCGGCGCGCGCCCTGGGTGGCGGCGGCCCGGCCGTGCACCAGCTGGCGGCCATCATCGAGTTCATCCACACCTCGACCCTGCTGCACGACGATGTGGTGGACGAATCCGACCTGCGCCGCGGCCGCAAGACCGCCAACGCGCTCTGGGGCAATGCCGCCAGCGTGCTGGTCGGCGATTTCCTCTATTCGCGCAGCTTCCAGCTGATGGTGGAACTGGACTCGATGCCGGTGATGGCCCTGCTGGCCGACACCACCAACCGCATCGCCGAGGGCGAGGTGCTGCAGCTGCTGCACGTCAACAACCCCGACACCGACGAGGCCGCCTACCTGCGGGTGATCGAGCGCAAGACGGCGGTGCTGTTCGCCGCCGCCACCCGCCTGGGCGCCCTGCTGGCCGGTGCCGGCGAAGCCGAACAGCGCCAGCTCTACGACTACGGCCTGAACCTGGGCCTGGCCTTCCAGATCGCCGACGACGTGCTGGACTACACCGCCGACGCCGAGGCCCTCGGCAAGAACCTCGGCGACGACCTGGCCGAGGGCAAGGCCACCCTGCCGCTGATCCACGCCATGGCCCACAGCGGTGCCGAGGTGCGGGAGCGCCTGCGCCAGATCATCGAGCAGGGCGACAGCAGCGCCATGCCGGAAGTGCTGGCGGCGATCGGCGCCAGCGGCGGCATCGGCTACAGCCAGGAGCGGGCCCTGCACTTCGCCGGCCTGGCCGAGCGCAGCCTGGACGGCCTGCCCGCCGGCGAGTGGCTGGACGCCCTGCGCGGCCTGGCCCGCTACGCCGTCTCGCGCAAGCACTGAAGGCGATGGCGGATTTCCGCATCGCCGTCCTGGCCTCGGGCCGCGGCAGCAACCTGCAGGCGCTGCTCGGCGCGATCGCCGGCGGCCGCATTCCTGCCCGCATCGTCGGCGTGTTCTCCGACCGCCCGGGCTGCCAGGCCCTGGAACTGGCGCGTGCGGCCGGCGTGCCGGCGCTGGCGGTATCGCCGCGCGGCTTCGCGGCGCGGGCGGCCCATGATGAAGCCCTGTTCAGCGAAGTCGCCGCCGTTCAGCCCGACCTCATCGTCTGCGCGGGATACCTGCGGATCATCGGCGAAGCCGCCGTCCGCAGGTTCATGCCGCGCATGATCAACATCCATCCCTCATTGCTGCCGCGCCACCCGGGCCTGGACACGCACGCCCGCGCCCTGGCCGCCGGCGACCGCGATCACGGCGCCAGCGTGCACGTGGTGACGCCGGTCCTGGATGCCGGCCCGGTGCTGGCGCAGGCGCATGTCGGCATCGGCCCCGGGGACACGCCGGAGTCGCTGGCGGCGCGCCTGCTGCCGCGCGAGCATGCCCTGCTCACCGCCTGCGTCGCCCTGATCGCCGAGGGCCGGCTGCAGCTTGATGCCCAATGCCCGCGCCTGGATGGCGCACCCCTGCGCCGTCCGCTCCGGCTGGGCGACGACGACCGCCTGCACGGAGACTGAGCCATGCGCCGATTCGCCTCCGCCCTGCTCGCCCTCGCCCTGCTGCCGCTGGCGGCCCTCGCCGCGGCGCCGCCGCAGCCCTTCCAGGCCGAGTACTCGGTCCACCGCAATGGCGAGCGCGTCGGCGACGGCAGCATCGTCCTGCGCCGGCTGGCCGACGGCCGCTGGGAAATGCTCACCCGCAGCCAGGCCACCGGCGGCCTGGCCAGCCTGGCCGGCGTCCAGCGCGAGGAGCGCTCGCTGCTGGCCTGGACCGGCGAGGGTTTCGAGGTGATCGACTACGACATGCGGCAGAAGGCCGCCTGGAAGGAGCGCCGGGAATCGCTGCGGGTGGATGCCGCCAACCAGGTGGTGCGCAGCGCCTGGAAGGACAACCGCAAGGACCTGCCCTACCGCCCTGGCGTGCTGGACAAGCAGTCGGCGACGGCGGCGCTGATGGCCGTGCTGGCCGGCGGCCAGGAAACCGGCAGCGTCAGCCTGCCGGTGGCCGCGCGTGGCGCGCTGGAGCAGCAGGATTACCGCTTCGCCGCCCGGGTACGGCTGCGCACCGCCATCGGCGAGCTGCGGGCGGTGCGGGTGGAGCGCGGCGGACGCGGCAGCGGCCGGCTCACCAAGATGTGGTTCGCCCGCGAGCACGGCTGGCTGCCGCTGTGGATCAAGCAGTACGAGGACGACGGCGACGTCTTCGAGATGCGCATCGCCCGGATCAACGGCAACTGAGCGCCGGCGGCAGGCGCCGGCGGGCGCCGCTCAGCCCGGCAGCCGGCGGATCTTCGCGCCGAGGGAACCGAGCTTCTCCTCGATGTTCTCGTAGCCGCGATCGATGTGATAGATGCGGTCCACCACCGTCTCACCCCTGGCCACCAGGCCGGCCAGCACCAGCGAGGCAGAGGCGCGCAGGTCGGTGGCCATGATCGGCGCGCCGGTCATCTTCTCGACGCCGCGGATGATGGCGGTGTTGCCCTCCACCCGCAGGTCGGCGCCCAGCCGCTGCAGCTCGTTGAGGTGCATGAAGCGGTTCTCGAAGATCGTCTCGGTGATGACGCCGACGCCTTCGGCAATGGTGTTCAGCGCGGCGAACTGCGCCTGCATGTCGGTCGGGAAGGCCGGGTAAGGCGCCGTGGTCAGGCTGACCGCCTTCGGCCGGCGGCCGCGCATGTCCACCTCGATGGCATCGCCATTGACGTTCAGGTGGGCGCCGGCTTCCTCCAGCTTCACCAGCACCGCGTCCATGATGTCGGCACGGGTGCGGCGGGCCACCACCCGGCCGCCGGTCATGGCGCCGGCGACCAGGAAGGTGCCGGTCTCGATGCGGTCGGGCAGCACGTCATAGTGCACGCCTTCCAGGCGCTCGACGCCGTGGATGACGATGCGGTTGGTGCCGGCGCCCTCGATCTTCGCGCCCATGCGCACCAGGCAGTTGGCCAGGTCCACCACCTCCGGCTCCATGGCGCAGTTCTCCAGCACCGTGGTGCCGCTGGCCAGGGTCGCCGCCATCATCACGTTCTCGGTGCCGGTGACGGTCACCAGGTCGAAGACGTAGCGGCCACCGCGCAGGCGTTCGGCGCGGGCCTTGATGAAGCCGTTCTCGACGGTGACGTCGGCGCCCAGGGCCTGCAGGCCGCGGATGTGCTGCTCGACCGGGCGCGACCCGATGGCGCAGCCGCCGGGCAGCGAGACCTCGGCGTGGCCGAAGCGCGCCACCAGCGGCCCCAGCACCAGGATCGAGGCGCGCATGGTCTTGACCAGCTCGTAGGGTGCCACCGTCGAGGTGATGAAGCGCGGGTCGGCGGTGATGGTGAGCTTCTCGTCCACCATCAGCTGCACGCCCATGGCGCCAAGCAGCTCCATGGTCGTGGTGACGTCGTGCAGGTGCGGGACGTTGCCGATCTCGACCGGGCCGTCCGCCAGCAGGGTGGCGGCAAGGATGGGCAGCACGGCGTTCTTGGCGCCGGAGATCTGCACCTCGCCCTGGAGCGGTTCGCCGCCGGTGATGACGATCTTTGCCATGTCCGCCTCAGCCCGCCCGGGCCGCTTCGTCGGGAGTGAGGGTGCGCAGCGAGAGCGCATGGATCTCGCCGCCCATGCGCTCGCCCAGGGTCGCGTAGACCATGCGGTGGCGGGCCAGCGGCAGCTTGCCGGCGAAGGCGGCGCAGATGACGGTGGCTTCGAAATGCACGCCGTCGTCGCCACGGACGTCGGCAGAGGCGCCGGGCAGGCCGGCCTCGATCAGCTCGCGGATGGTTTCGGGATTCATGGGTCCGTCGCGGAAGGTCCGGCCGCGGCCGGAGCCGGGCAGACGTTAGAATGGCGCCATTCTAACCCCAGGCCCCACCCCCCGTGCCGAACAGCCCGACTCCCCCTGCCCTCGAAGACGCCGACCTGATCGCCTCCGGCCGCCAGGTACTGGAGGTCGAAACCCGGGCCCTGCAGGCGCTGCGCGACCGCATCGGCCCCGCGTTCGCCGAGGCCTGCCGGCTGCTGCTGGCCTGCCGCGGCCGGGTGGTCTGCACCGGCATGGGCAAGTCCGGCCACATCGCCACCAAGATCGCCGCCACCCTGGCCTCGACCGGCACGCCGGCCTTCTTCCTGCACCCGGGCGAGGCCAGCCACGGCGACCTGGGCATGGTCACCGACGCCGACGTGGTCCTGGCCCTGTCCAACTCCGGTGAAAGCGACGAAATCCTCACCATCGTCCCGGCGCTGAAGCGCCAGGGCAACCGCCTGGTGGCCATGACCGGCAAGCCGCAGTCCAGCCTGGCCCGGCTGGCCGACGTGCACCTGGACATCAGCGTGCCGGCGGAAGCCTGCCCGCTGGGCCTGGCGCCGACGTCCAGCACCACCGCCTCGCTGGCCCTGGGCGACGCCCTGGCCGTGGCCCTGCTGGAGGCGCGCGGCTTCACCGCCGAGGACTTCGCCCGCTCGCATCCGGCCGGCAGCCTCGGCCGGCGCCTGCTGCTGCACATCCGCGACGTGATGCACACCGGCGAGGAAGTGCCGGTGGTGGCCTCCGGCGTCAGCACCGCCTTCGCCCTGCTGGAGATGACCCGCAAGCGCCTGGGCATGACGGCGGTGGTGGACGACCAGGGCCGGCTCTGCGGCGTGTTCACTGACGGTGACCTGCGCCGCGCCCTCGACGACGAGGACACCGACCTGCACGCCACCCCGATCGACGCCCTGATGGGCCGCAGCCCCAAGACCATCGGCGCCGACGCCCTGGCCGTCGAGGCGGCGCGGCTGATGGAGGAGCACAAGATCAGCGCCCTGGTGGTGGTGGACGGGGAGCGCCGGGTGATCGGCGCCCTGAACATTCACGACCTGTTGCGTGCCCGGGTGCTCTGATCGCATGAGCCCGCAATCGCCCGCCTCCGGCATGAACGACCAAACCCTGCGCGACCGCGCCGCCCGCATCCGCCTGGCCTGCTTCGACGTCGACGGCACCCTGACCGACGGGCGCCTGTACTACGACGATGCCGGCACCGAGACGAAGGCCTTCCACGTGCTGGACGGCATGGGCCTGCGCCTGCTCGAGGACCACGGCATCCGGGTCGCCATCATCACCGCCCGACACAGCGCCGCGCTGGAGGCGCGGGTGCGCGAGCTGCGCCTCTCGCACCTGTTCACCGGCGTCGGCGACAAGGCCGCCTGCCTGCGCCGCCTGGCCGGCGAACTCGGCCTGGCCCTGGAAGACGCCTCGCACATGGGCGACGACCTGCCCGACCTGCCGGCCATGGGCATCGCCGGCCTGGCCGCCGCCCCGGCCAATGCCCATCCCTGGGTGGCCGAACGCGTGCACTGGCGCAGCCAGGCCGCCGGCGGTGCCGGTGCCGTGCGCGAGTTCTGCGACCTGCTGCTGGAAGCGCGCGGCCTGCGCGGCGACATCCTGGCCCGTTTCGGCGCGAAATGAACCGGACCCGGCTCAACATCGTCCTCGGCCTGAGCGCGATGGTGCTGGTCAGCCTGGTGGCCTGGCGCCTGGCCCTGCGCGACGACCGGCCGCCGCCGCCCAGCGACCGCTCCGAGTACGTGCTGCGCGACTACGAGCTGATCGCCCTGGACGAGGCCGGCAAGGAATCCTTCACCGTCACCGGCCCGCACCTGTTCCGCGAACCGGGCGCCCGCTCGCTGCTGCTGGAGCAGCCGGAGTTCAGTTTCCCGGGCGAGAACGGCCGCTGGACCGCGCGCTCGCGCACCGCCTGGGTCAGCCCCGGCGGCGAGGAACTGCAGCTGCGCGAGGACGTGAACATGGTCGGCCCGCCCGGCGCCTCCGGCCTGCGCAGCCGCTTCGACACCGGCCTGCTGTCGGTGTTCCCGCAGCGGCGGGAAGCCAGCACCGATGATCGGGTGACCGTCACCCACGGCGAATCTATACTGCGCGGCACCGGCCTGCGGGTGGACATGCAGGCCAAGCGCTTCCAGCTCCTCAACGATGTCGAAGGCCGATATGCGCCCAGTCGCCGCTAGCCTGCTCCTGCCCCTCGCCCTGCTGCTGGCCGCGCCGGCGGCGGCCAAGTCCAGCGACCGCGACCAGCCGATGGACATCACCGCCGACCACACCGACGCGCTGCTGGACGACGACAGCGTCTCGGTCCTGGAAGGCAACGTGAAGATCCGCCAGGGCACGATGGAAGTGGACGCCGACCGCGCCGAGATCCACCGGGTGGCCGGCGAGATCCGCCGCATCGTGCTGACCGGCGCACCGGCCCGCCTGCACCAGATATCCGACGCCGGCGAACCCATGGACGCCTTCGCCCGCACCATCACCTACACCCCGGACGAGGACATCATGGTGCTGGCCGGCTCGGTGGAGATCCGCCAGCCGCGCGGCACCCTGCGCGGCGAGACGGTCAAGTACGACATCGGCACCGGCCGCCTGGACGGTGGCGGCGACGGCAGCCGGGTGAGCATGCGCATCCTGCCCAAGTCCAAGCCCGCCAGCGGCGACTGATGCTCACCGCGGAAGGACTGGCCAAGACCTACCGATCGCGCAAGGTGGTGCGCGACTTCGGCCTGTCGCTGCGGCCGGGCGAAGTGGTCGGCCTGCTCGGCCCCAACGGCGCCGGCAAGACCACCTGCTTCTACATGATCGTCGGCCTGGTCTCGGCCGACGCCGGCCGCATCCTGCTGGACGGCCAGGACATCACCGCCCTGCCCATGCACGAACGGGCCCGTCGCGGCCTCGGCTACCTGCCGCAGGAAGCCTCGGTGTTCCGCAAGCTCAGCGTCGCCGACAACATCGGCGCGGTGCTGGAGCTGCGCCCGGAACTGGACGCGCACGGCCGCGCCCGCGAGCTCTCGGCCCTGCTGGAGGAACTGCAGATCGGCCACGTCGCCGGCCAGCCCGGCGCCAGCCTGTCCGGCGGCGAGCGGCGCCGGGTCGAGATCGCCCGGGCGCTGGCGGCGGCGCCGCGCTTCATGCTGCTGGACGAGCCCTTCGCCGGCGTCGACCCGATCTCGGTCGGCGAGATCCAGAAGATCGTCCGCCACCTCAAGGCGCGCGGCATCGGCGTCCTGATCACCGACCACAACGTGCGCGAAACCCTGGGCATCTGCGACCGCGCCTACATCCTCAGCGACGGCGCCGTCCTGGCCCAGGGCTCCCCGGACGCGATCCTGGAAAACCCGGACGTCCGCCGTGTCTACCTGGGCGATGCCTTCCGCCTGTAGTCTGTTGGCAACCGCCCCCCGCGGATTGCCATGAAACCCACCCTCCAGACCCGGCTCGGCCAGCAGCTGTCCCTGACGCCCCAGTTGCGCCAGGCGATCCGGCTGCTGCAGCTGTCGGCCCTGGAGCTGGAGGCCGAGGTCAACGCCGCCCTGGAGTCCAATCCGCTGCTGGAGCGGGAGGAGGAGCTGTCCGGGCCTGAACCGGGCCTGCCGGCGGACGGCCGGCCGGTGTCCGAGCTGGCCCCCGGCCAGGACGGCGGCGAGGGGCCGGACCAGGTCCCGGACCTGGACGGCGGTTTCGACGGCAGCGACGGTCTGGACTGGAGCGGACCCGGTGGCGGCGGCACCGGCTACGGCGACGGCGAACTGCCCGAGGACCGCCAGGCCGCCGTGCCGGAGGGCCTGCAGGACCACCTGCTCTGGCAGCTGCAGCTCAGCCGCCTGCCGCCCCGCGACCTGGCCATCGGCCAGGCCCTGATCGAGGCCATCAACGAGGACGGCTACCTGGATTGCCCCCTGAGCGACATCCAGGCGGCGATCCAGCCGCATTTCAGCGCCGACGTCGAGGAGATCGAGACCGTCCTCCACATCATCCAGCGCTTCGACCCGGTCGGCGCCGGCGCCCGCAACCTGGCCGAATGCCTGTGCGTCCAGCTCAGCCTGCTCAGCGAGGACACCCCCGGCCTGGCCCTGGCCCGGCGGGTCTGCCGCGAGCACCTGGACGCCCTGGCCCGTTCAGGTCCGGAGCGCCTGGCCGCCCAGCTGAACGAGGACCCGGCGCTGATGACCGAGGCCGTGGCCCTGCTGCGCTCCCTCGACCCCCGTCCCGGCGCCCAGGTCGGCAGCAGCGCCCCCGAATACATCGCCCCCGACGCCATCGCCTACCGCCAGGGCGGCGTCTGGAAGGTGGCCCTGGCCCCGGGCAGCCAGCCCCGCCTGGCCATCAACCGGCACTACGAGCGCCTGATCGGCCGGGCCAGCCGCGAGGACGACAGCTACCTGCGCGGCCAGCTGCAGGAGGCCCGCTGGCTGATCCGCAGCCTGGAAACCCGGGCCGACACCCTGCTCAAGGTGGCCCGGGCCATCGTCCGCCAGCAGCGCGGCTTCCTCGAGCACGGCAGCGAGGCCATGCGGCCCCTGACCCTGCGCGAGGTGGCCGAGGACGTGGGCCTGCACGAATCCACCGTGTCCCGCGCGACCACCCGCAAATACCTGCGGACCCCGCGCGGCACCTTCGAATTCAAGCACTTCTTCAGCTCCGGTATTGCCACCGAGCACGGCGGCGCCGCCTCGGCCACGGCCATCCAGGCCATGCTGCGCAAGCTGATTGACGCCGAGGACCCGCGTCAGCCGCTTTCCGACCAGCGGCTGGCGGAAATCCTCAAGGCCGAGGGCATCCCCGTGGCCCGGCGAACCGTGGCAAAATACCGCGAAGCCATGAACGTCCCGTCGTCCAACGCGCGGCAGCGGCTGGGTTGAGGCCTTACCCCCATGGTCATTCCCTGCCCGCGCCCCTGGGGCGCACCCGAATTCCCCCCTTTGACCTTCGTCACGGCGACGAGCCGTGGCCTGTGTTCTGCTGTGGTCTGAGCCCAACAGGAGGAACGTGACATGCGGATCGACATCAACGGCCATCAGGTCGAAGTGACCCCCGCCCTGCGCGACTACGTGCAGGACAAGCTTGCCCGCGTCGCGCGCCACTACGACCACCATTGCGAGGCCCGCGTGATCCTTGCGGTGGACAAGCTCGAGCACAAGGCCGAGGCCACCCTGTCCACCGCCGGCAAGACCCTGTTCGCCGATGCCGTCGCCACCGACATGTACGCCGCCATCGATCTGCTGTCCGACAAGCTCGACCGCCTGGTGGTCAAGCAGAAGGAAAAGATGACCGACCATCGCGCCGGCGCCGCCTCCCGTTCGGACAACTTCGGCTGACGCCATGCACCTGCTGGACCTGCTCAGCCCGGCCCGCGTCCGGGTCGACCTCGCCGCCCCGGGCAAGAAGCGCCTGCTGGAGCAGTTGGCCACCGTGCTCACCGCCGGCACCGGCGGTGACACGGAGCGCTCGGTGTACGAGTCGCTGTGTTCGCGCGAGCGGCTGGGCAGCACCGGCCTGGGCCACGGCGTGGCCATCCCGCACGGGCGCTGCGCCCGCGCCGGCCAGGCCATCGGCGCCTTCGTGCGCCTGAGCGATCCGGTGGATTTCGGTGCCCCCGACGGCGAGCCGGTGGACCTGCTGTTCGCCCTGGTCGTGCCCGAGCACTACGCCCAGCAGCACCTGATGCTGCTGAGCCAGCTGGCCGAGATGTTCGGTGACGAGGCCTTCCGCGGCCAGCTGCGCGCCGCCGCGGATTCGGCCGCCCTCTACCGCCTGCTGTCGGACTGGCAGGCCGCCCACGACGCTGCCGCCTGAGCCATGCCGGACCGCCTGCGCGCCCGCGAACTCTTCGAGGAACTGGGCGAGCGGCTCGCACTGCGCTGGCTGGCCGGCCAGGCCGGTGGCGACCGCGTGCTCGAGCGCGGCGAGCACCTCTCGCGACGCCCTTCCCTTGCCGGCTACCTGAACGTCATTCACCCCAACAAGGTGCAGATCGTCGGCTCGGCCGAACTGGCCTGGCTGGACGGCCTGGATGCGCGCACGCGCTGGGAGATCCTGCAGAAGGTGATGGAATCGCGGCCGCTGGCCATGGTCATCACCCAGGACCAGTCCTGCCCGGCCGACCTTCGTGACGCCGCCGACGAGAGCGGCACGCCGCTGTGGGTCTCGCCCAAGCGCGGCTACGAGCTGCTGAACCTGCTGCAGTACCACCTGGCGCGGGCGCTGGCGCCGCGCGTGACCATGCACGGCGTATTCATGGAGATCTATTCCATCGGCGTGCTGATCACCGGCGACTCCGGCCTGGGCAAGAGCGAGCTGGCGCTGGAGCTGATCAGCCGCGGCCACCGCCTGGTCGCCGACGACGCCCCCGAGTTCACCCAGATCGCCCCCGACGTGCTCGACGGCACCTGCCCCGAACTGCTGCAGGACCTGCTGGAAGTGCGCGGCCTGGGCGTGATGAACATCCGGCAGATGTTCGGCGACACCGCCGTCAAGAAGAACAAGTACCTGCGCCTGATCGTCAACCTGGTGCGGGCGCCGGAACCCAGCACCGAGGCCATGGCGCGCATCACCGGCGAGTCCAAGGCCCGGCAGGTGCTGGACCTGGAGGTGCCGGTGATCGAGCTGCCGGTGGCCGCCGGCCGCAACCTGGCCGTGCTGACCGAAGCGGCGGTGCGCCTGCACCTGCTGCGCAGCAAGGGCCAGGATCCGGCCGCCGCCTTCCTGGCCCGCCACAGCAGCTTCCTGCAGCAGGGAGAACCCTGATGAACGACAGCGCCAATCCGCTGCTGATCGTGGTCAGCGGCATGTCCGGCTCGGGCAAGACCGTGGCATTGAACACGCTCGAGGACCTGGACTTCTACTGCACCGACAACCTGCCGGTGGAACTGTTGCCGCAGTTCGTGCAGAGCGTCGCCAGCGACGGCCGCGGCCAGCAGCGCCTGGCGGTGGGCGTGGACGTGCGCAACCGCACCCCGGACCTGTCGCGCATCCCGGAAGTGCTGTCGGCGGTGGGCGAGTTGGGCTTCGACCACCGGCTGGTGTTCTTCGACACCCGCGACGAGGTGCTGATCAAGCGCTATTCCGACACCCGCCGCAAGCACCCGCTCAGCCATGAGGGCCTGGCCCTGGCCGACGCCATCCTGCTCGAGCGCCAGGCCATGCGGCCGCTGCGCGCCATCGCCGACATCGTCATGGACACCTCGGAGATGAACGTGCACCAGATGCGCCGGCAGGTCATCACCGAGCTGGGCATCGGCATGCTGCAGGGCATGTCCCTGCTGTTCGAATCCTTCGCCTTCCGGCGCGGGCTGCCGGCCGACGCCGACTTCGTCTTCGACGCCCGCGCCCTGCCCAACCCGCACTGGGATGCGCGGCTGCGGCCGCTGTCGGGCCGCGACCAGGCCGTGCGCGAACATCTTGAGCACGACCCGCGGGTGCAGGAGTTCGTCACCCAGGTCGCCGCCTTCCTCGACACCTGGCTGCCGCGCTTCGAGGCCGAGACCCGCAGCTACCTGACCATCGCCTTCGGCTGCACCGGCGGCCGGCACCGCTCGGTCTACCTGGCCGAGAAGCTGGCCGAGCACTGCCGCGAACGCGGCCGCCGGGACGTGCTCACCTACCACCGCGAACTCGAGTAGGCCGCCCGCGCCGGCACGCCGGCGCCTCCGCCGCCAGGATCAGCCGCGCTGCAGCCAGCGCTCGATGCCGTCGCGGTCGTGCACCCGCAGCAGGCTGGCGGCACGCCGGCGCAGCCTGGCCATGTCGCAGGCGCGGACGGCGCGGCGCACTTCCAGCAGCGTCGAGGGATGCAGGCTGAAATCGCGCAGGCCCAGGGCCAGCAGCAGCGGCACGTTGGCCGGATCACCGGCCATCTCGCCGCAGACCGCCACCGGCACGCCACGGCGGCGACCGTAGGCGAACAGCTCCGACAGCACCCGCAGCACCGCCGGGTGCCGCGGCGTGTACAGGTCGGTCAGCAGTTCGTGGTTGCGGTCCACCGCCAGCAGGTACTGCACCAGGTCGTTGGTGCCGACCGAGACGAAGTCCAGCAGGTCGACGAAATCCGGCAGCGCCAGCGCTGCCGCCGGCACCTCGATCATGGCGCCGAGTTCGACCCGGGCGCCGGCCGGCTGGCCCTGGCCTTCCAGGTCCAGGCGCGCGCGTTCGACCAGCCGGGCGACCTGCAGCATCTCCTCGCGGCTGCTGACCATGGGCACCAGGATGCGCACCGGCCCGTAGGCGGCGGCGCGCAGGATGGCGCGCAGCTGGGTCAGGAACAGGTCCGGATGGGTGAGCGAGAGCCGCACGCCGCGCAGGCCCAGGGCCGGGTTGGGCTCGCTGCGCAGGGCCAGGCCGGTGTGGTCGGCCTTGTCGGCCCCCAGGTCCAGGGTGCGGATGGTGACCGGCCGCCCGGCCATGCCCAGCACCAGGTCGCGGTAGGCCAGGAACTGCTCCTCCTCGTCCGGCAGCTCGCGCCGGCGCAGGAACAGGAACTCGGTGCGGTACAGGCCGATGCCGTCGGCGCCGAGGGCATGCGCCTCGGCAACGTCCTCGCGCGATTCGGCATTGGCGTAGAGGCGGATGTCGACGCCGTCATGGGTACGGGTGCGGCGATGCCGCAGCTTGGCCAGTTGCGCCTGCTCCCTGGCCAGGCGCTTGCGCTCGGCGTGGTAGCGGCGCAGGTCGGAGGCATCCGGTTCCAGCACCAGCTCGCCGCTGGCGCCGTCGATCATCAGGGCGTCGCCGTCGTTGGCATGCGCCAGCAGCTCGCCGGCACCCAGCACCAGCGGCAGGTGCAGGCTGCGCGCCAGGATGGCGGCATGCGAAAGCGGGCTGCCGCTGGCGGCGGCGACGCCGACCACGCCATGCGCCTGCAGCTCGGCCAGTTCCGCCGGCGCCACCGATTCGCAGACCAGGATCTCGCCGGCCAGGCCGGCGCGGGCGTCGTCGGCACGCCGGTGCAGGGCGGCGTGGACGCGGCCGATCACATGGTCGAGGTCCTCGCGGCGGCTGCGGAAGTAGTCGTCGTCCATGGCGTCGAACACCGCCGCCAGGCGATCGCGCTGCAGCTTGAGGGCGTAGTCGGCGCTGTAGCGGCCGGTGCTGATCAGGTCGTCCAGGCCCTGCAGCAGCTCCGGGTCGTCGAGGATCATCGCGTGCAGGTCGAGAAACTCGCCGACCTCGTGCGCGAGGGCGCCGTGCAGGCGCCGGCGCAGGCCGGACAGCTCGCTCCGGGTCACCTCCAGGGCGTGGTGCAGGCGGCGCAGTTCGCCGGGAACCTCGTCGGCACTGATGCGGGCTTCCTCGACCACCAGCCCCTGCGGCTGGCGAACGCGTACCCGCCCCAGGGCGATGCCCCGCGAAGCCCCCTGGCCGCGCAGGGCCCGCCGCATCAATCGTCCTCGTCGAAGCGGCGCTCGAACAGCTCGGCCGCCGCGGCCAGCGCCTCGGCCTCGTCCTCGCCGTCGGCGCGCATCACCAGGGTGGAACCGGGGGCGGCCGCCAGCAGCAGCACGCCCATGATGCTCTTGGCGTTGACCTCGCGGCCACGGCCCAGCAGGGTCACCTGCGACTTGAAGGCCGACAGCACCTGCACCAGCTTCGCGGCGGCGCGCGCATGCAGCCCCAGCCGGTTGGCCACCTTGAGTTCGCGTTCAAGCATCGTCCACCACCACTCCGTTTCGCCCGCCGGCCGCCGCCGTGCGCGCCAGTTCGTCCAGGTCCTGCTCGGGATAGTTCTGCGCCCTCAGCAGCATCGGCAGGGACAGGCCGCTGACCCGCCGGGCCGGCGTGCCCAGCCGGGCCAGCTTCTCCGCCAGCCGGGCCGGACTGGCCCCGTACAGGTCCACCAGCATCAGCACGCCCTCGCCGCCGTCCACCTTGCGCAGGGCGGCGCTGGCGGCGGGCAGGGCCGCGTCGGGGTCGGCGTCCCAGCCGAGTTCGAAGGCTTCGGTCGGCAAGGGCAGGCTGCCCAGCAGGCGCCGGGCCGCGGCCACCAGGGGCTGGCCGACGCCTTCATGACTGACTAGCAGGATGCCCACCGACATGCCCGAAACATTAGCAGGTCGGGCCCATGCTCCGGCAGGGCATGTCGAACCGGCATAATACGCCGGCCTCGTAGGGAGCCGACCGATGGCCGAAGCCGTCCGCCACGACAAGACCGCGCGCCAGCTGCGCCTGCTCTCGGACGCCCTGGACACCGGCCGGCTCGGTCCGGTCCGGCGCCTGGTCAACACCCTGAGCCCGGCCGAGATCGGCAACCTGCTCGAATCGCTGCCGCCGGCCAAGCGCGCCATCGTCTGGGGCCTGGTCGATCCCGAGGACGACGGCGAGGTGCTGGTGCACGTCGGCGAGGACGTGCGCGAAAGCCTGCTGGCCGAGATGGACCCCGACGAGATCGTCGCGGCGGTCGGCGACCTGGACATCGACGACCTGGCGGAACTGGCCGAGGACCTGCCGGACACCGTCATCGACGAAGTCCTCAAGTCCATGGACCGGGAAAACCGGGAGCGCCTGGAGCAGGTGCTGTCGTATCCGGAGGACACCGCCGGCCGACTGATGGACCCGGACGTGATCACGGTGCGCACCGACGTCACCGTGGACGTGGTCCTGCGTTACCTGCGCCTGCGCGGCGAGATTCCCGACCACACCGACCACCTGTTCGTGGTCAGCCGCCGGCACCAGTACCTGGGCCGCGTCTCCATCGCCGCCCTGCTCACCCATTCGCCGTCCACGCCGATCAACGAACTGTTCGACGACGAGCAGCCGGCCATCCCGGTGGACACCCCGGCCGACGAGGTCGCCAGCCAGTTCTCCGACCACGACTGGATCTCGGCACCGGTGGTGGACGAGAACAACATCCTGCTCGGCCGCATCACCATCGACGACGTGGTCGACATCATCCGCGAGCAGGCCGAGCACCAGGCCCTGAGCGCCGCCGGCCTGGACGAGGACGAGGACATGTTCAGCCCGGTGCCGCGCGCCGCCTGGCGGCGCATGCCCTGGCTGGCCATCAACCTCGCCACCGCCTTCCTCGCCGCCAGCGTGGTCGGCCGCTTCGAGGACACCATCGAGAAGATCGTCGCCCTGGCCGTGCTGATGCCGATCGTCGCCGGCATGGGCGGCAATGCCGGCACCCAGGTGCTGGCGCTGATGGTGCGCGGCCTGGCCCTGGGCCAGGTCAGCCGCGCCAACGCCGGCCTGCTGCTGTGGAAGGAAACCCGGGTGGCGCTGCTCAATGGCCTGGCGCTCGGCGCCATCCTCTCGCTCGTGGTCTGGCTGTGGTTCGGCGACTGGCAACTGTCGGCGGTGATCTTCACCGCCCTGGCGGCCAACCTGCTGTTCGCCAGCCTGGCCGGCGTGCTGGTGCCGCTGACGCTCAAGCGCCTGGGCTTCGATCCGGCCCTGGCCAGCGCCATCTTCCTGACCACGGTGACCGACGTGATGGGCTTCTTCTGCTTCCTCGGCCTGGCCACCCTGGTGCTGGTGGGCTGATGGACAAGCCGCTGATCCGCACGGTCGCCGCCGTCATCCGCGATGCCGGCGGCCGGGTGCTGCTGGTGCGCAAGCGCGGCACGCCCACCTTCATCCAGCCCGGTGGCAAGCGCGAGCCGGGCGAGGACGCCATCACCACCCTGGCGCGCGAGCTGGCCGAGGAGATCGGCGTCGGCCTGCGCGGCGAGGCCCTGCGCCTGGGCGAGTTCGAGGACGTGGCGGTCAATGAGCCGGGCCGGCGGGTGCGGGCCGAAGTTTTCCTGGTCGAGGTCGAGGGCCAACCCTCGCCGCAGGCCGAGATCGAGGAAATGGCCTGGGTGGATCCGGCCGCGCCGGGCGAGCGGATCATCGCGCCGCTGTCGCGCGGGCAGATCCTGCCGGCGGTGGCGGCGCTGCCACGGACGGAAGGCAGCGAACGTATCGGCGCCTAGGCGCGCGGCAGCGGCTTGCCCTGCTCGGCCAGGGTGAGCGCGACCTTGTCGCGCAGGTAGGCCGGTTCCACCTGCTCCGCCGGCACCGCCTCGCCGCGGGCGTGGGCGGCGGCGGCCAGTCTGGCCAGGTCACCGGCATGGGGCAGCGCCTGCGCGTCCAGCGACACCAGCCGCTTGCCGAAACGCTGGGCCAGCATGCCGCCTTCGGCGCCGAAGCCGGTGCCGACACCATGCACCTCGCCGGCCGGCAGCGGCGCCAGCGCCGGCGGCAGCACCAGTTCCGGTCCATCCGCCTGCACCAGGCCGTCCTCGCTGCGCCGGAAGGCGCCGAGGTAGACCTCGCCCATGCGCGCGTCGATGGCGGCAAGGATCTCCCGCGCCTGCGCCGGCGCCCGCATCGCCAGCACCGCCAGCGTCGAGACCGGCACCACCGGCCGGTCCAGGGCCAGGGCCAGGCCCTGGATGATGGCGATGCCCAGGCGCACGCCGGTGAAGGCGCCCGGGCCACGGCCCACCGCCAGCACGTCCAGCTGCGAACGCCCCAGCCCCGCCTCGGCCAGCAACTGCTCGATCCAGGGCAGCACCAGCCGGGTATGCCGGCGCGGCGCCAGTTCGTGCTTCTCGAAGATCTCACCCTCGCGCCAGAGCGCGACCGAGCAGGCTTCGGTGCTGGTTTCGACGGCCAGGAGATTCATGGCGTGGATTGTGCCGCGAAGAAGGCCCGCACGTCCTCCAGCTCGCGGCTGCGACGCATCGGCGGCAGGCTGTCCAGGAAGGTGCGGCCGTAGGCCTTGCCGAGCAGGCGCGGGTCGCAGAGCACCAGCACGCCGCGGTCGTTCTCGCTGCGGATCAGCCGGCCCACACCCTGCTTGAGGGCGATCACCGCCTGCGGCAGCTGTTCGTCGCGGAAGGGATTGCCGCCGGCGCGGCGCACCGCCTCCAGGCGCGCTTCCAGCACCGGATCGTCGGGCGCGGCGAAAGGCAGGCGGTCGATCACCACCACGCTGAGCGCGTCGCCGGCCACGTCCACGCCTTCCCAGAAACTGGCCGCGCCCAGCAGCACGCCATTGCCGGAGGCGCGGAAACGTTCCAGCAGCACGCTGCGCGGCGCGCTGCCCTGCACGAACAGCGGCCAGGGCGCCTCGCGCATGGCCTCGGCGGCCTGACGCAGGGCGCGGTGCGAGGTGAACAGCAGGAAGGCGCGGCCATTCGACGCTTCCAGCACCGGCCAGGCGGCATCCAGCACCGCGTCGACGTACTCGCGGCTGTTCGGCTCGGGCATGTTGCGCGGCAGGTAACACAGGGCCTGGCGCGGCCAGTCGAAGGGGCTGGGCTGCAGCAGCTCACGCGGCTCCTCCAGGCCGAGGCGGCGGGCGATGTGGCCGAAGTGGCCGTCCACCGCCAGCGTCGCCGAGGTGAAGATCCAGGCGGCGCGGCTCTGCTCGCGGTAGCGGCGCAGTGGCCCGGACACATCCAGCGGCGTGCGCTGCAGGCTGAAGCCGCGCTGGGTCAGTTCGAACCAGCGGACGGTGATGTCCTGCGCGGGCATTTCCTCGCCTTCATCGGCGGCGGCGCTGGCTTCGTCCTCGTCGCGCCAGGCGCGCAGGCGGCACAGCAGTTCGGCGGCGCGGTCGCCGCAGGCGGCGAAACCCGGTGAGGCATCGGCGAGCGGGCCGAGCACGCGGTGCAGCTCCAGCAGCGCGTGCTCGAGCAGGCCCAGCGTCCCGGCCGCCTTGCCGTGCGCAAGCAGGCGCGAGGCCGGGCCGCGCTGCGGCAGCCCTTCCATGGCCAGGCGCGCCTCGCGCATGGCCTGTTCCAGGCCGCGGGCCGGGCCCAGCACCGAGGCCAGCGAGGCGGTGACCTGCTTGCATTCGGCCAGGCTGTCGCGGGCCAGGTCCAGCAGCTGGCGCGCGCCCAGGCCTTCGCCGAAGAACTGCGCCGCCAGCTCGGGCAACTGATGCGCCTCGTCCAGCACGAAGGCGGCGGCGCCGGGCAGGATCTCGCCGAAGCCTTCCTGCTTGATCGCCAGGTCGGCCAGCAGCAGGTGATGGTTCACCACCACCAGGTCGGCAGCCTGCGCCTGCTGGCGGGCACGGGCGACGAAACACTCTTCCCAGAACGGGCATTCGCCGCCCAGGCAGTTGTCGGTGGTCGAGGTGACCTGCGGCCAGAGCGGCGAGTCCTCGGCGATGTCGGCCAGCTCGGCCAGGTCGCCGCGGCTGGTGCGTCCCGCCCAGGCGACGACACGCTGGAACTGCGCGGCGACCTCGCGGCTGGCGAACTTCTCGCCCTTGGCCTGCTCCATGCGGTACAGGCAGAGGTAGTTGGAACGGCCCTTCAGCAGCGCCGTCTTCAGGCCGGCGCCGAGGGCCTGGCGGACGCGCGGCAGGTCGCGGTGGTAGAGCTGGTCCTGCAGCGCGCGCGTGCCGGTGGAAACGATCACGCGCTGGCCGGACAGCAGCGCCGGCACGAGATAGGCATAGGTCTTGCCGGTGCCGGTACCGGCTTCGGCGACGAGGGCGGCGCGGTCGTCCATGGCCTCGGCCACCGCCTCGGCCAGGTGCTGCTGCGCCTCACGCGGAACGAAACCTTCCAGGTGCTCCGCCAGTGGTCCGCCCGCGGCCAGGGCGGCGCGGGTGCGTTCTGCCAGGTCGCCCACTTACATGCGCACCGGCGGCGCCACCTTGCAGGCCTCCACCTGCTGGCGGGCGCGTCCGGCGGCCTCGTTCTGGCCGCGCGCGTCGCGCGCATGGGCGATGGCGCTCCAATTGCGCCGGCACAGGCCACCGACCTTGGGACCGATCTCCCAGGAACGGTAGGCCAGCTGTTCGGCGCTGTCCCACTGCCGGCCCAGCAGGGCCAGCTCGGCCCGCCACTGCAGCAGGTCGGGCGCATCCGGACTGATCGCCAGGGCCTGGGCCAGGGCGTGGTCGGCCTCGCGCACGCGGCCGGCACGCTCATGCGCTTCCGCCTGCTGCAGCAGGTCCTCGACCTGCGGATCGCGCAGCGGCTGCACCTCCAGTTCCTCGCCGGTTTCGCCGGCGGCGCGCACCTGCATCACCAGGGCGGCGGGGTCGAGCGCCGCGCGGGTACGCGGCGCCGGACCGGAACCGCCGGACTGGCAGGCCGCCAGCGGCAGCGCCAGTGCCGCCATTGCAAGGATCGTCCCGATGCCGCGCTTGCTCATGCTCGCTTACCTGTCCCTGCGCCGGCGCTCGCGCCGGTCTTCATCATCTTCGTCACGCCCGCGGTCCCGGTCGCTGCCGAAGCGGAACCAGTCCAGCCAGCTGCGCTCGACGCAGCTGACGTGTTCCGGCGGCAGGTAGCCGGCCACGAAGGGATAGCGGCGGGCGCCCTCGCAATCCTCTTCGGTGGTGGCGAACTGTTCGGGATGCACCCAGCCCCATTCCAGGCCCTGGGTACCGACTTCCAGCGGCTCGCTGGGCAGCTTGGAAAACAGCGCCGACCACACCCGCATCGCGCCGGTGGCGCCGTAGAGGCCGGTCGGCTCGTTGCGGTCGTTGCCGACCCAGACCACCGCCAGGTGCTGGCCGGTGAAGCCGGCGAACCAGCTGTCGCGGCTGTCGTTGCTGGTACCGGTCTTGCCGGCGGCACGCAGGTGGCCGAGGCCGTCGGCGATCAGGCGCCGGCCGGTGCCGTCGCTCACCGCGTGCTGCAGGGCGATGGTGACCAGGCGGGCGGCGATGGCATCGCCTTCCTGCGCCGGCGGCGCGCGATGGTCGTAGGAGCTGAGCGGCTGGCCATTCGTGTCCAGCACGCCGCGCACCGCCCGCAGCGGCTGGATCTGCCCGCCCGAGGCCAGGAACTGGTAGACCTGCGCCATCGCGAACGGACTCAGGTCCACCGAGCCCAGGATCAGCGAGGGATTCGGCTGCGCGCGCACGCCGGCCAGCACCTTCAGCAGTTCCACCAGCCGGTCCGGACCCACGTCCATGCCGACCCGCACCGTGGCCTGGTTGTAGGAATGCGCCAGCGCGTCCATCAGGCTGACGCGGCCATGGCTGCGGCCGTCGGAATTGTCCGGCGACCAGGACTTGCCATTGGGCAGGGTGATGGTGATCGGCGCGTCGTCCACCGGCGTGCCCAGCGACCAGCGGCCCGGCTGCGCCAGCGCCAGCAGGTAGACCATGGGCTTGAGCAGGGAACCGACCGGCCGCTGCGCCTCCAGGGCGCGGTTGAAGCCGGGCTGGCGGACGTCGCGGTTGCCGACCATGGCCAGCACGTCGCCGCCTTGGCTGTCGGTCAGCACCAGGCCGGCCTGCAGGGCCGGGCCGTCCTTGCGCTGCGCCTGGTCCAGGGCGCTGGTCACGGCCTGCTCGGCCAGGGTCTGGGCCGAGGGCGAAAGCGTGGTCATCACGCTGAGGCCGGCGCCACGCAGGGCATCGGCCGGGTAGTCGCGCGCCAGCTGCCGGCGCACCAGGTCCATGAAGGCCGGCGCGCGGTTGCTGGCCACGCCCGGCCGTTTGCTCACGCCCAGCGGCGCCGCCTTGGCCTTCCCGGCTTCCTCGGCGCTGATCAGGCCGACCTGCTGCCAGACCGACAGCACCAGGTCGCGCCGCGCCTTGGCCGCCTCCGGATGCCGGCGCGGGTCGTACAGCGAGGGGCCCTGGATCATGCCGACCAGCAGCGCCATCTCGTGCGTGCGCAGCGTCGCCAGGTCACGGCCGAACCAGAACTCGCTGGCGGCGGCGATGCCGTGGATGGACTGGTTGCCCTGCTGGCCCAGGTAGACCTGGTTGAAATAGGCCTCGAGGATGCGGCGCTTGTCGTAGCGGAACTCGATGATCAGGGAATAGGCCGCTTCCTTGAACTTGCGGCTCCAGCGCTTCTCGCGGCTCAGGAACAGGCTGCGCACCAGCTGCTGGGTCAGGGTGCTGGCGCCCTGCTCCAGTTCGCCCTCGCGCACGTTCACCCAGGCGGCGCGCAGGATGCCCCACCAGTCCAGGCCGTGGTGGTGCTTGAAGTTGCGGTCCTCGACCGCCTGCAGGCCGGTCACCAGCAGCGAGGGCACGTCCTCGAGCTTGACCAGGCGGCGTTCCTCGCTGGCATTGCCGTAGAGCGTGGCGATGCGGGCCGGATCCAGGCGGGCGCCGTCGGCGGACTTGCCGCTGGCGCGGTCCAGCACCCGCGAGACGCGGCCGCCGGCCAGCACCACTTCCAGCCGGCGCGCCGGTACCGGGCCGTCCATGTCGGTGAAGGCGCGGGTGCCGATCAGGAAACGGTTGCCCTCACGGGCATAGGTGCCGGGCAGGTCGCCGCTGTCGGTGCGATAGGCGGCCGCGGCCAGTTCCAGTTCCAGGGTGGCGGCGTCCAGGCGCATGCCGGGCTGCAGCGGCAGCGGCCGGGCGTAGACACGGGTCGGCACCTGCCAGCGCAGCTGTTCGAACTCGGTCCGGACCTGCTTGTCCAGCTTCCAGAACACCGGGATGCCGATGCCCAGGGCCAGGCCCAGCACCAGCAGGGATCCGCGCAGCAGCCAGCGCCTGATGAGCCGCCAGGGGAAGCCGGACGATGTAGGGGGGGCGTTGCGGGGCACGGATAGGGATAATTCCGGGGTGGCGCGAGTCTAGCAGGCCGCCCGTCCCCCGCTCCCACCGGATTCTGAACATCGCATGGAAGCCCCTCCCGCCTGGTTGTCCGCCATCCGCTATCGCCTCGGCGCCCTGCGCTCGCTGGCGCTGCGCGGCTGGCTGAGCCTGCGCAGCCGCGGCCTGGCCGCCACCTGGCGGCGCTTCCTGGAGCGCCGGGCCCTGGCCCGGCAGCCGCTGCCGGACCTGGCCTCGCGCCTGGTCTTCCCGGCCGGCGATGGCCTGCCGGTGCTGCCGGTGCCGGAACGGCCGCGGGCCAGCATCGTGGTGCCGGTCTACAACCAGCTGGAACTGACCCTGGGCTGCCTGCACGCCCTCGCCGCCAGCGGCGACGCCACCGCCTTCGAGGTGATCGTGGTGGACGACTGCTCGGGCGATGACAGCCCGCGCGTGCTGCCGGAAATCAGCGGCCTGCGCTACCACCGCAACGCCGAGAACCTTGGCTTCATCGGCGCCTGCAATGCCGGCGCGGCGCTGGCACGCGGCGAGTTCATCGTTTTCCTCAACAACGACACCACCGTGCAGCCGGGCTGGCTGGACGCGCTGCTGGATACCTTCGCGCGTTTCCCCGACACCGGCCTGGCCGGCAGCCGCCTGGTCTACCCGGACGGGCGCCTGCAGGAAGCCGGCGGCGTGATCTTCCGCGACGGCAGCTGCTGGAGCTACGGCCGCTTCGAGGATCCCGACCATCCGCGCTACGGCCACGTGCGCGAAGCCGACTACTGCTCGGGCGCGGCGCTGGCGATCCCGCGCCGGCTGTTCGATGAGCTGGGCGGCTTCGACCGCCACTACGCGCCCGCCTATTACGAGGACACCGACCTGGCCATGCGCGTGCGCCGGGCCGGGCTGAAGGTGCGCTACCAGCCCGCCTCGCTGGTGGTGCACCACGAAGGCGCCAGTGCCGGCACCGACCTCGGTGCCGGCATGAAGGCGCACCAGCGGCACAACCGGGAGAAGTTCCTGGCGCGCTGGCGCGAAACGCTGGCCACGCATCCGCCGGCCGATGCCGACCCGCACCGCGCCGCCCGCCACCGCTGCCGCCATCGCGTGCTGGTGCTGGACGCCTGCACGCCGACGCCCGATCGCGATTCCGGTTCGGTGCGCATGCTGGCGGTGCTGCGCCTGCTGCTGGAGGAAGGCTGCTCGGTGGCCTTCTTCCCGGAAAGCCAGGCGCATGACGGCGACTACACCCGTGCCCTGCAGGCCCTGGGCGTGGAAGCCTGGTGGCAGCCGGCCATGGGCGCCCTGCCCGACTGGCTGCGCCGGCATGGCCCCGATCTCGATCTGGTGATCGCCAGCCGCCACTACGTGCTCTCGCCGGTGCTGCCGCTGCTGCGCGCGCATGCGCCGCGGGCGCGGCTGGTGTTCGACACCGTCGACCTGCACTTCCTGCGCGAGCGCCGCGAGGCGGAACTGGCCGGTGACGCCGGCCGCCTGCGCGCCGCCGAACGCACCCGCCAGAGCGAGCTGGCGCTGATCGCCGCCGCCGATGAAACCTGGGTGGTCAGCCCGGCGGAGGCGGACCTGCTGGCGAAGGAAGCGCCGGCGGCGCGCGTGCGCGTGCTGTCCAACATCCACGAGGTGCCCGAACGCGAGGTGCCCGGCTGGGAGGCGCGCAGCGGCCTGCTCTTCGTCGGCAGCTACCGGCATCCGCCGAACGTGGACGCGGTGCTGTGGCTGGCGCGGGAGATCCTGCCGCTGCTGCGCGACACCGGCATCGAACTGCATCTGGTCGGCGCCGAGGCGCCGCCGCAGGTGCAGGCCCTGGGCGAACTGCCCGGCGTGCATTTCCACGGCTACCTGCCCGAGCTGCAGCCGCTGCTGGACGGCTGCCGCCTCTCGGTGGCGCCGCTGCGCTACGGCGCCGGCGTCAAGGGCAAGGTCAACCAGGCGCTTGCGCATGGCCTGCCGGTGGTGGCGACCAGCTGCGCGATCGAGGGCATGCACCTGCGTCCCGGCGAGGACGTGCTGGTGGCCGACGATGCCGAAGGCTTCGCCGCGGCCGTGCGCCGCCTGCACGAAGACGCAGCGCTTTGGCAGGCGCTGTCGCGGGCCGGCCAGGAGAACACGCGCCGGCATTTCTCCCCGGAAGCGGCACGGCCGGTGATCGGCGAACTGCTGGCCAGCCTGCCGCGGCGCTGAGTCAGCCGCCGGCGCGGCGCAGGCGTTCGGCGATCAGGTCCAGGCGCGGATTGGCGGGGTCCAGGTCGCGGGCGGCGCGCAGGGCGCGCCAGGCCAGGTCCAGTTCGTTGGCGCCCAGGCGCTCCTCGGCATACCCCAGCCAGCGGTCGGCCAGGCGCCGGCGCTCGACCGGCAGCACGCCACGCCGCGCTTCCAGCGCGTCCAGGCAGGCACGGGCCTGACCCAGGGCGTTCTCCGCCAGCCGGCGCTCCAGGCAGTCGCTGGCGGCACGTTCGTATTCCTCCAGCGCCCGCTGCACTTCCGGGGCCTGCGGCGCCAGCGCGGCGGCCACCTGCAGGCGATCCCAGGCACTGGCGCCGGGCGGTTCGATCAGGTCGCCGCGATGCAGGGCGGTACGGGCCTCCAGCAGCAGGCTGGCCAGGCGCTCGGGATCGGCGCTGGCGCCGGCGGACGCGGCTTCGGCCTGGGCCTCGCGCGACTGCCGCAGACGCCGCTCGGCCGCGGCCAGGGCCGGGTGGTCCGGTGCCCAGCGGCGCGCCTGCTCCAGGGTGGCCTCGGCGGCATCGAAATCGAAATCGGCGGCCAGGCGCTGCGCCTGCCGCGCCAGCGCCGCCACCACCGCATCGAGGCCGGCCCTGGCGTCGGCATCGTCGGCGTGCTCCGAGAGCAGGCCGGCGTAGAGGTCGCCGGCGGACTGCCAGCGGCCGGCGCGGTATTCCGCCTCGGCCTCGGCCAGGCGGCGCTGCCAGCCGGCCTGGGCCTGGGCGCGGACTTCGCCCAGTCGTGCCTGCAGCGGCGGCAGGCCGAGGTGGCCGGGATCCAGCGACTGCACGCGCTGCACTTCGGCGACCGCGGCCTCGATGTCGCCCTGGTCCAGCCAGCGTTCGGCCTCGGCCAGGAAACCGCTGAGGATTTCCCGCCGGCCTTCCAGGGCCAGGGCATTGTCGGGTTGGCGTTCCAGCACCCGGGCATAGGCCTCGAGCGCGCCGCCCGGGCCGTCATGCCGGCCTTCGGCCTGGGCCCGGCGCGCTTCCTCCAGCCAGGCGGCGATGTCGGCCTCGTCGCTTTCGCGGCGCTGCAGCTCCAGTTCGATTTCCGCCAGCTCCGAGGCCGGCGCCGCCAGGCTGCGGGCCAGGGCGACGTGGCGGCGGGCGGCGTCGAGTTCGCCCTGGAACATGGCCTCGCGGGCGGCGCGCACCGCCGCCTCGCGCACCCTGGCCAGGCCGGCGCGGGCGCGCGGGTGGTCGGGATCGCGGGCGAGGATGGACTGGAACAGTTCGCGGGCGCCCTGCCCGCCGTCGGGATCGCTGAGCCGGCCCTCGGCCAGGGCCTGCTCGGCCGCCTGGATGCGCTGGTTGGTTTCCGACACCGGGATCAGGCGGGTGCCCAGGCTGTCGCGCCAGTGCATCAGGCCGAGGGCGCCGCCGCCGGCCAGCAGCAGCACGAGCAGCAGCAGGATCCAGCGCCAGCGCCGGCGCGGCGGTTTCGGCGGGCGCGCCGGCGGCTCGGCCGGCGGGCGCGGCCGATCGAGGTCGAGCTGGTCCAGGGCCCCGAGCTCGGGGATCCGGCCGGAATCGTGTCGCCGTTCTGGCATCGCTCGCTCGTCCTTGTCGCTGGCCGCGAGGATAACAGCCGCGCCTAGCCCAATCTGCGCGCTTCCTGAACACCCGGCACGGCGTTCAGCCGGCCCAGCAGCTCGCTGAGCTGGCCGAAATCGGCCACGCGCACGGCGATGCGCAGGTCGGCCAGGCCCGAGGCCTGGTCCACCCGCGATTCCAGGGCGAGGATGTTCACGCCCTGCTGGGCGATGATGTTGCTCAGGTCCTTGAGCAGCCACTTGCGGTCGTAGGCGCGCAGGCCGATGTCCACCTCGTAGCTGGCGCCGCCGGCCTCGCCCCACTCCACCGGCAGCATGCGGTCGGGGTGCCTGGCCAGCAGCCGCTGCAGGGCGGCGCAACCGCTGCGGTGGATGCTGACGCCGCGGCCTCGGGTCAGGTAGCCGGCGATGGCATCGCCGGGCACCGGCTGGCAGCAGCGGGCGATCTGGCTGAGCAGGTTGCCCACACCCTCGAAGACGAACTGGCCGCGCGGCGGCGGCTTGCGACGCCCGCGCGCCGGCACCGGCGCTTCCGGCGCCTCCTTCGCGTTGAGGTGATCGTGCAGGGTGCGGCTGACCTGGCTGGGACCGATGTCACCCAAGGCCAGGGCCAGGTAGAGATCGTCGAGCGTGGCCAGGCGGAACTTCCGCAGCACCGGCGTCAGGTCGGCCTGGGTCAGGGCGACCCGGCGCAGTTCCTTCTCCAGCAGCTCGCGGCCGGCCTGCAGGTTGCCGGCGCGGTCGATGCGGTGGAACCAGGCGCGCACCTTGTCGCGGGCGCGGCCGGTGATCATGAACCCGGCGCTGGCCTGCAGCCAGTCGCGGCGCGGTGCCGGTTCCTTGCCGGTGAGGATCTCGACGCGGTCGCCGCTGACCGGCTGGTGGTTGAGCGGCACGATGCGGCCGTTGACCTTGGCGCCGCGGCAGCGGTGGCCGACCTCGGTGTGCACGGCGTAGGCGAAGTCGAGCACGGTGGCGCCACGCGGCAGGTCGATGACTTCGCCGCGTGGGGTGATCACGTAGACGCGATCCTCGACCAGCTCGGTGGAGAAGCCGGCGGCCAGCGCCTCCTCGTTGTCGCCGCGCGTCTCCAGCAACTGCCGCATCCAGGCGATCTTGCGCTCGAAAGCGGCGTCGGCGCCGCCGCCTTCCTTGTAGCGCCAGTGCGCGGCGACGCCGAGCTCGGCGTGCTCGTGCATCTGGTGGGTGCGGATCTGCACTTCCAGCGTGCGCCCGCCCGGGCCGATCACCGCGGTGTGCAGGCTGCGGTAGTCGTTGCCCTTGGGCTGGGCGATGTAGTCGTCGAACTCGCTGGGAATCGGCGGCCAGAGCTGGTGCGCCACGCCGAGCGCCGCGTAGCAGGACGGGATGTCGTCCACCAGCACGCGGATGGCACGGATGTCGTAGAGCTCGCTGAAGGGCACGCCCTTGCGCTGCATCTTCTTCCAGATGCTGTAGATGTGCTTGGGCCTGCCGGCGACCTCGGCGTGGATGCCGGCCTCGGCCAGGGCGGCGCGCAGGCGCGCCTTGGCGTCCTCGATGAAGCGCTCGCGGTCGGCGCGCTTCTCGTCGAGCAGGCGGGCGATGCGCTGGTAGGTCTCCGGCTGCAGCCAGCGGAAGGCCAGGTCCTCCAGCTCCCACTTCAGTTGCCAGATGCCCAGGCGGTTGGCCAGCGGCGCGTGGATGTCGGCGGTGAGCTCGGCCAGGGCGCGGCGCTCGGGTTCCGGCAGCGAACCGGCCTCGCGCAGGCGCACCAGCTGTTCGGCCAGCAGCACCAGCACCGCGCGCAGGTCGCGCACCAGGGCCAGCAGCAGCCGGCGCAGGCCTTCGGCATTGCCGCGGCCGGGCCGGTCCTGGTGCAGGTGGCGCACCTGGTCGGCCGCGTCCAGGCCCTCGAGCAGGGCCGGCAGGCGCGGCGCCTTCGCCAGCAGCGTCGCCGGCACCGCCGCGCGCAGCTCCGGCCAGCCGTGCAGCATGGCGGCGGCCAGCAGTTCGGCATCCGCGCGCAGCGATTGCAGCAGCTCGAGCACACGCAGGACCCGCGCCTCGTCGGCGCCGGGCGGCAGCCGCGCGGCAAGCGGCCGCAGCGACTGCAACAGGGGCGAGGCGGCGGCCGGGTCGTCCAGCCAGTCGGTCAGGCGGGGCATGTGTTCCGTGGGGGGCTCGTGTGGCGTCGGGATTCCCGGCAGGGTTAGACTCCGCGAATCCTCTGGCAGTGTACCCATTCAGGGACCCGAACCCATGCGCCGAATCCTGCTTCCCCTCGCCCTCGCCGCCGCGTTCAGCGCCGGTATGGCCCAGGCCCAGACCTTCTCCTCGCTCGAGGAGCGCATGACCGAGTCCGAGTTCAGGGCGGCCGGCCTGGACAAGCTCAGCGAGGAGGAACTGGCGGCGCTCAATGCCTGGGTGGCGCAGGAGCTGGGCCGCAATGCCCTGCCGGCGGCCACTCCGCGCGCCGACGACCGGATCGGCTTCTCCTCCTCCAGCCTGTTCGGCGATGGCGAGGGCGAGGTCCGCTCCTTCATCCCGGGCGAGTTCCGCGGCTGGAGCCGCAAGGGTGAGGCGATCACCCTGGCCAACGGCCAGGTCTGGGAGATCGTCGATTCGGCCTCGCGCCTGCGCGTCAACCTCACGGACCCGCAGGTGGTGATCACCCAGGGCGCGCTCGGCGCCTGGTACCTGCGCGTCGAGGGTTACAACACCCGCGTCAACGTCAGGCGCATCAAGTAAGCGCAGCCAGCTGCCGCGCCAGCCGCTTGGCGGAGACCGGGCGGCGGGTGCCCAGTTCCTGGGCGAACAGCTGCACGCGCAGTTCCTCCAGATCCCAGCGCAGCGCCTGCCATTCCGGGCGCTCCGCCCGGCCGTCGGCGCGGGCGGCGGCCAGGGCGTCCACGAAGGGCTTGAGTTCCAGCATGCGCGCCTGGTCGCGGACCGGGTCGCGCAGGGCGCGCTCGGCCCGCAGTTCCAGCGCCCGCAGGTAACGCGGCAGCTCGGCCAGGGCCGAGGCGGGCGTACCGCGCAGGAAGCCGGGCGGCACCAGGCCGTCCAGCGTGGCGCGCAGGTCGTCGAGGTTGGCCTTGGCCCAGCCCATCAGCGGTGCCTCGAGTTTCGGCTTGATGGCCGCCACCCGGCCCAGGATGTCCTCGGCCAGCTTCAGTCGTTCCATGGCCAGGCCGAACAGGCGGCGGCCGGTGTCGGCCACGCGTGATTCGAAGGCGGCGCGGTCGCGGATGCCCTCCAGGCCCTCGGCCAGGCCTTCCGCCAGGGCCGACTGCACCAGGTCCTCGCGCAGGTGTTCGTGCGCCGGCGCCTGGCCGGCTTCCTGGCGGAAGCCCTCGATGGTGGCGTACAGCAGGGCCAGCGTCGGGCTGACCGGCAGTTGCTTGCGTGCCTGACGGACGCGGTCGGCCAGGGCCAGCTGCGCCAGGCGGCGCACGCCGCGGCCGTGTTCGTCGCGGGCCTGCACAGGATCGGCGAAGACCCGCAGCGCCACGCGGCCGCCCTCGTCCACCAGGGCCGGATAGGCCGGCACGCCGGCGGCGCCGGGCACGGACGCGGGCAGGGGCTGTTCGGGGAAGGCGGTCAGGCCCTCGCGGGCCAGGCCTTCGGCGGCATGGGCGGCGAAGGCGCGTTCGGCGCGTTCACCGAAGCGGGACAGCAGTTCGTCCAGGTCGCGCGACATGGCGAGGATGCGGCCACCGCGATCGGCCAGGCGCAGGTTCATGCGCAGGTGCGGCTCCGGGACGATGCCGGCGAAATCCAGGGCCGTGACCTCGACGCCGGTGACCCGGGAAAGGAAACGGGCGAGGCTGCCTTCCAGGCTGTCGGCCTCCGGCCGCGGATGCGCCTCGGCAAAGGCGCGGGCGAAGTCGGGCGCCGGCACGAAGTTGCGGCGCAGGGCCTTGGGCAGGCCGCGGATCAGGGCGGCGGCCTTTTCCTCGACCAGACCGGGTACCAGCCAGCCCAGCCGCGACGGATCCAGGGCGCGCAGCAGGTGCAGCGGCACGTCGAGGGTGACGCCATCCTCGGGATGGCCGGGCTCGAAGCGGTAATGCAGGGCCAGGCGTGCGTCGCCGAGGACGAAATACCTGGGGAAACGCTCGGCCTCGCTGCCCTCGCCCGGCAGCAGGTCGGCCAGCGACCACTCCAGGCCACGGCGCTTGTCGGCCGGCAGCTTGCCGTACCAGGCATCCAGGCCGGCGACGCTGTTGATCTCCGGCGGCAACCGGTCGAGGTACCAGCGCGCCATCCAGTCCTCGTCGGCGACCAGGCCGGCGCGGCGCAGCTTGGCTTCCTCCTCGCGCGCCTTCTCCAGCGTCGCCAGGTTGCGCTTGAGGAAGGCGGCGCGGCAGTCCACCTCGCCGGGCACCAGGCCCTGGCGGACGAAGATCTCGCGGGCCTCGGCCGGATACAGGCCGCCGTAGTGCACCGGCCTGCGCGGCGCCAGCACCAGGCCGAACAGCGAGATCTGCTCGCTGCCGATCACCCGGCCCTGCTTGCGCGACCAGTGCGGATCGAAGTGCTTGCGCGCCAGCAGGTGCGGCAGCTCGGCGATGATCCAGTCCGGCTCGATCCTGGCCGCCATCAGGCCCCAGACCTTGCTGGTGTCCAGCAGGCCGGCCACCAGCACCCAGGGCGGCGGCTGTTTCGCCAGCGGAGAGGCCGGGAACAGCTGGAAACGACGCTGCCGCGGCGCCTCATACACGCCCTTGTCGCCACGATGCCCCACCTGGGTCGGCATGCCGGCGATCAGCGCCCGGTGCAGCGCCTGCACCCACCGCCCCCACGCCTTCCCACCGGGGTCAGAGTCGGGGGTCTGACCCCGGTGGTGGGTTTTTGGCCAGGTGGCGGTGGCGAGGAGGAGCTGGCGGTGCAGTTCGCGCCATTCGCGCATGCGCAGGAAACCGAGGAAGTGGCGTTCGCACCAGGCGCGCAGTTTCGACTGGGTCAGTTCCTCATGCGCCTCGCGGTAGGCATTCCACAGCTTCAGGATGCCGATGAATTCCGAGGTCGGATCGGCGAAGCGGGCATGCGCGTTGTCGGCCGCCTCGCGGGCGGCGGCCGGGCGCTCGCGCGGGTCCTGGATGCCGAGGAAGGCGGCGATCACCAGCATCTCGTCCAGCACGCCGTGCTCGCGGCCAGCCAGCAGCATCCGCGCCAGCTTTGGATCCACCGGCAGGGCGGCCATTTCCCGGCCCAGCTTCGTCAGCCGGCGCTCGGCATCGACGGCACCCAGCTCCGACAGCGTCTGCCAGCCTTCGGCGATGGCGCGCGGGTCGGGGGGATCCAGGAAGGGGAAATCCTCGACCCGGCCCAGGCCCAGCTGCAGCATGCGCAGGATCACGCCGGCCAGGGAGGCGCGCAGGATTTCCGGATCGGTATAGCGCGGCCGCGCCGCGTAATCGGCCTCGGAGTACAGGCGATAGCAGACGCCGGCGGCGATGCGGCCGCAACGGCCCTTGCGCTGGTCGGCGCTGGCCTGGCTGACCGGTTCGACGTGCAGGCGGTCCAGCCGGCCGCGCGGGCTGTAGCGCTTCACCCGCGCCAGGCCGGGATCGACCACGTAGCGGATGCGCGGCACCGTCAGCGAGGTCTCGGCCACATTGGTGGCCAGGACGATGCGCCGGCCCGGCCCCGGGTTGAACACCCGGTCCTGGTCGCGGGCCGACAGGCGCGCGTACAGCGGAATGACCTCGGTGGCGCGGTACTTGCGCCGCTCCAGCGCCGCGTGCGCATCGCGGATCTCGCGCTCGCCCGGCAGGAAGACCAGCACGTCGCCCTGCGGATCCTCACGGGTGATCTCGTCCACCGCCGCCACGATGCCCTGAATGGGGTCAGGTTCACTTTTCGGGGAGCGCGGATCGGTCCCCGGCGTACCCTGCCCGGAAAAGTGAACCTGACCCCCTTTCTCTTCGCCGGGCGGCCGCCAGCGCACCTCGACCGGATAGCTGCGCCCTTCCACCGCCACCACCGGCGCATCGCCGAAATGCCGGGCGAAACGTTCGGTGTCGATGGTGGCCGAAGTGATGACGAGCTTGAGGTCGGGCCGGCGCGCCACCAGGCCCTTCAGGTAGCCGAGCAGGAAATCGATGTTGAGGCTGCGCTCGTGCGCCTCGTCGACGATGATCGTGTCGTACTTCGACAGCCACCGGTCGGACTGGATCTCCGCCAGCAGGATGCCGTCGGTCATGAACTTGATGTAGCTGTCCTCGCCGACCTGCTCGGTGAAGCGCACCTGGTAACCGACCGCTCCGCCCAGCGGCGTGTGCAGTTCCTCGGCCACGCGCCGCGCCACCGCCCGGGCGGCGATGCGGCGCGGCTGGGTGCAGCCGATCAGGCCGGCCCGGCCACGGCCGGCGGCCAGGCAGAGCTTGGGCAGCTGGGTGGTCTTGCCCGAACCGGTCTCGCCGGCCACCACGACCACCTGGTGCCGGCGGATCAGCTCGACGATGCGCCCGGCCTCGCGCGAAACCGGCAGGCTGTCGTCGAATTCAGGTACCGGCGCCCCGGAATCGCGGGCCGCGCAGGCCTGGCGCGAGGCCTCCAGGGCCTGCAGATAGGCCTGCAGGCGCTCGGGCGCATCACGGGCGGACAGGGCCTCGGCGCGCAGCCGGACCAGGCGGCCGCGGTCACGGCACAGCACGCCCTCGCGCGGAACCGGCGGAATCTTCGCGGAAGGGGGCTTGTTCCCGGACATGAACGCGCAATTCTAGCAATGCGCCCTTGATACCGGCGGCCCCGGCCATAGCATAGGATGCACGGACAAAACCCAAGGAGGCTGTGCCATGGCTGCGAAGAAGACCGCCCCGAAAACCGCTCCGAAGGGGGCCCCCGGCATCGACATCGGCATCAGCGAGAAGGATCGCAAGAAGATCGCCGACACCCTGTCGCACTTCCTGGCCGACAGCTACACCCTCTACCTCAAGACCCACAACTTCCACTGGAACGTGACCGGGCCCATGTTCAACACCCTGCACGTGATGTTCATGACCCAGTACACGGAGGAGTGGACCGCCCTGGACGAGATCGCCGAGCGCATCCGCGCCCTCGGCTTCCGCGCGCCGGGTTCCTATGCCGAGTTCGTCAGGCTCTCCAGCATTCCCGAGGAGAAGGCCCCGGACCAGCTCGACTGGCGCGGCATGGTGCACCAGCTGGTGCTGGGCAACGAGGCGGTCTGCCGCACGGCCCGCAAGGTGCTGAAGGCCGCCGACGCCGCCGGCGACGAGCCCACCGCCGACCTGGCCACCCAGCGCCTGCAGATCCACGAGAAGAACGCCTGGATGCTGCGCTCGCTGCTGGAGTGAGCGCGGGATGAAGGCTAGAGCCGGTGGTCCAGCACCGGCTCGGCCCCCGGCCCCAGCCGGAGGTCGTCCACGCTGATGATGGCGCGGCCGCCGAAATGGCTGCGCGGACGGGCGATGTCCACGCCGGTGGCGGACAGCACCAGCGCCTGCACCCACTCGGTGCAATACATGGCCTGGCCGTCGTCGTCCAGGCTGAAACGGTTGTCGAAGGGGATATTGCGCCAGGCCGGATCGGCGCTCAGGCGCACCGTCGCCTCGGCCTGCGGCGCGCTCAGGCCCGGCCGCACCACGGCCACGCCCTTGGCGCCATCCAGGAACACTTCCAGCGGATCGGAACGCACGCCGCCGATGCCGGTACGGTCATCGGCCTCGGTGTGCACCACGTGCCAGCGCCCCTGTTCGAACACGGCCACGCCGACGTGGCTGTAGAAACCCTCGTCGCCCGAGGCCACGGCGAAATAGCCGCTCCACAGGCCATTGCCGCGCCGGAACACGAGGTCGGCCGGCTGCAGCCTGGCTTCCAGCGTCGTCACCGGTACCCGGGCCAGGATGCCCGGGTCCGGTGCCGGAGCCGGCAGCGGCACGCGCGGGGCGGCCGGGCCGGAGCCCACCGCCAACAGCACCGCCGCCACCAGCCCGATCAGGCGCATGCGCTTACTTGTTGGCCTGCATGTCGAGCTTCCACTCCCCGTCTTCCTTGATCAGGGTCTCGGTGCGCTCTTCGCCGTCGGTGTCGCGGTAACGGACCGTCGCCTTGTCGCCGTCGATCTTGGTCTCGAGGATCTCGACGTCGCCGCCGGCCTCGCACTGGGCCTTGATCTCGGTCTTGAGCTGCTCGGCCTTCTCCGGCTCGGCCATCACCGCGCCGAGCATGGCCACCGCCGGCTGGGACTTCTTGCTCACGAAGGCCTGCATGGCCATCGGGTCACCGGTCCGGCAGATCTCCTTCTGCATGTTGATGATGGTGTCGCCAGGCTGCTTGCCCGCGCAGGCGGCGAGGGCCAGGGTGGCGACGGCGATGAGGGAAAGCCGGACTTGGTTCATGACGGTCCTTTATTGGTATCGGGTGAAAGGGAACGGCGGGTAAGGAAAACAGCGTGAAAAGCCCCGCGAGTATAGACAACGGCACCGCGTTTCGCCTCCGGACTTCCCCTGTCGAGCCTGGCCGGGAGGGTTGGCCCGCCCGGCCGGCCCGGCGGCTGCCATAGGGAATCGCTGGCGCAAGGGCTCGGGCGATCCGGCCGCTTCCCGGGAGCTTTGCCACGGCGGACACGCGGCGAAAGCCCAGGCCCCGGCCCTGGCGCGCGTGCTATCGTCGCCGCGCTTCTCCCAGGAACCGACATGCCCGCGACGCGCTGCCCCCTGCCCCAGCCGTTTCCGCCTGCCCGGCATGCGGCCGTGCCGGCGTGGCGGCGGTGACGGCCGGCGCGGGCCAGGCATCGCCCGCACTGGAAGTCCTGCGCCGGGTCTTCGGCTACGAGCGCTTCCGCGGCCGCCAGCAGGAGGTGATCGAGCACCTGCTGGCCGGCGGCGACTGCCTGGTGCTGATGCCCACCGGCGCCGGCAAGTCGCTGTGCTACCAGGTGCCGGCGCTGCTGCGCGAGGGCGCCGGCATCGTCGTCTCACCCCTGATCGCCCTGATGCAGGACCAGGTGGAAGCCCTGGCCCAGCTCGGCGTGCGCGCGGCCTTCCTCAACTCCAGCCTCGCCGCCGGCGAGGCGGCGGCGGTGGAACGCGCCCTGCTCGCCGGCGAGCTCGACCTGCTCTACGTGGCGCCGGAGCGGCTGCTGACCGAACGTTTCCTGGACCTGCTCGAACGCAGCCGCCTGGCCCTGTTCGCCATCGACGAGGCGCACTGCGTCTCGCAATGGGGCCACGATTTCCGGCCCGAGTACCGCGAACTCAACATCCTGCACGAGCGCTGGCCGCAGGTGCCGCGGATCGCCCTGACCGCCACCGCCGATCCGCCGACCCGGCGCGAGATCGCCGAGCGCCTGGACCTCACCGGGGCGCCCTGGTTCGTCACCAGCTTCGACCGTCCCAACATCCGCTACCGGGTCGCGCTCAAGGAGAACCCGCGCCGGCAGCTGCTGGATTTCCTGGCCGGGCATCGCGGCGAGTCCGGCATCGTCTACTGCCTCTCCCGCCGCAAGGTGGAGGAAACCGCGCAGTGGCTGGCCGATCAGGGCTGGGCCGCCCTGCCCTACCACGCCGGCATGGACGCTGCCGACCGCGCCGCCCACCAGCGCCGCTTCCTGCGCGAGGACGGCGTGATGATGGTGGCGACGATCGCCTTCGGCATGGGCATCGACAAGCCGGACGTGCGCTTCGTCGCCCACCTGGACCTGCCACGCTCGGTCGAGGGCTACTACCAGGAAACCGGCCGCGCCGGCCGCGACGGCGAACCGGCCGAGGCCTGGCTCTGCTACGGCCTGGGCGACGTGGTGCAGCTGCGGCAGATGATCGAGCAGTCCGGCGCCGGCGAGGAACGCCGCTGGCTGGAGCGGCGCAAGCTCGACGCCCTGCTCGGTTACTGCGAATCGCTGCGCTGCCGCCGGCAGATGCTGCTGGCCGCCTTCGGCGAGGACTACCCGCAGGCCTGCGGCAACTGCGACAACTGCCTGCAGCCGCCGCGCAGCCGCGACGGCACCGTCGACGCGCAGAAGGCGCTGTCCTGCGTTTACCGCACCGGCCAGCGCTACGGCGTCGGCCACCTGGTGGACGTGCTGCGCGGCAAGGACAGCGAACGCATCCGCCAGCTTGGCCACGATCGCCTGAGCACCTTCGGCATCGGTGCCGACCTGGACGAACGCGGCTGGAAGTCGGTATTCCGCCAGCTGGTGGCGTTGGGCCTGCTGGACGTCGACCTGGAAGGCTACGGCAGCCTCTACCTGACGGCGGAAGCGCGGCCGGTGCTGCGCGGCGAACAGACGGTGCGCCTGCGCGAGGACCCCTTGCCGGTCCGCGCCGGCCGCGAGCGGCGCGGCGGCATGACGCCGGCGCCGGCGGCGCTGGCGCCGGAACACCAGCCCCTGTTCGAGGCCCTGCGGGCCCTGCGCGCGGAGCTGGCACGCGAGCAGTCGGTGCCCGCCTACGTGATCTTCCACGACGCCACCCTGCGCGCCATCGCCGAGCAGCGCCCGGCCAGCCTCGACGAACTCGCCCGGATCGGCGGCGTCGGCGCCGCCAAGCTGGAGCGTTACGGCCGGCAGGTGCTGGCCGTGGTGGAGGCCGCCGGGGCGGACCCCTGAGGAATCCGCCCCGGCCCCCCGGGACTCAGGCCGCGACGTCTTCGGGGACGTGGAGCCGCGCGGACTGAGCCCTGCCCACGGAAGCAGGCTTGATCGGCCGACCCGGCCGTGCCGCCGCGCGTTCCGCCATCAGCGCGGCGAGCAGGCGGGTTTCGCCGGCGCGCGCCACCGCGTCCAGCAGGATCAGGTCGAACAGGTCGCGCTGGGCATGGCTGCCACCGAAGCGATGCAGCTGGTTGCGCACCCGACGCAGGTGCCGGCAGGCATCGCGGTGATCGCCCGCCGCCTGTGCCAGCAGGGCGCGCGCGACCGGCAGGCCGGCCTCGCGGGCGAACACGGCGCTGTCGTCATCGGCGTGGCTGGCGGCCACC
>DATGPR010000009.1:0-16034 GCA_035304725.1 Arenimonas sp.
CGTGCCCACCTTCCTGGCCGGGGCCAAGGTGCAGCTGTTCCACGGCTTCAACGTGGAAAAGCGCAGCGATGCCCGCGGCCATTTCCGCATCCGCGGCATGTTCGACCTGTACTGCACCCAGGGGCCGGCCACCTCCGGGCCCTTCCGGGAACTGGCGGCGCGGCACCGGCATTTCGCCGTGGTGGAAACGGGCTGGCCCAAGCTGGACCCGCTGTTCGCCGGGCCCGACCCGCTGGCCGACCAGCTGCGGGCGGCGGCCGGTGGCCGGCCGGTGGTGCTGTTCGCCTCCACCTTCACCGAGCGGCTGAGCGCGGCGCCCCATATATATGAGTCCCTCGCCGCCGAGGTGGCGGCCGGGCGGCGCTACTGGCTGCTGACCCTGCATCCCAAGTGCGCGCCGGAGCTGTTCGAACGCTACCGCGGCCTGGCCGGGCCGAATGCCCGCTTCATCGAGACCGAGCAGCTGGTCAGCGCCCAGCGCGCGGCCGATGTGCTGCTGGCCGATACCACCTCGGTGGTCTCGGAGTTCGTGGTGCAGCGCAAGCCCGTCGTCACCTTCCGCAACCGGGCGCCGAAGCCGCACATGCTGGACTTCGACGATCCGGCGGCGCTGCCGGCGATGCTGGAGCGGGCATTTGCGCCGTCGGAGCAACTGCGGGCGGCGATTGCGGCCTATGCCGATGACATTCACCCGTATCGCGATGGGCGCTCCAGCGAGCGGGTGATCGAGGCGGTCGAGGATTTGCTGGCAGGCAAGCTCGGCAAGCTGGCCCGCAAGCCCTTGGCGGGCTGGTGGCGCGGGGTCCAGTTGCGGAAGGAGCTGGGCTACTGGGGGCCGGGCGCCCGTTAGGCGCGCAGGATTTCCCGCGGATCCTTGCCCGCCGGGCAATGGTCGTAGGTGACCGGGATGGCGTGCGCTTCCAGCACCGCCGCCAGCTGCCGCTGCCGGCGCTGGAAGTGCTCGTAGCTGCGGCCCAGGGCGGCGGCGTCCAGGCCGGTGGGGGCAAAGCCGCCTTCCGACCAGGCGTCGATGTCCAGCAGGGCCATGCGCGCCTCGCCACCGGCCAGGCGCAGCAGGGGTTCGGGCGGGGCGTCCAGCCAGACCTCGCGTTCGGGGGTGAACAGCGCCGTTTCCAGCAGCGGCCACAGCGGTGCCAGGCCAGCGTGTTCGTACTGCAGGGCGGTCATGGCGGCCAGGTCGTCCAGAGTCATCAGCCGGGCGTGCTCGACCTGGGCGGCGAAGCCGTCCTGGGCCGCGAGGGCGGTGTCGGCGGCGGCCATGCCGGTGTCGAGCAGGGCCTGTTCCAGGCGTTCGGCCACCGGCGCCAGCTCTTCGGCCGGGCCGCGCAACAGGAAGGGCAGCAGGCGCAGCGGGCCGCCAGCGTAGTCGGGGTTGGGCCTGAGCGGGCCGGGCAGGCCTTCGGCATCGGCGCCGAAGCCGATCACCCGGCCGCCGCTGGCGCCGGGGGCGCGCGCCACCAGACGCTCCAGCTCGCCGTGCAGCGGATAGCCGGGGCGCAGCAGTTCCACCGGATCGAACAGGGCGGCCACCAGGCCCAGGTCCAGGCTGGCGGCGCCGGGGGCGACCTTGGCCAGGTCCTGCGCGACCAGCGCGGCCAGCTGGCCGGCGGTGTCGGCGGGCAGGGCCTCACGGCCGGCGCGGGTGCCTGGCGCCAGTTCCAGCGCGAGCGCGCCGAGGCAGCAAATCACGGAGTCGGCCATGAGCATACGGTGGCGTCGGGTTATGATCGCCATTCTAACCGCGGCGCCCCACGGTCGCCCGGGGTCCCTGTCGATCGCAAGGAGTCAGCAAGATGCCGTCCGCCCGTCGTGTCGCCGTTCTTGGCGGCGTCCGCATTCCCTTCTGCCGCAACAACACCGCCTACCACGACGTCGGCAACCTGGGGATGTCGATCAAGGCGCTGGGCGCGCTGGTGGAGAAGTTCGGGCTGCACGGCGAGACCCTGGGCGAAGTGGCCATGGGCGCGGTGCTCAAGCACAGCAGCGACTGGAACATCGGCCGCGAGGCGGCGCTGAGCTCCGGCCTGTCGCCGCAGACGCCGGGCATCACCATGCAGCGGGCCTGCGGCACTTCGCTGGATACCGTCATCACCGTCGCCAACAAGATCGCCCTGGGGCAGATCGAGGCCGGCATCGGCGGCGGCAGCGACACCACCTCCGACGTGCCGATCGCGGTGAACAAGCGCCTGCGCCGGCGCCTGCTCGATGCCAACATGGCCAGGACCTTCGGGCAGCGGCTGCGCGCCTTCAAGGGTTTCTCCTTCCGCGAGCTGAAGCCGGAGTTTCCCGGCGTGGGCGAGCCGCGTACCGGCAAGTCCATGGGCGAGCACTGCGAGATGATGGCCAAGGAGTGGAAGATCAGCCGCGAGGCGCAGGACCAGCTGGCCTACGAGTCGCACACCAAGGCAGCGCAGGCCTATGAGCGCGGGTTCTACAGCGATCTGGTGGTGCCTTTCCGTGGCGTCGAGCGCGACAACATCCTGCGCCCGGACACCACCCTGGAGAAGCTGGCGACGCTCAAGCCCGCCTTCGACCGCACGTCCGGCCAGGGCACGCTGACGGCCGGCAATTCCACCCCGCTCACCGACGGCGCCTCGGCGGCGCTGCTGGCCAGCGAGGAATGGGCGGCGGCGCATGGCCTGGAAGTGCAGGCCTACCTCGTGGATGCGCAGGTGGCGGCGGTGGACTTCGTGCACGGCGAGGGCCTGCTGATGGCGCCCTGCTGGGCGGTGGCGCAGCTGCTCAAGCGCAACAACCTGACGCTGCAGGACTTCGATTTCTACGAGATCCACGAGGCCTTCGCGGCGCAGGTGCTGTGCACGCTCAAGGCCTGGGAGGATCCGGAGTTCTGCAGGAACAAGCTGGGCCTGGAGGCGCCGCTGGGCAGCATCGATCGCGCCAGGCTCAACGTGGTGGGCAGCTCCCTGGCCCTCGGCCACCCCTTCGCCGCCACCGGCGCCCGCATCGTTGCCACCGCTGCCAAGCTGCTGAAGGAAAAGGGCAGCGGCCGCGCCCTCATCAGCATCTGCACCGCCGGCGGCATGGGCGTCGCCGCCATCCTCGAACGCTGACCCACCGCCGGATACCCGGCCCTCGAAAACCGGGGTCAGAGTAAAGGGTCAGAGTCACGACTCTGACCCTTTACTCTGACCCCGGTGTTGGCGGATGCCGGTGTTGGCGGGTGTGGGCCTTATCGCGGGAGGAGCGGGAGGCCGTGTTCGTTGCGGAGTTCGGCGACGGCGCGGTCGGCGATCTGTTCGCGCAGGCTGCGGCCGTCCAGGGCCAGCACGGCCTCGCCGCGGCTGGCGCGCAGCGCGTTGGCGTAGGCGATGGCGGCGCGCGGGTCGTTGTGGTGGGCGAAGACGTGGCCCAGCAGTTCCCAGGCCTCGGCGCCGGCGCCCTGGGCGATGGCGCGGTGCAGGTGGTCCTCGGCGCGGGCCCACTGGCTGGTTTCCATGTACAGGCGGGCCAGGCCGCAGAGCAGGCCGGGGCTGCTCGGGTGCTGTGCCAGCCAGACCTCGGCGCGCTGCAGGCGCTTGTCGCCTTCGCTGGCATCGCGCGGCAGTTCGCCGTAGAGCGCGGCCAGCGATTCGTCCCAGTTGGCATCCAGCGCGGCGGCGAGGGCGTCGGCGCCTTCGCTTTCCAGGCCGAGCTGGGCGGCGCGGCGGGCGAAGGCCGAAACCACCATGGGTTCCGTCGTCAGCTTGGACGACAGCGCGCGCCAGCGCTGCATCAGCGTGTTCGACTGCGGCGCCTGGCTGAGCGAGGCGGCGGTGTAGCGCAGTTCGGCTTCGGTCAGGGCGGCATGGCCCAGCGCCTGTTCGCGGCGCAGGGCCGGCAGCAGCGCCAGCGCTTCGTCGGCGCGGCCGGCGGCGGCCAGGGCCTCGGCCTGCAGGCGCAGGCCCCGCGGCGGCAGCGAGGTGCAGGCGGTCAGCGCTTCCAGCGCTTCCGCGGCGCGGCCCTGGGCCAGCAGGCGTTCGGCCTGGTCGAGCGCGGCGGTGCCGGCGTCATGCTTCAGCAGCGCGGCCTGGTGACGGGCGGCGGCTTCGGTGTCGCCAAGCTCGGCGGCGGCGCGGCGCGCGCCCAGCAGGGCGAGGCTGCGTTCGGAGCGTTCGCTGGCGGCGCGTTCCAGCAGGCTGGCGGCGCGCGCCCAGCGGCCCTGGTGCAGCGCCTCCAGGCCATTGACCAGGCGATTGCGCGCCTGCGCCCGCGCATGCCGGCGCCAGGCGCGGATCGGCAGCTTCACCAGCCACCACAGCGCCCACAGCAGGAACCACAGCAGGATCCACGCCGCCAGCGCGAAGGCCAGGGTCGTGGTGTAGGTGAGGCCGCGGAAGCGCACCACCACATCGCCCAGGTCCTGCGAGAACCAGTGCCAGGCCAGGGCGCCCAGCACCGCCAGGGCCAGCCACAGCAGCAGGGTGCGATAAAGCTTCATCAACCGCTCCGGCCGCGACGCAGGTCGCGCAGTTGTTGCAGGGCGACGCCGCGCTCGGGCAGGTCGGGCAGCAGGCCCATCCGGCTGAGATTGGCGAGGCGCTCGCGTTCGGCGCGCAGGGCGTCGTTCTCGGCGTAGAGGCGTACCAGCCACTGGTCGACGCGCAGCAGCGAGGCGCGGAAGCGGGCTTCGTCGCGGCGCTCCAGGGCCGTGCGGGCCAGGGCCAGTTCCAGGCCGAGGGCGGCTTCACCGGCGGCGCGGTCGTCTGGGGAAATCAGGTCGGTGGCATTGCTCGGCCGCACCTGGATGACGGCATCGGCGAGGCGGCGCCAGGTCGAGGCATCGGCCGGCGTGTCGGCGGTGGCGCCGGGGGCGCGGCTGGCCAGGGTGGGCAGGGCGGCCTGCAGCGCGTCGAGCTCACCGGCGGCGCGGGCACGCGGGTCGGCGGGCAGGGCCTGCAGGGCGGCCAGTTCGCGGGCCACGGTCTGGCGCAGGTTGAGGTATTCGGGCGAGGTCAGCGGCGCCAGCGCCTCGTGCGCCAGGGCGGTGGCGCGGATGGCGCCGTCGAGGTCGCCGGCGACGGCCAGGCGCGACTGCGCCAGGCTCAGCAGCAGTTCCACCTCGTCCAGGCGCAGGGTTTCGGCACCTTCGCTGGCCTGGGCGCCGAGTTCGCGCAGGCTGTCCTCGAGGATGGCGGCGCGCTCGCCCACGGCCAGCACTTCGTCACGCAGCAGGCCGGCGCGGGCCTGGGCATCGGCGACGCGCTGCTCGAGGCCCTGCTGGTTGCGGCGCAGGGTGGTGACGGCCTGTTCGACTTCCAGCAGGCGCGCGTCCAGGGCCTCGGGGCTGAGGTCGGGGCCGCCCTCGGCAGGCGTTCGCGCCGCCCACCAGCGCCAGCCGGCCACGACGATCGCGGCCAGGACCAGCAGCACCAGCAGCCAGCCGAAGAAGCCGAAGCGGTGCCGGGGGTTTCGCGGCGTTTCTGCAGTCTCGTCGAGTACGGAATTCATGGCCCGGGGGGCGATGAGGGAGGCCGCATCATCCTACCGGAAGCGTCCCGCGCCCACATCGGCGGCCAGGGCGTCCAGCATTTGCGAGGGCGTGGCGCCGGCGGCCACCACCAGGCGCTGGAAACCGAGTTCGGCCAGGCGCGCGGCCAGACGCGGCGAGCTCGCCACGGCGGGGCGCTGGCGCAGTGCTTCGCGGCCGGCGGGTTCCAGGCGCGACCACAGGCCGTCGAAGGCTTCGCGGCTGCTCACCAGCAGGACGCTTTCCGCCGGCAGGGCCGCCAGGGCGGCGAGGCGGTCGGCGCGCGGCCGCAGGGGCAGGCGCTGGTAGACCTCGGCACGGTGCACACGGAAGCCGCGCCGGCCCAGTTCCTCGGCGATCAGGCCGCGGCCGCCGGGGGCGGTGACCAGGCCGATGTCGCGGCCGCCGCCGGCCTGCAGGCCGGGCAGGGCCAGCAGGGTTTCCGATTCGCCGCGGCCTTCCGGCGCCAGCACGCCGGTGACGCCGGCCCGGCGCAGGGCGGCGCCGGTGCCCTGGCCGACCGCGTACCAGTGCTGGCCGGGAGCCGGCTGCAGCGGCGCCTGCATCTTCGCGAAACGCACCGCTGCCGGGCTGGTGAAGACCACGGCCGGGCAGGCCAGGGCGGTGGCCAGGGCGGGGCCGGCGTCGAGCGCGCGCAGGGCCAGGGTCGACACCGGCAGCGTGCGCGCGCCGCGCGCCGAGGCGGCGCGGCGCACGGTGGCGTGGCCGCCCGAGGGGCGCAGGGAGATGACGTACCATCCGGCCAGCGGGCCTTGGTCGGGCTGGGCGTTCATGCGCGCAGCTTGGCACAGCCCTTCACATAAAGCAGTGCATGGACCCGATCGAAACCCTCAACGCCCTGTACGGGGCGATGCCGCCGGTGGCCGCCATGCAGGTGCGCGCCGTGCGCCTGGACAGTGGCGTGCTGCACCTGCACGCGCCCCTGGCCGCGAACGTGAACGACAAGGGCTGCGCCTTCGGCGGCAGCCTGGCCGGGGTGATGACCCTGGCCGGCTGGGGCCTGCTGAACCTGGAGCTGGCCGGGGCCGGCCATGCCCAGGCCGAGATCTACGTCGCCGACAGCCAGCTGCGCTACCTCAAGCCCCTCTACGCCGACCTCGAGGTCGAGGCCCGGCTGGCGCCGGAGAGCGACCTGCAGGCCTTCCTGCGCACCTTCAGCGAACGGGGCCGGGCCCGCGCCATGATCCAGGCCCGCGTCCGCGACCCCGACGGCGCCACCGTCGCCGAACTCACCGGCCGCTTCGCCGCCTTCCGCCCACCGGGGTCAGAGTAAAGGGTCAGAGTCCGGGGTCTGACCCCGGGGTCGGAGTAAAGGGTCTGACCCCGGGGCTGGGGTGTGCATAATGCGGGGCATGAACAAGACCGCCCGCGCCGTTGCCGCCCTCTTCGCCGTGGCCCTGTGTGCGCTGCTGGCCGCCTGTGGCGGCAGCAGCAAGCGCAGTCCGCTGGAAGAGGCGCTCTACCACTACACCAGCGCCATCCGCTGGAGCGAGTTCGACAAGGCCCTGGCCTTCGTCGACCCGCAGGTGCTGGCGCAGCGCACGCCCAGCGACCTGGAGATGGAGCGCTACAAGCAGTACCAGGTCTCCGGCTACGACGTCCGCCGCACCAACACCCCGGAAGAGGGGTCCTACGAGCAGACCGTCGAGATCCGCCTGGTCAACCGCCACACCCAGGTCGAGCGCATCATCACCGACCACCAGCGCTGGCGCTGGGACAAGGAAGCCAAGCGCTGGTGGCTGGTCAGCGGCCTGCCCGACATCAGCCAGCGCTGAGCGGGCTTTGCCCGGGGCCCCGGGCGGCCGATAATGCCGCCCCCGCCCGCCAGACCACCTGAAATGGACCAGCTGATCCCCTTCGTCCAGCAGAACCTCTTCCTCGCCCTCATCTTTGCCGGCCTGACCGTGGCCCTGGTGGTGACCGAGGTGCGCCGGCTGTTCCGCGGCTACAAGACCGTCAGCCCCAACCAGCTGACCGAGCTGATCAACCGCGAGAACGCCCTGGTCCTGGACCTGCGCGGCCAGTCCGACTTCGAGAAGGGCCACATCCTCGGCAGCAGGCACCTGCTGCCCAGCCAGGTGGACCCGGAGTCCAAGCTGCTGGCCAAGGCCAAGGAAGCGCCGGTGGTGCTGGTCTGCGCCATGGGCGTGAGCGCCGGCGGGGTGGCCGAGAAGCTGGTCAAGGCCGGCTACAGGCGGGTGGCGGTGCTGGATGGCGGCATCAACGCCTGGACCGGCGCCGGCCTGCCCCTGGCCAAGGGCCGCGGCTGAGCGGGCCCCGCCGGGCCGCAACGTGCGATAATCCCGCCCTTTCCACGCATTTACCCCGGAGTTGCCGAAATGGCCGAGCAGAACAATGGCGCCGCCGGCGCCGAGCAGCAGGCGCAGTTCACCATCCAGAAGATCTACGTGAAGGACGTGTCCTTCGAGGTGCCCGGCGCCCCGCAGGCCTTCAGCGAGACCGGCCAGCCGCAGCTGGACCTCAACCTCAACCAGAAGGTCGCCCGCGTCAGCGATGACCTGTTCGAGGTGGTGCTGGGCGTGACCCTGACCTGCAAGGTCGGCGAGAAGACCATCTACCTGGCGGAAGTGGCCCAGGCCGGCCTGTTCCAGCTGGCCGGTTTCGACGACCGCACCCTGGACATGATGCTGGGCACCTACTGCCCGAACGTGCTGTTCCCCTACGCCCGCCAGCAGATCGGCGAGCTGGTGTCCGCCGGCGGCTTCCCGCCGTTCTACCTGCAGCCGATCAACTTCGAGGCGCTGTACGCCGAGGGCCTGCGCCGCCGCGCTGCCCAGGCCCAGCAGGCCGGCGCCCCGGCCGAGGGCGGCCAGGCCTGAGCCTCGCGTGCCGATGAGCTCGGCCAGCAAACCGTCGGTCGCCGTCCTCGGGAGTGGTTCCTGGGGCACGGCGCTGGCGGCGCTGATCGCGCGCAACGGCCACCCGACCATCCTCTGGGGCCGCGACCGCGCCCAGGTGGACGCGGTCGCCAGCCGGCACGAGAACCCGCGCTACCTGCCGGGCATCCCGCTGCCGGAATCGCTGGCCGCCACCCCCGATCTGGCCGAGGCCGTGTCCTCGGCCGATCTGCTGCTGGTGGTGACGCCCAGCCACGCCTTCACCGAAACCCTGCACGCCCTGCTGCCCCACCGTCGCGCCGAGTGCGGCCTGGCCTGGGCGACCAAGGGGTTCGAGCCCGGCTCGGGCCGATTCCTGCATGAAGTCGCCGGTGACCTGCTCGGGCCGGACGTGCCCCTGGCCGTGGTCACCGGCCCGTCCTTCGCACGCGAGGTGGCGCTGGGCCTGCCGACCGCGGTGACCGTGCACTCCGAGCGCGAGCAGTTCGCCCAGGCCGTCGCCAACACCCTGCACGGCCCCACCTTCCGCGCCTACACCGGCAACGATGTGCAGGGCGCCGAGCTGGGCGGCGCCATGAAGAACGTGCTGGCCGTGGCCACCGGCGTCGCCGACGGCATGCAGCTGGGCCTGAACGCCCGCGCCGGTCTGATCACCCGCGGCCTCAATGAAATGCTGCGCCTGAACCTGGCGCTGGGCGGCCGCGTCGAAACCCTGATGGGCCTGGCCGGCCTGGGCGACCTGGTGCTGACCTGCACCGGCGACCTCTCCCGCAACCGCCGCCTCGGCCTGGCCCTGGGCCGCGGCCAGACCCTGCGCGAGGCCGTGGCCGAGATCGGCCAGGTGGTCGAATCCGTGCAGACCGCCGACGAAGTGATGCGCCTGGCCGAGCGCCAGGGCGTGGAACTGCCCATCTCCGCCCTGGTCCGCGAAGTCCTGCACGAACGCATCACCCCGGTCGAGGGCCTGCAGAAACTCCTCGCCCGCGACCAGAAGCCGGAGTTTCCACCCGGGCTGTTCTGATTTTTTGACGCGGATTTGCACGGATAGACGCGGATAAGGCAGGAACAAACCAAGGCACCATCCGCGTTCATCCGCGCCAGGAAAAAAGAAAGCCCGGCCGAAGCCGGGCTTTCCCGTTGTTGCGACTGACCGCGGGGATCAGAAGCTGGCGCGAACGCCGACCAGGTAGGTCTCGGCGCCGTCGCCGAACTCGACCTCACCGGTGATGCCCCAGGTCTGGTTGAACTTGTACTGCACGCCGACGGTGCCGGTCACGTCGCTGTCGACGTTGTCGTAGTCGACGTAGTTGACCTTGAACAGGCCCTCGAAGTTGCGGCTGAAGGAGCCACGCACGCCGACCGAGGCGCGCCAGCCGTCCACGTCACCGAAGTTGTCGACGTCGACGTTCTTCCAGGCAGCCTCGCCGATCAGGTCGAGGTTGTCGTTCAGGCCGTGGGCGTAGCCGAAGCCCAGCTCGGTGGTCTCGAAGTCCAGAGAACCGACGTCGGTCTCCAGCCAGTTGTAGCCACCGAAGCCGTAGAAGCCGGAGTTGCCGAACTCGAAGGAGCCGCGCACGCCGAAGCCGTCGGCATCGCTGTCGACGTTGACGTAGTCAGCCTCGATGTAGGTGTAGCTCAGCTTGTCGTCGGCCTGGGCGGCCAGCGGCAGCAGGGCGGCCAGGGACAGGGCAATCAGGGAACGCTTCATGTTGGTGCTTCCTTTCGTGTGGGGGTGCCCCCGAAGGGGTGCCGCCGAGTATCGGCATCGCAACGTAACGAAAGATTAACGGCGCCGACTTTTTCGCCTCACCCTGTCATCAGTCATGGTCTTCCGTGCCCACGTATCCGAGCTGTCGCCATGCTTCGAACACCGCCACCGCGACCGCGTTGGAAAGGTTGAGGCTGCGCTGTCCCGGCCGCATCGGCAGGCGCAGGCGCTGCGTTTCCGGGATGCGCGCCAGCACCTCTTCCGGAAGGCCGCGTGTCTCGCAACCGAACAACAGAGCGTCGCCCTCGCGAAACGCGATCCGGTCGAATCGGACCCCACAACGCGCGCTGAACGCGAACACCCGCGCCGGGCCGATCGCCGCCAGGCAATCGTCCAGCGAAGCGTGGACATGGACGCGGGCGAACTCGTGGTAGTCGAGGCCGGCGCGGCGCAGCCTGGCGTCCTCGAGGGCGAAGCCCAGCGGCTCCACCAGATGCAGCTCGGCGCCGGTGTTGGCGCAGAGGCGGATGACGTTGCCGGTGTTCGGCGGGATCTCGGGCTGGTGCAGGATGACGTGCAGCATCGCGGCATTATCGCCGCGATGCCGGGTTCAGCCGGCGCAGTGGGCGCGCCGGACGGCCACGCCGATGTGGCCGGGAACGCGGGCCAGGCGCAGCAGGCCCGGTTCGGGATCGTCGCAGTGGCCGGCCAGGCCGGCACCGAGCCGGCGCTGGATCTGCTCGCCGACCGCCGGGGGCTCGGTGACGGCCGCCGCGGCCAGGGCCAGGACCAGCAGGGGCAGGGCGATCAGAGCGCGGTGGAGATGGAATCGGAGGCTCATGGCGGGTCTCCAGGTGTCCGGGTGTCGGGTTCCCCCTAATGGATGCATGAGCCGTGCCAAAGGTTGCATCCAAACAAAAACAACGGCTTGCGGCGAAAGTCCGGTGTCCGCCGCCCGTTTTCGGACAGGGGCCCGGACAGCGGGCGCAGCCTTCTCCGACCCTGGCATGGCCTTCGGCCTAGTGTGCTGGAGGTACCGGGGTGGCTAGCATTCCAGCCCCTACCGGGATTTCCCGCAGAAGAACAGAGAAGGAGTGCTGATGTCCGCTTCCCGTCCGCGCCTGCGCGCGCTTGCCCTGGCGACCGGCCTGGCCCTGGCCAGCCTGGTTCCCCTCCACAGCCCGGATGCGCTGGCCAAGCCGTCCACGAAGGCAGGCCCGGTGGCCGACATTCCCTTCGAGGAATTCACCCTGCCCAACGGCCTGCGGGTGATCGTGCACACCGACCGCAAGGCGCCGATCGTGGCGGTCAACATCTGGTACCACGTCGGTTCCAAGAACGAGCTGCCGGGCCGCACCGGCTTCGCCCACCTGTTCGAGCACCTGATGTTCCAGGGCAGCGAGAACTACAACGGCGAGTTCTTCGAACCCTTCGAGCTGGTCGGCGCCACCGACCAGAACGGCACCACCAACTCCGACCGCACCAACTACTTCCAGAATGTGCCGACCACGGCCCTGGACATGGCGCTGTGGATGGAATCCGACCGCATGGGCCACTTCCTCGGCTCGGTCACCCAGGAGCTGCTGGACGAGCAGCGCGGCGTGGTCCAGAACGAGAAGCGCCAGGGCGAGAACCAGCCCTACGGCCAGGTCTACACCCGCCTGCTCAAGGCCAGCTATCCCGAGGGCCATCCCTACAGCTGGCCCACCATCGGCTCGATGGCCGACCTCAACGCGGCGACGCTCGAGGACGTGCAGCGCTGGTTCCGCACCTGGTACGGCCCGAACAACGCCGTGCTGGTGCTGGCCGGTGACATCGACGTCGAGACCGCCAAGGAGAAGGTGACGAAGTACTTCGGCGACATTCCGGCCGGCCCGACCATGGCCCAGCCCAAGGTGGATCCGGCGCCGCGCACCGAGTCCACCCGCGAGGAGATGACCGACAACGTGCCGCAGGCGCGCGTCTACCGCGTCTGGAACACCGCCGAGTACGGCAATGCCGACGCCGAGCGCCTGCAGCTGCTGGCCCGCGTGCTGGGCGGCTCGCGCAGCTCGCGCCTGGACAAGCGCCTGGTGCATGAGGAGAAGCTGGCCGACAACGTCGTCGCCGGCTCCTGGCCGAACCTGCTGGGCGGCTTCTTCTACATCCAGATCGACGTCAAGCAGGGCGTCGATCCGGCGAAGGTCGAGCAGGTCCTGGACGAGGAAGTGGCCAGGCTGCTCAAGGACGGCCCGGGCAAGGCCGAGCTGGAACAGGCCCGCACCGCCATCGAGGCCGGCGTGATCCGCGGCATCGAGCGCATTGGCGGCTTCGGCGGCAAGGCCGACGCCCTGGCCGAGTGCGCCGTGTTCGCCGGCGACCCGGGCTGCTTCCGCGAGCAGCTGGAGAACATCAGCAAGGCCTCGGTGCGCGACGTGCGCGACGCCGGCCGCCGCTGGCTGAGCCGCGGTGACCACACTCTGGTGGTGCTGCCGGGCGAGCGCGTGCCGACCGTCGAGGACGAGGCCGGCAAGCATCCGCCGATGGCAGAGGTGCCCGCCGCCGATCCGAAGTACAGCACCGTCGAAACCGACGTCGACCGCAGCCAGGGCGTGCCGCAGACCACCGAGTTCCCCGAGCTGACCTTCCCCTCGCTGGCCCGCGCCGAGCTGTCCAACGGCATCAAGGTGGTGCTGGCCGAGCGGCACGGCGTGCCGGTGGTGCAGATGAGCCTGCTGATGAAGGGCGGCTACATCACCGACCAGGGCGGCAAGCTGGGCACCGCCAGCTTCACCATGGGCATGCTGGACGAGGGCGCCGGCAAGTACGACGCGCTCAGCTTCGCCGACGCCGCCGACCGCATCGGCATGCAGTGGGGCACCGGCGCCAGCCTGGACGACGCCAGCGTCTACGTTTCGGCCCTGAAGAAGAACCTCGAGCCCTCGGTCGAGCTGCTGGCCACCATGCTGACCCAGCCGCGCTTCGACGATAAGGACATCGAGCGCGTCCGCCAGAGCTGGATCGCCGGCATCAAGCAGGAGAAGGCCCGCCCGAACGCCGCGGCGCTGCGCGTGCTGCCGCCGCTGCTGTACGGCCAGGACCACCCCTACGGCATCCCGTTCTCGGGCACCGGCAACGAGGAATCCATCGCCTCGCTGACCCGCGATGACCTGCTGAACTACCACCGCACCTGGGTGCGTCCGGAAGGCGCCACCCTGGTGGTCGTCGGCGACACCACCCTGGAGGAGATCGTGCCGGTGCTGGAGAAGCACCTGGGCCAGTGGAAGGTCGGGACCGAGGCCCCGGACACCGTCGAGGTGCCGGCAGTGCCGCTGCCGGAGAAGCCGCGCGTGTTCCTGGTGGACCAGCCGGGCGCCATCCAGGCCAACATCTTCGTCGGCCAGCTGGTGCCCTCGACCATGGACCCGAAGGCGGTGGAGTTCGAGATCGCCAACGCGGTGCTGGGCGGCGAGTTCAGCTCGCGCCTGAACATGAACCTGCGCGAGGACAAGCACTGGGCCTACGGCAGCTACAGCTTCGTGCAGGCGGCCAAGGGTCAGCGTCCGTGGCTGGCCTTCGCGCCGGTGCAGATCGACAAGACCGCCGAGTCGCTGGCCGAGCTGCAGCGTGAGATCACCGACTACGCCACCGGCAAGGCGCCTGCGCGGGCCGAGGAAGTGGCCAAGGTCCAGGCCAGCGAGATCCGCGGCCTGCCGGGCAGCTACGAGACGGCCAACGCGGTGCTTTCGGCCATCTCCGGCATCGTCCGCTACCAGCGGCCCGACGACTACGTCCTGCAGCGCAAGGCCCGCGTCGAGGCGCTGACCCCGGAGCAGGTGCAGGCTGCCGCCGGCACCATCAGGCCGGAGTCCCTGACCTGGGTGGTGGTGGGCGACCTGTCCAAGATCGAGGACGCCGTGCGCAGCCTCGACCTGGGCGAGGTGCAGGTGATCGACGCCGACGGCAAGCCGGTGGAAAAGGCCGACTGAGCCCCACCTCATTGCCCGTTCAGCACGGCCGGGGCGACAATCCCGGCCGTGTTCATTTCACCGCCACGGAGTACCCGGATGCGCGCGATGCGGATTTCCCTTGCCCTCGGCCTGATCGCCCTGCTGGGCGGCTGCACCTGGGTGAAGATGGCCCCCGGCGCCCAGGAGGTGCGGGTGGCCCGGATGGGCCAGGACATGTCGGCCTGCGAGCGCCGCGGCGAGATCTCGGTTTCGGTGAAGGATCGCCTGGGCCCCTACGAGCGCAACGAGATCCGCGTGCGCGACGAACTGGAGGTCCTGGCCCGCAACGAGGCTCCGGGCCTGGGCGCCGACACTGTCCAGCCCAAGGCCGAGCCCAAGGACGGCGAACAGCGCTATCTGGCGTTCCGCTGCGGCTCCGCTCGGCCTGGCCAGGCGGCCCGCCCGGCCACGGCGGCCGAGGGCGAGGCCGAGGTTTTCCCCATCGAAGACTGAGACAGCGTTCACGTAGTGGGACGCTTCCATACGGTCGCCAAGTTGAGCAGGGCGGCCGAACCGGGTAATTTGCACAGGTTTTCCCCTACGGCGTCCCTGCCATGCTGTTCCAACACGTCTCCATCGCCGGCCTGGCCCACGTCGACGCCCCGCGCCGACTGAGCTCCGACGACATCAATGCCCGCCTGAAGCCGACCATGGACAGGCTGGGCATCCGCACCGACGTCCTGCAGGACATCGCCGGCATCTACGCCCGTCGCCTGTGGGACGACGGCGTGCAGGCTTCCGACGCCGCCACCCTGGCCGCCGAGAAGGCCCTGGCCGACTCCGGCGTGCCGCGCGAGAAGATCGGCCTGCTGGTCAACACCTCGGTCAGCCGCGACTTCCTGGAGCCGTCCACCGCCTCCATCGTCGCCGGCAACCTCGGCCTGGGCGAGAACTGCCAGAACTTCGACGTCGCCAACGCCTGCCTGGCCTTCCTCAACGGCATGGACATCGCCAGCCGCATGATCGAGCGCGGCGAGATCGAGTACGCCATGGTCGTCGACGGCGAGACCGCCAACCTGGCCTACGAGAAGACCCTGGAGCGCATGACCGCGCCGGGCGTCACCGAGGAGCAGTTCCGCCAGGAGCTGGCCACGCTGACGCTCGGCTGCGGCGCCGCCGCCATGGTGCTCTCGCGCAGCGAGCTGACCCCGGACGCGCCGCGCTACAAGGGCGGCGTCACCCGCGCCGCCACGCAGTGGAACACCCTCTGCCGCGGCAACCTGGACCGCATGGTCACCGACACCCGCATGCTGCTGATCGAGGGCCTGAAGCTGGCCCAGGCCACCTTCGCCGCCGCCCGCCAGGCGCTGGGCTGGGTGGTGGACGAGCTGGACGAGTTCGTCATCCACCAGGTCAGCCAGGTGCACACCCAGGCCTTCATCAAGGCTTTCGGCATCGACCCGCAGAAGGTCATGACCATCTTCCACGAGCACGGCAACATCGGCCCGGCCTCGGTGCCGATCGTGCTGAGCAAGCTCAAGGAAATGGGCCGCCTGAAGAAGGGCAAGCGCGTCGCCCTGCTCGGCATCGGCTCCGGCCTGAACTGCTCCATGGCCGAGGTCGAGTGGTAAACCAGCTCCCCTTCTCCCCTTGCGGGAGAGGGCGGGGGAGAGGGGAAAGGCCGCCGCAGGGCGGCCTTTCTGCTTTTCGGCCCCGCGTTCGCCTTGGCGGCCCCGCCAAGCCCCTTTCTGGCCCCACCAAAGTCCCTTCGAAGGCCCTCCGATGCCCCTTCGAAGGCGACATTTCAGGAGACATAAGATTACTACAGTATCTCCTAACATATTGATTTACATGCATATATAGGGTTGTTGCATTTGGACATTTCTGGGCACATCCTAAGCGCCATGACCGCCCTGGACCTGCGCCTGGAGACCGACCGGTTCGGCCCCTTCACCTTCCGATTGGGGCTGGACCCGGGTGCCCTCGCCCTGCCCCTGGCCCGGGTGGAGGATGCCTGGAAGATGTTCAGC
>DATGPR010000010.1:0-3863 GCA_035304725.1 Arenimonas sp.
TGCTGCTGACCGAGCGCAGCGGCTCGCGCGAGTACCGCACCGTCTTCTTCGTGCGCCGCGACAGCGGCATCACCGAGCTGTCGCAGCTGCTGGGCAAGACCATCGCCTTCCAGTCGCCGGAGTCCACCAGTGCCTACCTGGTGCCGGCCATGGTCCTGCGCGAGCGCGGGCTGCCCATGAACCTGATGGTCTCGCCCATGGAGGGCGGCGATGTCGGCAGCGTCGGCTACGTCTTCGCCAACACCGGCTCCAACCTGGCCACCTGGGTGCACAAGCGGCTGGTGGACGCCGGCAGCTTCAGCGACCAGGACTGGGAATCGCTGCAGCGCATGTCCGACACCTTCCGCCGCGACCTGGTGGTCATCCACACCACCGATCCGGTGCCGCGGGCCATGGAACTGGTCAGCCCGCACCTGGAGCCCGAGGTCGCGGCCCGGCTCAAGGAAGTGCTGCTGGGCGCCGCCGAGGACCCGCAGGCGCGCGATGCGCTGCGACAGTTCTTCCGCACCACCGGTTTCTACGAGCCCGGGCCCGAGGACCGCGCCGCCCTCGAGGCGCTGCGCCGCGGCGCCCGTGACGTGCGCGAGGCCCTGGAATGAAGTTGCCGGTGCGCCTGGGCCTGCGCGGCGAACTGCTCCTGCTGCTGGCGGCGGTGCTGCTGGTGCTGGTCGGCCTGTTCGCGGCGCTGTGGTGGCACGGCAAGCAGGGCAGCGAGGAAGCGCGCCGGCTCAGCGCCAACGCCATGCGCGAGCTGGCCCGTGAAGGCCTGCTCAGCCGCGGCCACGCCCTCTCCAGCCACCTGGCAGACGCCGCCACCAACCCGCTGTACTACCTCGACCTGGCCAAGCTGGGCGAGCTGGCCCAGACCACCCTGCGCCAGCCGGACGTGGTGTACGTGATCATCTACGACGCCGAGGGCCGCGTCGTGCACGACGGCTCCGGCGACATCCCGGCCTTCGGCCAGCCCATGTCCGACCCCATGGCCTACGAGGCACTCAATGCCCAGGGCGTGCACGGGCAGTGGAGCGACAAGCTGCTGGACGTCTCCAGCCCGATCCGCATCGGCGGTCAGCGCATCGGTGGCGTGCGCGTCGGCCTGTCGCGCGAGAACGCCAACCGTCGCGAGGCCGAGGTGCTGGCGCCGCTGGACCGCACCCTCGACGAGAATGCCCGCGCCCACCTGGCCTGGCTGGTGGCCCTGCTGGCGGCGCTGGTGGTGGTGGCCATCGGCACCCTGGTGCTTCTGCAGCGGCGCATCGTCTCGCCGATCCGGGAGCTGGCCGAAGCGGCCGCCCGCATCGAGCAGGGCCGCTACCACGAAGTGGACGTGCGCTCGGAACGCCAGGACGAGATCGGCGAGCTGGTGCGCGCCTTCGCCAGAATGAGCGAGGCGGTGGCCCGGCACGACCGCGACATCCGCCGCATGGCCTACACCGACTCGCTGACCGGCCTGAGCAACCGCCTGGCCTTCCGCGAAGCGCTCGACGAGCGCCTGCTCACCCTGCAGGCCAGCAGCGGCGAGCTGGCCCTGCTGTTCGTCGACCTGGACGACTTCAAGCGCGTCAACGACACCCTCGGCCACGAGGCCGGCGACGAGGTGCTGAGCCAGCTGTCGGTGCGCATCCGCCTGGCGGTCGAGCGCCTCGGCGGGCCGGGCGCCGAGATCGCCCGCTTCGGCGGCGACGAATTCATCGTGCTGTTCATGGCCGAGGACATCCGCGCCTCCTCCGGCCGCCTGGCCGAGGCGCTGATCGACGAGGTGCAGCGGCCGCTGGTGCTGCAGGGGCGGCAGGTCTTCCTTGGCGCCTCGGTCGGCATCACCCTGTTCCCCTTCGACGCCACCAGCGCCGGCCAGCTGCTCAAGAACGCCGACATCGCCATGTACCAGGCGAAGGTGGCCGGCAAGGGCTGCTATCGCTTCTACAGCAAGGCCATGGACCAGGCGGTGGAGCGGCGCGTGCAGCTGGAAGAGGAGCTGCGCGGCGCCTGGGACCGCGGCGAGATGAGCCTGCTCTACCAGCCGATCTACCGCCTGGCCGACAACCGCCTGATGGGCGCCGAGGCCCTGTGCCGCTGGAACCATCCGCGCCTGGGCGTGGTGCCGCCCTCGGTCTTCATCGAGGTGGCCGAGCAGAGCGGCCTGATCGAATCCCTGGGCCGGCACGTGCTGGTACGCGCCTGCCAGGACGCCGCCCGCTGGCGCCAGCCCGGCGACGAGGCGCCGTTCGTGTCGGTGAACATCTCGCCGCGGCAGCTGCGCAGCGGCGACCTGCCGGACGTGGTCGCCAGCGCCCTGCGCGGCAGCGGCCTGGAGCCGGCACAGCTGCACCTGGAACTGACCGAGACGGCGGTGCTGGGCGACGAGGTCCAGGCCAGCGCGCTGCTCTCGCGCCTGCGCGCCACCGGCGTGAAGGTCTGGCTGGACGACTTCGGCACCGGCTTCTCCGGCCTCAGCCACCTGCGCCGGGTGCCGGTGGACGGCGTGAAGATCGACCGCAGCTTCGTCGCCGACGTGCTGCGCGATCCCGACGACCTGGCCCTGACCTCGGCCATCATCGCCATGGCCCACTCGCTGGGCATCACCGTGGTCGCCGAGGGCATCGAGGCCGAGGGCCAGTTCGCCGTGCTGCGCGAGCGCGGCTGCGACCAGGGTCAGGGTTTCTGGCTGGGTCGGCCGATGGCGGCCGAGGACATCGCCGCCGCCTTCGCCGGCGAGCGCTGAGCGGCGCTCAGTCGAACAGGCCGGCCACCCAGCCGGCCAGCTGCCCCGAGAACGCCGCCACCAGGGCGATCTCGACGATGCCCAGGGCCCAGGCCACCAGCATCAGCCGGCCGTCGCGCTCGACCAGGGCGATGGAGAAGGCCAGCAGGATCAGTCCGAAGGGATAGTTGGTGCCGGGCACCGGAAGCGCCAGCAGGATGCCCAGCGCCAGCAGCAGCAGGCCGGTGAAGGCCTTGGCCAGCGGATGGTCGATGACGCCCTCGGTGCGCGGCCGGCTCAGCCGCTCCAGCCAGCGCAGCAGGCGCGAGGCGCGGTCACGGAAGCGGGCCAGGCCCTCGCGCGAGATCGGCCGGCGGGCGATGAAGCCGGGCACCCAGGGATGGCTCATGCGCGCCAGCAATTGCAGGCCGATGAGCGCCACCAGCGGGCCGCTGATGCCGCCGGCGCCGACCGGCAGCGGCACGAAGGCCGGCAGCAGGGCGATGAGCATGAACACGCCGTAGGCGCGGGTGCGGAACTGGTCCAGCAGCCCGCCCAGGGTCAGTACCTCGCCATTGCCCGTGTCGGCCAGGGTGTCGAGCAGGGCACGGGTACTGATTTCGCGGTCCATGGCCGGCAAGTCTCCGGGCTGCCGCCTTTATCCGTGCTAAACCCGCCGGCCCGCGTTCAAACCCGTTCCGGGTCCGCTTCCTCGGGCAGGCGGGCGATCAGCAGCTTGTCGATGCGGGCGCCGTCCAGGTCGACCACCTCGAAGCGCCAGCCGCCGTGATCGAAGTGCTCGCCGGCGTGCGGGATGCGGCCGAAGTGGGCGATCAGCATGCCGGCGGCGGTATGGAACTCGTTCTCGTCCTCGCCCGGCAGCACCGACATGGCCAGCAGCTCGCGCAGCTCCTCGCAGGAGAGGCGGCCGTCCACCAGGTAGGAGCCGTCGGCGCGGGTCACCACCAGGGCTTCCTCCTCGCCTTCCTCGGCCGCCTGGACGCGGCCGAGCACGGCGTCGAGCAGGTCGTTGGCGGTCACCAGGCCCTGGATGTCGCCGTATTCGTCCACCACCAGGGCGAGGGTCTGCTGTTCCTCGCGGAAGATCTCCAGCAGCTTCATGGCGTGGGTGGACTCGGACACGAACAGGGCCGGGCGCATC
>DATGPR010000011.1:0-6864 GCA_035304725.1 Arenimonas sp.
CCACCGTGGCTGGCATACCAGGCCATGCCCAGGCTCATCGCCAGGAACACGGCGAACAGCCACTTGGTGGCGCTGGAGAGGAAGTTGGCCGAGCCGCGGGCGCCGAACACGGTCGCGGAGGCGCCGGCACCGAAGCCGGAACCCGCCGCGGCGCCGGCACCGCGCTGCATGAGGATGAACACGATCATCGCGATCGCGACGAGCACGTAGATGACACTGACGATGGTGAGCAGCATGGTCTGTTTACCTCGCCGCCGCGGCGGCGATGGCCAGGAAATCCTGGGCTACGAGGGACGCGCCCCCGATCAGGCCGCCATCCACGTCGGGCCGCGAGAACAGCTCGGCCGCGTTGGCGGGCTTGACGCTGCCGCCGTACAGGATCGGCAGCGAGCCGGCGATTGTAGCATCGTGGGCTCCCAGCTCGCCACGGATGAAGGCGTGCACCTCCTGGGCCTGCTCCGGGCTGGCGGTGCGGCCGGTGCCGATGGCCCAGACCGGCTCGTAGGCGACCAGGGCATTGCCGAAGGCCCCGATGCCGGCCAGCTCCACCACCGGCGCCAGCTGCTTCTCGATGGCCCATTCGGTCTGGCCGGACTCGCGCTGGTGCAGGGTCTCGCCCACGCACAGGATCGGCACCAGGCCGGCCTTCTGCGCCATGACGAACTTCTCGGCCACCAGGTGGCTGTCCTCCTCGTGGTACTCGCGGCGCTCGGAATGGCCGACCAGCACGTAGCGGGCGCCGACATCGCGCAGCATGGCCCCGGAGACCTCGCCGGTGTAGGCGCCCTGCTCGTGCAGGTCCAGGTCCTGGGCGCCGAAGGCCAGGCCCTGGCCGGCATAGCGCTCGGCCAGCTCGGCCAGGTAGGGCACCGGCGGCAGGATCACCAGCTCCACCCCGGCCGGCCGCTGCGCGGCCACCACCGCGTCCAGCAGTTCCCGGGCGAAGGCGCGGCTGCCATTGAGCTTCCAGTTGCCGGCGACGATCTTCGGGCGCATGTCCAAATCCTTTGGGCTCGGTCCTGACGGAGAAGGCCGCAAAGGATACCCCGCGGGGCCGGAACCGGCGAATCCGCGGCTCCCCTGCCCGGCCATAATGGCCCGGCCCCCTTCCCCACGGAGCCCGCATGTCCCCGACTTCCGACACCGGCCACGTCCTCATCACCGGCGCTTCCAGCGGCATCGGCGCCGCCATCGCCCGCCAGTACGCCGCCCGCGGCAAGCCGCTGGTCCTGGTGGCGCGCCGGGCCGAGCGCCTGCAGGCCCTGGCGGCGGAGCTGCCGGTGCCCTGCCACATCCTGGTCGAGGACCTGGCCGATCCCGGCGCGCCCGGCCGCATCCGGGCCGCCACCCGGGAGCGCGGCCTGTTCGTGGACACCCTGGTGAACAACGCCGGCTACGGCGTCCCCGGCCGCTACCTGTCGGCGGACTGGAAGACCCATGCCGACTTCCTGCAGGTGCTGCTGGTCGCGGTGGCCGAGCTGACCTACCTGTACCTGCCCGACATGGAGGCCGCCGGCCGCGGCCGGATCCTGAACGTGGCCTCCCTGGCCGGCCTGGTCCCGCCCACCGCCGGCCACACCCTGTACGGGCCGACCAAGGCCTGGCTGATCCGCTTCTCCGAGACCCTGGACCAGGAATGCCGCTCGCGCGGCGTGCACGTCACCGCCCTCTGCCCGGGCATGACCTACAGCGAGTTCCACGACGTCAACGGCATGCGCGAGAAGGTCAGCCGCCTGCCCAAGGGCATCTGGCTGGACAGCGACGAGGTGGCGCGGCTGGGCGTGGAGGCGGTCGAGGCCGGCGTCACCCGCCTGGTCACCGGCCGCACCAACAGGCTGGTTGCGGCCCTGTCCAAGTACCTGCCCGATCGCCTGGCGCGGGCATTGCTGGCGGCGAAGGCGAAGGACTTCCGCGATGCCGAGTGAGGCCCTGCCTCAGACCAGCTTGATCTCGCGCAGGCGCTCCAGCAGATAGTCGTGCGCGGTGATCGGCTCCGGATAACGGTTCGGGTTGTCCGGCGTGACGCACTGCGGCAGCGTGCTGATCAGGAAATCCGGGTTCGGGTGCAGGAAGAAGGGCGTGGAATAGCGCGGCTGCCGCGCCTTCTCGCCCGGCGGGTTCACCACCCGGTGCGTGGTCGAGGGATATACGTGGTTGGTCAGGCGCTGCAGCATGTCGCCGATGTTGACCACGATGGTGTCCTCGGCGGCGGTGAACGGCACCCACTCGCCCTTGCGCGACAGCACTTCCAGGCCCTCGGCGCTGGCGCCGACCAGCAGGGTGATCAGGTTGATGTCCTCGTGCGCGCCGGCGCGCACGTTCGGGATATCCGGGGTGGTGATCGGCGGATAGTGGATCGGCCGCAGGATGGAATTGCCGAAGTCGGTCTTGTCGGCGAACCAGTCCTCGGGCAGGCCGATGTGCAGGGCCAGGGCCGACAGCACCCGCGAGCCCAGCGCGTCCAGGGCCTGGTAGAGGTCGTAGGCCACCGCGCGGAACTCCGGCACTTCCTCGTCCGGCCACAGGTTGGGCGGCATCACCTCGGCGTAGCGGCTGTCGCGCGGGATCTCCCGGCCGACGTGCCAGAACTCCTTGAGGTCGTAGTGCTGGGCGCCCTTGGCGGTCTCGATGCCGAAGGGCGTGTAGCCGCGGGCACCGCCGCCGCCGGGGACGTGGTACTTGCGCTTGACCTCCTCCGGCAGGGCGAAGAAGCGCTGGAACACGTCGTAGGCCTGGTCGATCAGCGTCTGCGGGATGCCGTGGTTGCGGATGCCGGCGAAGCCCCACTCGCGGTAGCAGGCGCCAAGCTCGGCCACGAAGGCGGCGCGGTCGGTGTCGAATCGCTGGATGTCCAGGGTCGGAATGCGGGCGCTCACGGCAGCTCCTCGGAATTCTCGGCGGATCGGATGGGCGGAAGTCTAAGCCCCGGGCCGGGGCGTGCAATTGACGCCGCTCAAGCGGCGGCGCCGACCGCCTCGGCCAGGCGGCCGAGCACGTCCTGCATCAGGGTCTCGTCGGCGGCCTCGACGGTCACGCGCACCACCGGCTCGGTGCCGGAGGGACGCAGCACCAGCCGGCCACGGCCGGCGAGCGCCGCCTCGGCCTCGGCCCGGGCGGCCTGCACGCGCGGATCCTCCAGCGGCGCCGCACCCGGCCTGATCGGCACGTTGACGGTGCGCTGCGGCAGCGGCCGGTAGCCTGCCAGGGCCTGCTCCAGGTTCTGGCCACGCCGGCGCAGCACTTCCAGCACCTGCAGGGCGGCGACGATGGCATCGCCGGTGGTGGCCCGGTCCATGCACAGCAGGTGACCGGAGGCCTCGCCGCCGAGCACGCCGCCCTGGGCAGTCAGGGCCTGGTGCACATACCGGTCGCCGACCTTGGTGCGGACGAAGGGAATGCCGCGCTCGGCCAGGGACTGTTCCAGCGCGTAATTGGTCATCAGCGTGCCGACCACCGGACCTTCCAGACGGCCGGTCGCCTGCCAGTCGCGGGCCAGCAGCCAGATCAGGCCGTCGCCGTCCACCAGCCGGCCCTGTCCGTCCACCATCTGCACGCGGTCGCCGTCGCCGTCGAAGGCGATGCCGAGGTCGGCGCCGGTCTCGCGCACGCGGGCGATCAGCGCCTCGGGATGGGTGGAGCCGACGCCGCGGTTGATGTTCAGGCCGTCCGGCTCGACGCCGATGGCGTCCACCCGCGCGCCCAGCTCGGAGAACACCCGCGGCGCGACCTGGTAGGTGGCGCCGTGGGCGCAGTCCAGGACGATGCGCAGGCCGCCGAGCATGAAGTCCTCGGGCACCGTCGACTTGCAGAACTCGGCATAGCGGGCCATGGCGTCGGTGACGCGCGAGGCCTTGCCCAGCTGCTCGGAGGGCACCGTCTCCAGCGGCTTCTCCAGCTCGGCCTCGATGGCCTCCTCGACGGCATCGGCCAGCTTCTCGCCCTGGGCGGAGAAGAACTTGATGCCGTTGTCCTGGTGCGGATTGTGCGAGGCGGAGATGACGATGCCGGCGTCGGCGCGCAGCGAACGGGTCAGGTAGGCCACCGCCGGGGTCGGCATCGGCCCGAGCAGGCGCACGTTGGCGCCGGCGGCGACCAGGCCGGCCTCCAGGGCCGACTCGAACATGTAGCCGGAGATGCGCGTGTCCTTGCCGATTACCACCGTCGCATGGCCGCTGTCGCCATTGGCCAGTACCCGGCCGGCGGCGGCGCCGAGGCGCAGCATGAAGTCGGCGGAGATCGGGTACTGCCCTACCCGGCCGCGGATACCGTCGGTACCGAAATACTTCCGCGCCATGGTTCAGGCGGCGGCCGGCGCCGGATCGGCCTCGGGGGCCGGCTGGCGCATCATCAGGGCCAGCAGCGCCGCCAGCTTGTCGCGCATCTGCCGGCGGTCGACGATCAGGTCGATGGCGCCGTGCTCGAGCAGAAATTCCGAGCGCTGGAAGCCTTCCGGCAGGGTCTCGCGCACGGTCTGCTCGATCACGCGCGGGCCGGCGAAGCCGATCAGCGCCTGCGGCTCGCCGACGTTGATGTCGCCCAGCATGCCCAGCGAGGCGGAAACGCCGCCGGTGGTCGGATGCGTCAGCACCGAGATGAACGGCAGCCCGGCCGCGCGCATCCGGCCCAGGGCCGCCGAGGTCTTGGCCATCTGCATCAGCGAGAACAGGCCTTCCTGCATGCGGGCGCCGCCGGTGGCGGAGAAGCAGACCAGCGGGCAGCCCAGTTCCAGGGCGCGCTCGGCGGCCAGGGCGAAGCGCTCGCCCACCACCGAGCCCATGGAACCGCCCATGTAGCGGAACTCGAAGGCCGCGGCGCAGATGGTCCGGCCCTTGAGCTTGCCCTGCACGGCGATCAGGGCGTCGCGCTCGCCGGTGGCCTTCTGGGCAGCCTTGATGCGGTCGGCGTACTTCTTCTGGTCCCTGAAGTGCAGCGCGTCGACCGGGCCGAGCCTGGCGCCGATCTCCTCGATGCCGTCCTCGTCCAGGAAGGCGGTCAGGCGCTCGCGGGCGCCGATGGCCATGTGGTGGCCGCACTTGGGGCAGACCCGCAGGTTGCGCTCCAGCTCGGGGCCGTACAGGGCGGCGCCGCAACTGTCGCACTTCTCCCACAGGCCCTCGGGCACGCCGCGCTTGCCCGTACCCTGGGTACGGATGCGCGAAGGCATCAATTTGCTCAGCCAGCTCATCGACTATCCGGTCTGCTCTTGCGAGGTCGGGCAGTTTAGCCCGAACGGGGCCGGGCCCGCTGCGCGGGCGCCAGCCGGTCCAGGGCGGCCCGCAGCGGCGCCAGGAAGGCCGCGGCCCGGCGCGCCGCCTCGTCGGCGCTGCCGGCCCCGTCCAGGGCCTGCACCAGGGCGCTGCCGACCACGACGCCATCGGCGGCCTCGGCCAGGGCGGCGGCGGTCTCGCCGTCGCGGATGCCGAAGCCGACCAGTACCGGCGCCGCCGCCTGCCGCGCCAGTTCGCCGGCGCGCTGCCGCACCTGGGCCGGGTCGAGATGGCCGGCACCGGTCACGCCGGCCAGGGACACGTAGTAGAGGTAGCCCTGCGCTTCCCGCGCCAGGCGTTCCAGGCGCGCCGGCGCCGTGGTCGGCGAGGCCAGCGACACCAGGGCCAGGCCGCGGGCATTGAAGGCGGCGCGGGTCGGGCCGGCCTCCTCCGGCGGCAGGTCCACCAGCAGCACGCCGTCCACCCCGGCCTCGGCCGCGGCGGCGGCGAAGGCCCCGGCGCCGAGGATCTCGACCGGGTTCAGGTAACCCATCAGCACCACCGGCGTGTCGGCATCGCGCTCGCGGAAGGCCTGCACCTGCGCCAGCACCCAGCGCAGGCCGGCACCGCGGGCGATGGCGCGCTCGGAACTGCGCTGGATCACCGGCCCGTCGGCCATGGGATCGGAAAAGGGCACGCCCAGCTCGATGGCATCGGCGCCGGCCTCGACCAGGGCATGCATGACCGGCACCGTCGCCTCCAGCGAGGGATCGCCGGCCGTGATGAACGGCACCAGCGCCTTGCGGCCGGAATTCGCCAACGCTTCAAACTTTCGCTGCAATCTGGACATGAGGTTCCTGACGCGGATGGACGCTGATGGACACGGATGGACGCGGACAAGGCGTTCTGGGATCAGGTCGCACGGTGGGCGGACTCCGGCGGCGATACGGGAACTGGCGGCATTCGCATCCTGAACCTGTTCTTGCCCGATCCGCGTTCATCCGCGTCAATCCGCGCCGAAATATCAAAGCTCGATGCCTTCGCGCCTGGCGATGGTGAAGATGTCCTTGTCGCCGCGGCCGGAAAGGTTGCACAGGACCAGGCCGTCGCGCGGCAGTTCGCGCGCCAGCTTGATGGCCTGGGCGACGGCGTGGCTGGATTCCAGCGCCGCCAGGATGCCCTCGGTGCGGGCCAGCAGGTGGAAGGCGTCCAGGGCCTCGTCGTCGCTGATGCCCAGGTACTCGGCGCGGCCACTGTCCTTGAGGAAGGCGTGCTCGGGGCCGACACCGGGATAGTCCAGGCCGGCCGAGACCGAATGCGTCTCGATGATCTGGCCGTCGTCGTCGCAGAGCACATAGGTGCGGTTGCCGTGCAGCACACCGGGCCGACCCGCCGCCAGCGAGGCCGCGTGCCGGCCGCTGTCCAGGCCCTCGCCCGCCGCCTCGGCACCGACCAGGCGCACGCCAGCATCGTCGAGAAAGGCATGGAAGATGCCGATGGCATTGCTGCCGCCGCCGACGCAGGCGGTCACCACGTCCGGCAGCCGCCCGTACTGCTCCAGCACCTGCGCCCTCGCCTCGCGGCCGACCACGGCGTTGAAGTCGCGCACCAGCAGCGGGTACGGATGCGGGCCGGCGACGGTGCCGATGATGTAGAA
>DATGPR010000012.1:0-14530 GCA_035304725.1 Arenimonas sp.
GAGCGCACGCGCGACGCGCCGCCATCGGTGCCCAGCAGCAGGCGGGCGCTCAGTTCGCGGCCGTCATCCAACTGCGCGCGCACGCCGCTGTCGTCCTGTTCGACACCCTGCAGCCGCGCCGGACAATGCAGTTCGACATTGGCCTCGGCCTGGCAGGCGGCCCAGAGGCGGTCCACCAGCAGGCGGTTCTCGATGATGCGGCCCAGGCAGGGCTGGCCGAGCCGGTCGGCGTCGAAGACCAGTTCGCCGCCGCCAGCCGCATCCCACACGCGCATGCGCCGGTAGGCATGCGCGCGGGCGGCGCGGATCGACGCGCCCACGCCCAGGTCCTCGAACATCGCCAGCGCGTCGGGAGCGATGGCGAAGACGCGAAGGTCCGGCTCGTCCTCGCGCCAGGCCTGCGGCGGATGTGCTTCCACCAGGGCGACGCGCAGGCCGTCGCGGGCCGCGGCCAGGGCAGCGGTGGTGCCGACCACGCCGCCGCCGATCACGATCAGGTCCAGGCCGGCCCGCCGGTTCATGCGCCACTCCTTGCCAGGCTCGGCGTCTGGCCGCGATAACCCATGGCGCCGCTGACCAGCGGCTCGGCCAGGCCAGGCAGATGGCCCAGGGCCAGCAGGCCGAGCGAACGCAGCACGTGCATGCCGAAGCCGGGCGTGGCGGTGGCGGTGGCCAGGCCGTGGCTGAAGGCCAGGGTGCGTTCGCGGTCCTCGCGCCGGCGTTCCTCGTAGGCCACCAGCAGGGCCGGCGCGCCCGGATCGCCGCCTTCCTGAAGCAGGTCGGCCAGGGTGAGCGCGTCGCGCAGGCCCAGGTTGAAGCCCTGGGCGCCAATGGGATGGATGGTCTGGGCGGCATTGCCCATCAGCACCGCCCGGGGCGCGGTCAGGCGTTCGGCCCGGACCGCCACCAGTGGATAGGCGCTGCGCTTGCCGACCCGGCGCACGCGGCCGGCGCGCCAGCCGAAGCGCTGCTGCCAGTAGTCGCCGTAGGCGGCGTCGTCCAGGGCCAGCACCTGTTCGGCCTTCTCGCGGGCGACGCCGCAGATGCTGCCGTAGTGGCCGCCGGCCATCGGCAGCAGGGCCACCGGACCTTCGTCGCTGAAGCGCTCGTAGGCGGTGCCGTCGGGCGCGCGATCGGTGGCCAGGCTGCAGACCATCAGGGTCTGGCCGTAGTCGTGTTCGCGGGTACCGATGCCCAGGGCGGCGCGCGCCAGCGAGCGGGTGCCGTCGGCGGCGACCAGCAGGCGGCAGCGCAGCTCGCGCTCGCCGTCCGGGCCACTGATGCGCACGCGCGGGCCGTCGGGATCGGGCAACACCTCCAGCACCCGCGCCGGCCGATGCCGTGCCAGGCCGGACACTTCCGCCACCCGCGCTTCCAGGGCCTGGCCCAGCTCGCGCGCCAGCACCACGCCGCCGAAGGCCTCGAAGCCGCGTTCGGCGGCCTCCAGGCGCACGGAGCCGAAATCGCCGGCGCGGCTGACATGGATGCGGCGGATGGGCGCCGGCGGCGTCGCCAGCCGCGGCAACACGTCCAGGGCCTGCAGGGCATCGAGGCTCGCCCGGGCCAGGGCCAGCTTGCGCTCGTCGAAGCCGGGCGCGCCTTCGGCCGGCAGGCTGGCTTCCACCTGCCCCAGCCGCCAGCCGCGGCCGTCGAGGGCGCAGGCCAGGGCGCTGCCGACCAGGCCGCCGCCGAGGATGAGGATGTCGTAGTCATGGGCGGCCGCTTGCATGGCGGAATGATACGCCGGCCGGTCGCATCCGATAGAATGCCCGCCGGACCTCCGGAATCTGAACGACGACGCCATGATCGAGACCCTCCGTTCGCGCCTCGCCCTCTTCACCCTGCTCGCCGCCGTGCTGGTGGCGACCCGGCTGAACCACTTCGGCGCGGTGCCGGATGCCTCCTGGGCCGTGTTCCTGGTTTCGGGCTTCTACCTGCGCCGCGACCTGCGCTGGGCCTTCCCGGTGCTGATGGTGCTGTCGGTGCTGGTGGACTTCGTGGTGATCGGCGGCAGCCAGGCTTCCTTCTGGAGCCACTACTGCGTCTCGCCGGGCTACATGTTCCTGCTGCCGGCGCACCTGTCGATGTGGCTGGCCGGCGCCTGGCTGGCGCGCGGCTACACCGGCCTGCACCCGCGCGAACTGGCCCGGGCGGCGCTGGCCGTGGTCGCCGGCGCCAGCGCCTGCCACCTGCTGGCCCAGGGCGGCTTCTACTGGCTGAGCCCGGTGGTGGCCGAGCCGACCGTCGCCGGCTGGTGGAAGAACTTCAGCGACTGGTACCTGCCCTACCTGGGCACCAGCAGCCTCTATGTCGGCCTGGCCGTCGGCCTGCACGTGGCCGTCACCCTGGCCCGCGGCCTGTGGCTGCCGGCGCGGGCGCCGCGCTGAGGCCGCTGCCGGGACGCCGCCATGGGCAACCGGCTCTCGAAGATCTACACGCGCACCGGCGACGACGGCAGCACCGGCCTGGGTGACGGCGCCCGCGTCGCCAAGGATTCCGCCCGCGTCACCGCCTACGGCACCGTCGACGAGGCCAACTCGGCCATCGGCGTGGTGCTGGCGCAGGAGCTGCCCGACGAGGTCCGCGAGGTGCTGGTCTCGGTGCAGCACCAGCTGTTCGACCTCGGCGGCGAACTCTGCATCCCCGGCCACGCCGCCATCCACGCCGCCGACATCGAGCGGCTGGAAAGCATCCTCGACCGGTTCAACGCCGAGCTGCCGCCGCTGAAGGATTTCATCCTGCCCGGCGGCGGCCCGGCCGCGGCGCACTGCCACCTGGCCCGCACCATCTGCCGGCGCGCCGAACGCGAGGTGGTGACCCTCTCCCACCACGATGCGGTGCGGCCCGAGGCGATCCGCTACCTCAACCGCCTGTCCGACCTGCTGTTCGTGCTCTGCCGGGTACTGGCCCGGGCCGGCGGCCATGGCGAAGTGATCTGGAACCACGAACGCCGCAAGGCCTGACGTGCTGGCCTACACGCATCCGGCCTGCATGGCCCACGACACCGGCCCCGGGCATCCGGAAAGCCCGGCCCGGCTGGAAACGGTGCTGCAGGCGGTCCGCGCCGCCTTCCCGGACGCGCAGTGGCGCGACGCGCCCGCCGCCAGCCGCGATCACCTGCTGCGCGTGCATACCCGCGACCTGGTCGCCCGCGTCCTGGACACGCCGGTCGAGGGCCTGTACCGCCTGGACGAGGACACGGTGCTCTCGCCCGGTTCGGCCAGGGCCGCCCTGCATGCCGCCGGCGCCGCCGTGGCGGCGGTCGACGCGGTGCTCGCCGGCGAGGACCGCCTGGCCTTCTGCGCCGTTCGCCCGCCCGGCCACCACGCCGAGGCCGGCCGCGCCATGGGCTTCTGCCTGTTCAACTCGGTGGCGGTGGCGGCGGCACACGCGGTGATGGAACACGGCCTGCGCCGGGTCTCGATCGTGGATTTCGACGTACACCACGGCAATGGCAGCCAGGCCATCTTCCAGGACGAGGCGCGGGTGCAGTACCTGAGTTCGCACCAGTCTCCGCTCTTCCCCGACACCGGCCTGGCGCACGAGCGCGGCATGAACAACATCCGCAACGCACCGCTGCCGGCCGGCTCGGGCGGCGAGGCCTTCCGCGCCGCCTGGCGCGAGATCCTGCTGCCGGCGCTGGAGGCGTTCCGGCCGGAACTGCTGCTGGTCTCGGCCGGCTTCGACGGCCACCGGCTCGACCCGCTGGCCGACCTGGAGCTGGAAGCCGACGACTACCAGTGGCTGTGCGCCGAACTGGCGGCCGCGGCCGGGCGGCACAGCCAGGGCCGCATCGTTTCGCTGCTGGAAGGCGGCTACAGCCTGGGCGCCCTGCGCAGCAGCGTGGTGGCGCACCTGCGCGGCCTGGGCGCCTGAGCGCTCAGCCGGCCGGCTCGAAATCCAGGGCCGCGGAATTGATGCAGTAGCGCAGCCCGGTCGGCGGCGGCCCGTCGGGGAACACATGCCCCAGGTGCGACTCGCAGCGGGCGCAGCGGACCTCGATCCGGTGCATGCCGTGGCTGGTGTCCAGGTGCTCGCTCACCGCCGCCCGGTCCAGGGGCCGGGTGTAGCTGGGCCAGCCGCTGCCGGAGTCGTACTTGTCGGACGAACCGAACAGCGGCGCCCGGCAGGCCACGCACACATAGGTACCGGCCTCCTTGTGGTCCCAGTACTTGCCGGTGAAGGCCCGTTCCGTGGCCGAACAGCGGCAGACGGCGTACTGCTCCGGGCTGAGCTCGGCCCGCCACTGCTCGTCGCTCTTTTCCACCCTGCCGCTCATGGCTGCCTCCTCGTGTTGCCCCGGCCCCGGGGCTCGGGGCAAGCTTACGCGTCCTTTTCCCGGATGTTCCCGTGCGCCGTCCTGTCCTCCGCCTGCTTCCCCTCTGCCTGGCCATCGCCTGCACCGCCCGCGCCCAGGACGAGGCCGGCGGCGAAGGCCAGCTCTGGCTGCGCTGCCCGACCCCCGGGACCCTGCCGATGTTCCGTCCCGCCGACGCAGGTCCGGCGCCGGTCCGCGAAGGCGCGCCGACCGACGTCCGCGCCACCGAACTGGATGTCAGCCGCGACGACGTCACCGTGCTCAGCGGCGAGGTCGAACTCGAACGCGCCGACCAGTGGCTGGGCACCGACCGGCTGATCTGGGAGCACGACAGCAACCGCTTCCGCAGCGAAGGCCCGGTGCGCTATCAGGACCGGCGCATGCGCTTCGCCGCCGCCGGCGCCAGCGGCGACAGCGACGAGGACCGGATCGAACTGCAGGACGTGCAGTACCAGTTCAACGACGGCCCGGGCAATGGCCGCGCCGACAGCATCACCGTGCTGGGCGAGCGCGGCAGCATGGACGAGGCCACCTACTCGACCTGCCCGCCCGGCCAGCGCCAGTGGGAGTTCTCGGCCGACAACATCGAGGTCGACAGCGAGGAAGGCATGGGCACGGCGCGCAACGCCACCCTGCGCATCGGCAAGGTGCCGGTGCTGTGGACGCCGTGGATCCGCTTTCCCACCGACGACCGCCGCCGCACCGGCCTGCTCTGGCCGAAGATCGGCTACGACGACCGCAACGGCTTCGACTACGAGCAGCCGATCTACCTGAACCTGGCGCCGAACTACGACGCCACCCTGACCCCGCGTTACCTGTCCAGGCGCGGCCTGATGCTGGGCGGCGAGTTCCGCTACCTGACCGAACACAGCCGCGGTACCCTCGACGGCACCTGGCTGCCCAACGACGACCTGACCGGCCGCGACCGCGGCCTCGGCTCGTGGACGCACCTGACCCGCTTCAACCGCCACTGGCGCCTGACGTCCAAACTTCAGCACGTCAGCGACCGCGCCTACTTCGACGACTTCGGCGATTCGCTCTCCAGCTCCACCATTTCCCTGCTGGACAGCCACGTCAGCCTGCTCGGCCGCGGCGCCGGCTGGGACGTGTCGCTGCGCTTCCGCGACTGGGAGGCGGCGGCGCTGAACGTCAACGAGGCGCGCGAGCCCTATCGCGAACTGCCCTCGCTGCAGGCGCGCTGGAGCCACTGGCTGAGCTCCTGGGCCGAGCTGGACCTGCGCGCCGAGGCGGTGCGCTTCAGCCACGAACTGCGCGACGGCGGCGACCGCATCGACCTGCAGCCGACCCTGCGCCTGCCCTTCGGCGGCGCCTCCTGGTTCATGACCCCGCAGATGTCCTGGCGCTACACCGCCTGGTCGCTGGACGACGGCCTGGCCCTGCCCGGCGGCGACACCAGCCCCACGCGCAGCGTGCCGATCATGAGCCTGGACGCGGGCGCCTTCTTCGACCGCGAGGTGAACTGGTTCGGCCGCGACATGCTGCACACGCTGGAGCCACGCCTGTACTACCTGAAGGTGCCCTACCGCGATCAGGACGACCTGCCGCTGTTCGATACCCGGCCGCTGACCTTCGGCTGGCCCGGCCTGTTCCGCAGCAACCGCTTCAGCGGCGGCGACCGCCAGGCCGACGCCGACCAGATCACCCTCGCCCTGACCACCCGCCTGTTCGACGGCGAGGACGGCCGGGAGCTGCTGAGCGCCGGCATCGGCCGCGTGCACTATTTCGATGCGCCGCGGGTGACCATTCCCGGCGCCGATGCCCTCAGCGACGAAGGCTCGGCCTGGGTGGCCGAGGCCAGCGTCGCCCTGGCCCGGCAGTGGAGCCTGGGCCTGGCGCACCAGTGGGACCCGGACGACGAGCGCACCGCCCTCAGCGCCATCCGCAGCCAATGGCGCTTCGGCGACGAGGGCGGCCTGGTCAACCTGGCCTACCGCTACCGCAGCCGGCAGCTGGAACAGGGCGACCTGTCCTTCGTCGTGCCGATCAAGCGCGACTGGCGCCTGGTCGGCCGCTGGAACTATTCCCTGCGCGACCACCAGACCCTGGAAGCCCTGGGCGGCATCGAGTGGCAGAGCTGCTGCGTGGCCGTCCGGGTGATGGCCCGCCGCTACATCCGCGAGTCCGGCGACTTCGGTTCGGGCATCTACCTGGAATTCGAACTGAACGGTGTCGGCAGCTTCGGCCGCGACACGGCCCGGCTGCTGGATGATGCTATTCTTGACTACTCCCGCTGACCCCGTGGGCGCCCTGACCGGCGCCGGAGGCCGACCCCGCATGAAGCACCGGATTTCCCTCGCCCTGGCCGTCCTGCTGGCCACCGTCGCGGCGCTGTCGTCGCCGGTCATGGCCCAGGTCACCCAGCCCGTGGACAGCATCGTCGCCATCGTCGACGAGGACGTGATCCTGCGCAGCGAGCTGGACCGCGCGGTGGAGAACATCCTGATCCAGTACGCCGACCAGCCCGGCGCCCTGCCGCCGCGCGACGTGCTCGAGCGGCAGGTGCTGGACCGCCTGGTGCTGATGCGCCTGCAGGTCAGCCGCGCCCGCGATTCCGGCATCCGCGTCAGCGACAGCGAGGTGACCCAGGCCGTGCAGTCGGTCGCCGCCCGCAACCGCATGACCGTCGACCAGCTGCGCCAGCGCCTGCAGGCCGACGGCCTGGACTACGACGAGTTCCGCGCCAACCTGCGCGAGGAAATGCTGATCGAGCGCCTGCGCCAGCGTTACCTGCAGAGCCGCGTCCAGGTCAGCGAGGCCGAGGTCGACCAGCTGCTGGAAACCCGCCAGGTCGGCGGCCCCGAGGTGCACCTGGCCATCATCCTGGTGGCCCTGCCCGACGGCGCCACGCCCGAGCAGGTGAACACCGCCTACCAGAAGGCCGCCGGCATCAAGGCGGTGGTCGAGAAGGGCGAGCTGGACTTCCGCGCCGCCGCCATCCGCTATTCCGACGCCCCCAACGCCCTGGACGGCGGCGACCTGGGCTGGCGCGGCTACGACTCCATCCCGCCGGCCTTCGTGGACCTGGTGCGTTCGCTGCAGCCCGGCCAGGTCAGCGAGCCGATCCGCGGTCCCGGCGGCTTCCAGCTGATCCACGTCGCCGAGACGCGCGAGGCCGGCCGCCAGGTGGTCACCGAGTACAACGCCCAGCACCTGCTGGTGCGCATCACCCCGACCCGCCCCTACGAGGCGGCCCGGCAGCGCGCCGAGGAGCTGCACCGGCGCATCCAGGCCGGCGAGGACTTCGCCGCCCTGGCGCGCGAGTTCTCCGACGACACCATCACCCGCTCCAGCGGTGGTGACATGGGCTGGTTCCTCATCAATGCCTGGGGCTCGGCCGTGGGCAACGTGCTCAACGGCCTGGCCGACGGCCAGCTGTCCGAGCCCTTCGCCTCCGAGATCGGCTGGCACATCATCCGCCGCCTCGGCACCCGCGAGCAGGACGTGACCGAGGAGAACCGGCGCAACCAGGCCCGCGAGATCATCTCCCGCCGCAAGGCCGAGGAAGAGTACGAGCGCTTCCTGCGCCAGCTGCGCTCCGAGGCCTACGTCGAGAGCCGCCTGGCCGCGGGCTGAGCGATGCGGCCGCGCCTGGCCCTGGTCCCGGGCGAGCCGGCCGGCGTAGGCCCCGAGCTCTGCGTCCGGCTGGTGCAGCAGGCCCAGCCGGCCGACCTGGTCGCCTACGCCGATCCCGACACCCTGCTGGCCGCCGCGCGCGCCCTGCGGCTTCCGCTTGAGCTGTGCGAGCCCGGCCGGCGCACCGGCCCGGGCCAGCTGGCCCTGGTGCCGGTGCCGCAGGCGGCGCCCGTCCGCTTCGGCCAGCCCGATCCGGCCAATGCCCGGGCGGTGATCGCCGCCCTGGAAGGCGCCGGCGCCGCCTGCCTGGCCGGCGAATTCCAGGGCCTGGTCACCGGCCCCGTGCACAAGGCCAGCATCAACGAGGGCGGCATTCCCTACACCGGCACCACCGAACTGCTGGCGGCGCAGGCCGGCGCCGAGGTGGTGATGATGCTGGCCCGCCCCGACCTGCGCGTCGCCCTGGCCACCACCCACCTGCCCCTGCGCGCGGTGCCCGACGCCATCACCCGCGACGGCCTGGAACGCGTGCTGCGGGTGCTGCATGCGGCCCTGGTCCGCGACTTCGGCCTGGCGACGCCGCGCATCGCCGTGCTCGGCCTGAACCCGCACGCCGGCGAGGATGGCCATCTCGGCCACGAGGAGATCGAGGTGATCGCCCCGGTGCTGGAACGCCTGCGCGGCGAAGGCATGCAGCTCGAGGGCCCGCTGCCGGCCGACACCGCCTTCCTGCCGGCGAAGCTGGCGCACGTCGACGCGGTGCTGGCGATGTACCACGATCAGGGCCTGCCGGTGCTCAAGCACGGCGGCTTCGAGCAGGCCGTCAACATCACCCTGGGCCTGCCCTATCCGCGCGTGGCGGTGGATCACGGCACCGCCCTGGCTCTGGCCGGGCGCTGCCTGGCCGATCCTTCCAGCCTGCAGGCGGCCGTGACGTTGTGCGCGCAGCTCGGAGCGCGGAAACTGGCGGCATGAACGCCGCCCGCAGCAAGCCGCCGCCGAAGAAGTCGCTGGGCCAGCATTTCCTGGTCGATCGCGGCTACATCGACCGTATCGTCGCGGCCGTGGACCCCAGGCCCGGTGACCGCCTGGTGGAAATCGGCCCCGGCCAGGGCGCCATCACCTGGCCGCTGCTGCGCCGGCACGGCGAGCTGACCGTCATCGAGTTCGACCGCGACCTGATCACCCCGCTGATGGAAGGCGCCGAAGGCCTGGGCCGGCTGACGGTGATCCACAAGGACGTGCTGCAGGTGGACTTCAGCAAGCTGGCGGCCGACGACGGCCACGCCGCGGCGAAGATCCGCCTGGTCGGCAACCTGCCCTACAACATCTCCTCGCCCATCCTCTTCCACGCGCTGGAGCACGCCGGCGCCATCCGCGACATGACCTTCATGCTGCAGAAGGAAGTGGTGGACCGCATGGCCGCCGGGCCCGGCAGCAAGGTCTACGGCCGCCTGAGCGTGATGCTGCAGGCCTGGTGTGAGGTGGTGCCCCTGTTCACGGTGCCGCCGGGCGCCTTCCGGCCGCCGCCGAAGGTGGACTCGGCGGTGGTGCGGCTGGTGCCGCGTGATCCGGCGAAGGTGGGCATCCGCGACGCGGTCCTGTTCGCCGACGTCGTGCGCGATGCCTTCGGCCAGCGTCGCAAGACCCTGCGCAACGCCCTGCAGGGCCTGTGCAGCGGCGCCGACATCGAGGCCGCCGGCCTGCGCCCGGAGCTGCGGGCCGAGCAGCTGGCGCCGGCGGAGTTCATCGCCCTGTCCAACCACCTCGCGCTGCGCGCCGCCGACGCGGGTGCGTAGAATGGCCGACATGGACGCACCGCGACACGCCATCCAGGTCTCGGTGGCCACGCGCTACCTCGATGACCAGTCCGTTCCCGAAGACGACCGCTACGTCTTCGCCTACACCATCCGGATCCTCAATGCCGGCGAGGTGCCCGCGCGCCTGCTCAGCCGGCACTGGCTGATCACCGACGCCAACGGCCATATCCAGGAGGTTCGCGGCGAGGGGGTGGTCGGCGAGCAGCCCTGGCTGCGCCCGGGCGAGAGCTTCGAGTACACCTCCGGCGCGGTGCTGGAAACGCCGATCGGCACCATGCGCGGCAGCTACGAGATGCTGGCCGACGACGGCACCCGCTTCGAGGCGCCCATCGCCCCCTTCACCCTGTCCATTCCCAGGACCCTGCACTGAATGGCCACCTACGCCGTTGGCGACGTACAGGGCTGTTACGACGCGCTGCAGCGCCTGCTGGAGAAGATCCGCTTCGATCCGGCGGCCGACCGGCTGTGGTTCTGCGGCGACCTGGTCAACCGCGGCGGCCAGTCGCTGGAAACCTTGCGGCTGGTGTACTCGCTGGCGGCCCGGAGCACGGTGGTGCTGGGCAACCACGACCTGTCGCTGCTGGCGATCTCGACCCGGCGCGAGCCGGACCGGCGCAAGGTCAACCCCGACCTGCAGCGGGTGCTGTTCGCCGAGGACGCCGAGCCGCTGCTGGCCTGGCTGCGGCAGCAGAAGCTCTTCCACGTCGACCGCAAGCTCGGCTTCGCCATGGTGCACGCCGGCCTGGCGCCGCAGTGGGACATCGCCGAGGCCGAGGAACGCGCCGCCGAGGTCGAGCAGCGCCTGCGCGGCGACGGCTTCGTCAAGCTGGCGCGCAACCTCTACGGCGACAAGCCGGCCTGGTCGCCCAGGCTGACCGGCGTCGACCGCATCCGCGCCATCATCAACGTCTTCACCCGCCTGCGTTACTGCACGCCGGGCGGCAAGATCGGCTTCGAGGACAAGGGCCGGCCGGGCACGCAGAAGCCGGGGCTCTATCCCTGGTTCGAAGTGCCGGGCCAGGCCAAGCGCGACCTGCCCATCGTCTGCGGGCACTGGTCCACGCTCGGCCTGTTCATGGGCCTGGGCATCTACGCCATCGACACCGGCGCCGTCTGGGGCGGCCGGCTGACCGCGCTCGAGCTCGGGCCCGAGCTGCGCCTGCACCAGGTTCCCGGTCGCGACCCGCCGCAGCGCGGGCCGCGCGGCGATGATTGAGCCGTAGCAAGAAGGAGGTCATGCCATGTCCCGCATCACCCGCGTTTCCATCCTGAGCCTCTGCCTGTTCGCCCTGTGGACGGCATCGGCATCCGCGCAGGACGCGGCGCCCGCCCAGGCCATGGCACGTTTCCAGGCCCTGCTGGAGGCCAGCGAGCCGGGCAAGCAGATCTTCATTTCCCGGCAGCTGCAGCTCAGCCATGAGGAGGAAGCGCGCTTCTGGCCGATCTACGACGCCTACCAGTCGACCCTGGCCAACCTGTCGGAACGTCGCGCCCGGCTGCTGGCCGAGCTGGCCGGCGCCAGCGGCGATCGTGCCCGCGACCTGGCCGAGGACCTGACCGACCTGGACATCGACGAGGCCGAACAGCGCCAGCGCATGTTCACGCGCCTGGCGCGCGCCATCCCGGTCGAGAAGGCCGTCGCCTACCTGGAGCTGGAAACCAGCCTGGCCGCCCTGCGCCACTTCCGCCAGCGCGCCGCCAGCAACTACGCCGGCGGCTGAGCCCGGACGTAGTCGACGAACTCGAAGGCGAAGGCGTGCCGCGGGTCGGCCTCGTGCCGCTCGCGGCCCGCGATCGTCCATTCCGCGGCGTCGAATTCGGGGAAGAAGGCATCGGCATCTTCCACCACGGTGTCCACGTGGGTGAGGAACAGCCGCGTCGCCAGCGGCAGCGTCAGCGCGTAGATCTCGCCGCCGCCGATCACCATCAGCCCGCGTTCGCCGGCCAAGGCCAGGGCCTCGTCCAGCGACGCCACCGCCTGCATGCCCGCGAAGGGCACGTGGCCGGTGCGGGTCAGCACCAGGTTGTCGCGCCCGGGCAGGGCCCGGCCCAGTGATTCGGCGGTCTTGCGGCCCATCAGCACCGGCTTGCCCAGTGTCAGGGCCTTGAAGCGGCTGAGGTCATCCGGCAGCCGCCAGGGCAGCGCATTGCCGCGGCCGATGCCCCGGCGCCGGTCCAGGGCCGCGACCAGGGCCAGCGACGCCTTGCTCACACCGCCACCGGCGCCTTGATCGCCGGATGCGGCTGGTAGTCCTCGATGGCGATGTCCTCGAAGCGGAAGGCGAACAGGTCGCGCACTTCCGGATTCAAGCGCAGCTTCGGCAAGGGCCTGGGCTCGCGCGAGAGCTGCTCGCGCACCTGCTCGAAGTGATTGGAGTAGATGTGCGCGTCGCCGAAGCTGTGGACAAAATCACCCACGCCCAGGCCGCTGACCTGGGCCACCATGTGGGTCAGCAGCGCGTAGCTGGCGATGTTGAAGGGCACGCCCAGGAACAGGTCGGCCGAACGCTGGTAGAGCTGGCAGCTGAGCTTGCCCTCGGCCACGTAGAACTGGAACAGCGCATGGCAGGGCATCAGGGCCATGTCCGGCAGGTCGGCCACGTTCCAGGCGCTGACGATCAGCCGGCGCGAATCCGGATTGCGGCGGATCTCCTGCAGCACGCCCTTGAGCTGGTCGATCTCGACGCCGCCGGGCGCACGCCAGCGCCGCCATTGCTTGCCGTAGACCGGGCCGAGCTCGCCGTTCTCGTCGGCCCACTCGTCCCAGATCGTCACCCCGTTCTCGCGCAGGTAGGCGATGTTGGTCTCGCCGCGGATGAACCACAGCAGCTCGTGGATGATCGAACGCAGGTGCAGCTTCTTGGTCGTGACCAGCGGGAAGCCCTGCGAGAGGTCAAAACGCAGCTGGGCGCCGAAGACCGAGCGGGTGCCGGTGCCGGTCCGGTCGGACTTGTCGGTGCCCTGCTCCATCACGTGCCGCAGCAGGTCCAGGTACTGCCTCATCGCGAATCCTCCGCCTGCGCCACCGCTGCCGGCGCCAGGGTCGGCGCCCGGCGCGACAGCCACAACAGCAACAGCCCGACCGCCACCAGCGGCAGGCTCAGCACCTGGCCCATGGTCAGCCAGCCGAAGGCCAGGTAACCGATGTGCGCGTCCGGCTCGCGCACGAACTCGACGGCGAAGCGGAACAGGCCGTAGAGCAGCGCGAACAGCCCCGACACCGCGTAACGCGGCCGCGGCTTGCCGGAATACCACAGCAGCACCGCCAGCATCACCGCGCCTTCCAGGAAAGCCTGGTAGAGCTGCGAGGGATGCCGGGCGAAGGGCTCCAGCGCGCCGGACTCATGCAACTGGCGCAGCTGCTCGGCCGGCAGCCGGGCGTACTCGGCCGGCAGCGCGTCCGGGAAGACCACGCCCCAGCCGCCGCCGGTCGGCTTGCCCCAGAGCTCGCCGCCGATGAAATTGCCCAGGCGGCCGAAACCCAGGCCGGCCGGCACCAGCGGCGCCAGGAAGTCGATGGTGTCGAAGGCGTGCAGGCCGTGCTTGCGCGTCCACCAGGCGGCGCCGGCCAGCACGCCGAGCAGGCCGCCGTGGAAACTCATGCCGCCCTCGTTGATGCGCAGCACCGACAGCGGGTCGGCGAGGGCGGTCTCCAGGCCGTAGAACAGCACGTAGCCCAGCCGGCCGCCCAGCACCACGCCGAGCATGCCGTAGAAGATCAGGTCGCCGAAGGCCTCCTCGTTGACGCCCGGCAGCCGTCCTGCCCGAACCCGGCGCCCGCCCATCCACCAGGCGAAGGCGAAGCCGGCCAGGTACATCAGGCCGTACCAGTGGATGCCGTGCGGCCAGAACGGCAGCGGCACGGCGATCGGGTCGATGTCGTGCAGCCAGCTCATCGGCTCAGCTCCGGCGCCGCTTGCGCGCGGCCAGGATGTTCAGCGATTCCACGCCGGCGGAGAAGGCCATGGCGAAGTAGAGGAACTTGCGGTCGATGTGGAAATCGAAGCCGTCGGCCACCAGGGCCACGCCGACCAGGATGATGAAGCTCAGCGCCAGCATCTTCACCGTCGGGTGCCGGTCGATGAAGTCGCCGATCGGGTTGGCGGCGAACAGCATCACGCCTACCGCCACCAGGATGGCCGCAACCATCACGGCGCGGTTGTCCACCATGCCCACCGCGGTGATCACCGAGTCCAGCGAGAAGACGATGTCGATCACCGCGATCTGGGCGATCACCACCCAGAACACCGCCGAGGGCCGGGTGCCGATGTCCTCGTCCTCGCCGCGGCCCTCGACCGAGTCGTGGATCTCCATGGTGCCCTTGACCAGCAGGAACAGGCCACCGGCGATCAGCACCAGGTCGCGCACCGAGAAATCCTGGCCGAACAGGCTGAACAGGTTGTTCTGCATGCTGGCCAGGTAGGCCAGCGACAGCAGCAGCATGATGCGGGTGACGCAGGCCAGGGCCAGGCCGAAGCGGCGCGCCCGCGGCCGGCGGTCGGGCGGCAGGCGGCTGACGGCAATGGAGATGAAGACCAGGTTGTCGATGCCCAGCACGATCTCGAGCGTGGCCAGGGTCAGCAGGGCGACCCAGATTTCGGTGCTGAACAGCCAGTCCATCCGGCGGATTCCTCAGAGGTAACGCGGGAGCAGGACCAGCCCCCAGACAAGCAGTACGTTCATGTCGGCCAGGAAGACGGCGGCCGACCCCATGTCCTTGGCCCGGCCGGCGAGTTCGTGGTGCTCGCCGCCCCAGCGGTCCACGACCGCCTCGACCGCCGAGTTCAGCACCTCGATG
>DATGPR010000013.1:0-5638 GCA_035304725.1 Arenimonas sp.
GCGGCAGGCATGGTCGTCGGCCGCCAGCGCCAGCACGCCGCCGAACTTCGAGGTGCCGGCGGCGTTGCCGTGCTTGAACACGTCGCCGCAGCGGTCCACGCCCGGGCCCTTGCCGTACCACATGGCGAACACGCCATCGACCTTGGCGCCGGGGAAGAGGTTGGTCTGCTGGCTGCCCCAGACCATGGTCGCGCCCAGGTCCTCGTTCAGGCCCGGGGTGAACTCGATGTTCGAGGACTTCAGGTGCTGGCGGGCGCGCCACAGCTCCAGGTCGAAGCCGCCCAGGGGCGAGCCTCGGTAGCCGGAGATGAAGCCGGCGGTGTTCAGCCCGGCGGCCCGGTCGCGCATCTGCTGCATCAGCGGCAGGCGCACCAGCGCCTGCACGCCGGAAAGGTAGATCCGGCCCGTCTCGCGCGTGTACTTGTGTTCGAGCGTGTACTCGCGGTCGACCGGGGCGGCGACGGGGGTCGGGGCAGGGCTGGACATGGGGGAATTCCGGGACTTGAGCAAAGACTCGGAATTATACAGGGCCCCTGCCCGGCACCCCGGCCGGCGGCTCAGCGGTGGTCCAGCAGGGCCCGGAGCACCACCCGGGTTTCCACGCTTTCCACGGTCCGGTGCAGCAGGATCCGCTCCCGCAGCCCGGCCAGGGCCTCCGGGGAGTCGGTCTCGACCAGGAGCGTCGCCGTCCTGACCGGTCCCGGAGGGCGCCCGCGTTCCCGCCGGAGGAGCCCGGAGCCGTACGCCGGCCCGCTTTCTCGATACGCGCCGCCGGTTTACAGTCTGGGCATCGCTTCAAGGGGACGCGATCCAATGAGCTTGTCCGACCTCAGCGTCATGCTGGTCGAGGACCACGGGTTCCAGCGCCGGTTGGGCCTGCGGCTGCTGTCGGACCTCGGCGTTACCGGCCTGCACGAGGCCGCCGACGGCTTCCAGGCCCTGGAAGTGCTGCGCCGCCTGGAAAGCCCGCCGGACGTCGTCCTGGTGGACCTGGACATGCCGGGCATGGACGGTGTCGAGTTCATCGGCATCGTCGCCGAGGAACGCCTGGCCCATTCCATCGCGGTGGTCAGCGCCATGGAGCCGGCCCTGCTGCACACCGTCCAGGTCATGGCCAAGGCCTCCGGCCTGAAGGTGCTGGGCTGCATCGAGAAGCCGCTGACCCCGGGCAAGCTGAGCACCGTGCTGTCGCTGTACGAGGCCGACCCGGCCACGGCCGCGGCCGCCCTGGACGTGCAGGTCACGCTGGAGGACGCCCGCCTGGCGCTGTCGCGCGGCGACATCCAGGCCTGGTTCCAGCCGCAGGCCGAGTTCCACAACGGCAAGATCATCGGCGTCGAGGCCCTGGCCCGCTGGCGCCTGCCCGACGGCCGCATGGTGCCGCCGGCGGTGTTCGTGCCGGTGATGGAGGCCGGCGGCCTGGTCGAGGAACTGACCACCCTGATGCTGGTGCAGGCCTGCGCCTGGTCCAAGCGCTGGGCGGCGCGGGGCCTGCCGCTGAAGGTCTCGGTGAACGTCTCCGGCCACAACCTGACCGGTCCGGAAGTGGCCGACCGCTACGAGGACATCCTGCGCGAGCACGGCCTCAACCCCGAACAGGTGGTGCTGGAGATCACCGAAAGCTCGGTGATGAGCGACACCGCCCGTGGCCTGGGCATGCTGGCGCGGCTGCGGCTCAAGGGTTTCGGCCTGAGCGTGGACGATTTCGGCACCGGCTACTCCTCGCTTTCGCAGCTCTCGCAGATCCCCTTCACCGAGCTGAAGATCGACCGCGGCTTCGTCTCCGGCGCCACCACCCAGCCGCGCAAGCGCGCCATGATCGAAACCAGCCTCGACCTCGCCCGCAAGCTGTCGCTGGACGTGGTGGCCGAAGGCGTGGAAACCGAGGAAGAGTGGCAGTTGCTGGCCCAGCTCGGCTGCGACATCGCCCAGGGATACCTGATCTCGGCGCCGGTACCGGGCGAACAGCTGCCCGACGCCATCACGCGCTGGCGGCAGGCGCACCCCTGAGGCCGCCGGCGGTGCCGCGCCAGGCCCCCACGTTCGGCATCCGCATCCAGCTGCTTGGCCTGTTCGGCCTGCTCCTGCTCACCGGCGCCGGCGTGCTGGTGCTCGACGAGCTGGAACGGCAAAGCAACATGCGCACCCTGGCCGAGCTCAAGGACGAGTCGCTGGCCATCCTCCGCCGCACCAAGGCGGTGTCCGACGCCTATGGCATGGAGCTGGTGGACACCACCTTTCGCGTCCGCAACGGCCTGATCAGCTGGGAAGAAGGGTTGCAGGTGGTCGACAACGCCCGGCTGCGCGCCCACGAACACTGGCGCGCGCTCGAGCAGATGCCGCTGACCGAGGAGCAGCAGGCCCTGTTCGACCAGGTGGCGCAGGCGCGGGTGCGTGCCGACGCCGCCGCCGAGACCCTGCGCGACACCCTCCGGCGCCGGGACCTCGACGCCCTGGCCCGGTTCGCCGACCACGAGCTGTACCCGGCCATCGACCCGGTGACCACCCGGGTCAAGCACCTGGGCGACCTGGAGATGATCCAGGCCGAGCGCCGGGTCCGGCTGCAGGAGCAGCGGGCGGCGCGCAACGCCTGGATGCGCACCCTGTTCAGCCTGTTCACTCTGGCGGTGGTGGCGGTGGTCGGTTCGCGCCTGTTGCGCAACATCTACCGCGGCGTGGAAAGCCTGACCGGGCTGGCGCAGCAGATGCGCCGGCACGACTACAGCGCGGCGCCGCGTTACCGGCCCAGCGGCGAGCTGGGGATGGTGCTGGATGCCTTCCTGGTGATGCGCGACGACGTGCGTACGTTCGAGGCCGAGCTCAACGAGCAGCTTGAGCGCAACGAGCAGGTGCGGGCGGCCCTGGCCGAGCGCGAGATGTTCCAGCGCTCGCTGTTCGCGGCCGCACGCGTGGCCATCTTCTCCACCGATCCGGAGGGCCGGATCACCAGTTTCAATCCGCAGGCCGAGCGGCTGACCGGCTGGCGCGCCGAGGACGTGAACGGCAAGCGCGGCCTGGAGATGCTGTTGCCGCAGGAGGAACTGCAGCGCGTGGCCGACGACCTGGCCGCCAGCAGCGGGCGCCGGATCGCGCCCGGCTCGGCCCTGTTGCCGGCCCTGGTCGAGCAGGGCGCGCCGCCGCTGGAGTGGCATTTGCTGCGCAAGGACGGTACCCGGGTGCCGGTGCTGCTGGCGCTGTCGGCCCTGCGCGATGGCAGCGGCAAGCCGGTCGGCTACCTGGTCGCCGGCACCGACCTCACCCAGATCAAGCAGCTGGAACAGCGCCTGCGCGCCAGCGAGGCCAAGGCCCGCGACGCCAGCGAGGCCAAGAGCAACTTCGTCGCCGCCATGAGCCACGAGATCCGCACGCCGATGATCGGCGTCACCGGCATGCTGGAGATCCTGGCGCACAGCAAACTCGACGACGAGCAGCGCCGCACCATCCAGGTGATCCAGCAATCGGCGCGTTCGCTGCTGCAGATCATTGGCGACATCCTCGATTTCTCCAAGGTCGAGGCCGGCCGGCTGGAGCTGACCCCGACCACGGTTTCGCTGCCGCGGTTGCTGCGCTCGACGGTGGCCAACTTCAGCAGCTCGGCCTCGAGCAAGGGCCTGGTGCTCAACTGCAGCATCGACGACCGGATCGCCCCGGCGCATGTGGCCGACGGCCTGCGTCTGCGGCAGATCCTCTCGAACTTCCTCTCCAACGCCATCAAGTTCACCGAAACCGGCGTGGTCGAGGCGGCGCTGGAATGGCGCGGGCGCGAGGGCGAGGGCGACCGGCTCTGCTTCCGGGTCACCGATACCGGCATCGGCGTCACGCCGGAGCAGCAGGCCAAGCTGTTCCAGCCCTTCCAGCAGGCCGAAGGCAGCATCACCCGCCGTTTCGGCGGCACCGGCCTGGGCCTGGTGATCTCGCGCCGGCTGGCCGAACTCATGGATGCCGACGTGAGCATGGACAGCACGCCCGGCGCCGGCACCACCATGCGCCTGGCGCTGGTGCTGCCGCGCGGCGACGAAGCCGACCTGGAGCCGGAGGCGATGCCGGACCCGACCGAGGGCTTCATGGCCCGGCCGCTGCCGAGCGTCGAGCAGGCGCTGCAGGAGCGCAGCCTGGTCCTGATCGTCGACGACCACCCGACCAACCGCCTGGTGGTCGGCCGGCAGCTGCAACTGGCCGGCTATGCCAGCGAAACCGCCGAGGACGGCGTCAAGGGCCTGGAAGCCTGGCGCAGCGGCCGCTACGCCCTGGTGCTTTCGGACGTGCACATGCCGCACATGGACGGCTACGAGATGGCACGGGCGATCCGCGACGAGGAGCTGCGCAGCGGCAAGCCGCGCACGCCGGTGATCGCCCTGACCGCCGCCGCGCTCAAGGGCGAGGCCGAGCGCTGCCTGGCCGCCGGCATGGACGAATACCTGGCCAAGCCGGTGTCGATCCCGGAGCTGGTGGCCGCCCTGCGCCGCTGGCTGCCGCATACCGTGCCCCTGGCCGGCGACATGAAGGCGGCGGCGCCCCTGCCGCAGGTGGGCGGCGAGCCGCTGCCGCTGGATCCGGCCGTGCTGGAACCGCTGACCGGTGGCGATCCGGTGGAAACGCGCAACCTGCTCGAGGACTACCTGGCCGCCACCGCCGACGACCTGCGCGAGCTGCGCGCCGCCCAGGCCAGCGGCGACCTGGAGCGGCTGGCCCGGCAGGCGCACAAGCTCAAGGGCGCCGCCCGCCTGGTCGGGGCCGTACCGCTGGCCGAGGCGGCGCTGGCACTCGAGCACGCCGCCAAGGCCGGGCAGTGGGAGCAGGTGCTGCCGAACAGCGCCGACGTGACAACGGCTTTCGAGCGGCTGCGGCGCTACGTCGCGGACCACGTCCGCTGAGGGGCGGGTGCGGCGCCGTCAGGCGCCGGGCACGCCCGCGGCCCGCACCCGCTGCGTCAGTAGCCGGCCGCCTGCCCGTCCTTGCGGCTTTCGCTGGCGCCGATGTAGAGGCCTTGCTCGTGATCGCGGGCGATGGCCTGGTAGCCGCCGTAGGGGCCGTGCGCGAACTGGATGCGGTGGCCGCGGCGCATCAGCTCGCGGATGGTTTCGTAGGAGAAGCCGGTTTCCAGGTTGAGCGCGCCGCCGTCGCGCATCTCCACCAGCTGGCCGGCCGGGTCGGTGCTGCCGTCGTGGTGGATGCGCGGGGCGTCGCCGGCTTCCTGCAGGTTCATGCCGAAATCCACCAGGTTCATCACGATCTGCACGTGGCCCTGCGGCTGCATGGCGCCGCCCATCACGCCGAAGCTGACCCAGGGCTTGCCGTCCCTGGTGATGAAGGCCGGGATGATGGTGTGGAAGGGCCGCTTGCCGGGCGCGTAGCTGTTGGGATGGCCTTCCTTGAGCACGAACTGCTCGCCGCGGTCCTGGAAGATGAAGCCCAGGCCCGGCGGGGCTATGCCGCTGCCCATGCCGCGGTAGTTGGACTGGATCAGCGAAACCATCATCCCGTCCCGGTCGGCGGTGGTCAGGTAGATGGTGTCGCCCTGGTTGAGCACGGCGCCGGCATCGACGGCGCGGGCGGCGCGGTGGCGGTCGATCAGGGCGCGGCGTTCGGCGGCGTAGTCCTTGGAGATCAGCCGCTGCACCAGGGCCTGCGCCGCCTG
>DATGPR010000014.1:0-2356 GCA_035304725.1 Arenimonas sp.
CATGGCCACCGACTGCTCGGCGTTCTCCACGCGCAGGTTGCGCGAGGCGGCCATGGGGATGCCGAAGTCCTCGGGATGGATCTCGTACTCGACCACCTCGTCGCCGCGCAGCTCGCCGACCAGGGTGGCGGCGCCCAGCGAGATCTCGTCCATGCCGTCGCGGCCCCAGACCACCAGGGCCCGGCGCGCGCCCAGGCGCTGCAGGACGCGTACCTGGATGCCGACCAGATCGGGGTGGAAGACGCCCATCAGGATGTTGGGCGCACCGGCCGGGTTGGTCAGCGGGCCGAGGATGTTGAACAGGGTGCGCACGCCCAGCTCGCCGCGCACGGCGGCCACGTTCTTCATCGCCGGGTGGTGGATGGGCGCGTACATGAAGCCCATGCCGGTCTCAGCGATGCAGGCGGCCACCTGCTCGGGCTGCAGCTCGATGGCCGCGCCCAGCGCCTCCAGCGCGTCGGCGCTGCCGGATTTCGAGGACACGCTGCGGTTGCCGTGCTTGGCCACCTTGGCCCCGGCCGCCGCCACCACGAACATGCTGGCGGTGGAGATGTTGAAGGTGTTGGCACCGTCGCCGCCGGTACCGACGATGTCGACGAAGTTGTGCGCGTCCGGCACCTGCACCTTCGCCGCGAACTCGCGCATGACCCGCGCCGCGCCGGCGATCTCGCCCACCGTTTCCTTCTTCACCCGCAGCCCGGCCAGCAGGGCGGCGGTCATCACCGGCGAGACCTGGCCGCTCATGACCTGGCGCATCAGGTCGACCATCTCGTCGTGGAAGATCTCGCGGTTCTCGATCACGCGCTGCAGCGCGTCGCGGGGGGTGATCGGCATGTTCAGGCCTCGGCGGGCGCGGCCACGCGGCCCTGCGCCAGGAAGTTGCGCAGCATCGCGTGTCCGTGCTGGGTCAGGATGGATTCGGGGTGGAACTGCACGCCTTCCACTGGCAGCTCGCGGTGGCGCAGGCCCATGATCTCGTCGATGGAGCCATCCGCGTGCTCGGTCCAGGCGGTGATTTCCAGACAGTCGGGCAACGAGTCGCGCTCGACCACCAGGGAGTGGTAACGGGTGGCCTCGAAGGGATCCGGCAGGCCGGCGAAAACGCCCTGGCCGCGGTGGCGGATCGGCGAGGTCTTGCCGTGCATGATCGTGCGCGCCCGCACCACCTTGCCGCCGAAGGCCTGGCCGATGGCCTGGTGGCCCAGGCAGACGCCGAGGATGGGTACGCGGCCGGCCAGCTCCTGCAGCACCGCCAGCGAGACGCCGGCTTCGTTGGGCGTGCAGGGGCCGGGCGAAATGACGATGCGCGAGGGCTCGAGCGCGGCGATGCCGGCCACGTCCATGGCATCGTTGCGCACGACCCGCACCTCCTCCCCCAGCTCCCCGAAGTACTGCACGAGGTTGTAGGTGAAGGAGTCGTAGTTGTCGATCATCAGCAGCATGGCGGCCCGGGCCCGCGGTGGGGCCGCCATGATAGCGGGAGCGGCGGGGCCGCTGCAGGGCGCCGGTGGCACCCGCCGGCCGGCCTAGAAGCGCAGCATCATCGCCAGCTGCAGGCCGCGGGTTTCCAGGTCCAGGCCGCCGTCGTAACGGCGGCGGCGGAAGTCCAGGTCCACGCTGTTGTGGTTGTAGCGCAGCGACAGGCCGGCGTGCTTCCAGGGGAACCATTCCAGCCGCGCCTGGGCGTCGATGGCCTCGCCGGTGATCTCGCCGCCCGGCTTGGTGACGTAGGCGGCGGCCACGCCCCAGCGCCAGTGCGGCGACAGCGAGCGCACATACTCCACCCGCAGCAGCGGCGCCCAGGCGTGTTCGCGCAGGCGCTGCCGCACGGTGACGGACTCGTCCTGCACCTGCAGGCTGGCCACCAGGCCGAGGCCCAGGTCGTAACGCACCGCGCCCATGCCGAAGCCCATGGCCTGGCGGCCGTCCTGGAGGAAGAACCAGGTGTAGGACAGGCCCTGGATGTCCACGTCCAGGTTGCCGGCCAGGCTGGCGTGGATGGGATAGACCTCATCGCCGATCTGCAGGCTGCGCTCGATGCTGCGCTGGCTGGTGTCGTCGTAGCCGTAGCCGAAGAACTCCAGCTTGTGCCGGCGCTCGCCGCCGATGGCCAGGCCGGCGTTCCAGTGCAGGGCCTGGTGGGCATCGTCGAAGCCGAGGTCGCGCTGGAAACCGAAGCGGGTGCCGAGGCTGCCGTCGGCCGCGTCCCAGCGGCCGGTCAGGTCGTTGGCGGAACGGTAATGGCCGATCGAGAGGTAAGCCCGGTCGACCGGCGGCAGCGGTTCGGCCGCCAGCGCGGAGACCGGCGCCAGCAGCAGTGCCCACGCAAGCAAGGGGGTTCTGTACACGGTCCTGG
>DATGPR010000015.1:0-6375 GCA_035304725.1 Arenimonas sp.
CCCGGCGGTGGAAACCGGCCAAGCTTAACCCGGCCGTTGCCGTCGTCTACCCGCCCGGCTTTCCACAGGACCTGTGGACAAGTCTGGGAGAAGTCCGTGGACGGATGCCGGGGCGCCAGTGCTGGCGGGGCTGTCAACAGCTTTGGTCAATTTCTGACCAGGGCCCGCGGCTCAGTCGTCGTCCGGCCAGCGGATGCCCGGCTTGGCCGGCGCGGCGGGTGCCGGTGCCGGCTGCGCGGCGACGGCCGCCCAGACCTTCAGCGCGTCCACGGTGGCGGCGACGTCGTGCACGCGCAGGATGCGCGCACCGTATTCGGCGGCCAGCACGGCGGCGGCCACCGAGGCGAAGACACGCTCGCCGACCTCGCGGCCGGTGATCTCCCCCAGGCTGCGCTTGCGCGACAGCCCGGCCAGCAGCGGCAGGCCCAGGTCGAGCAGGCGTGACTGCTGGCGCAGCAGCAGCAGGTTGTGCTGCGTGGTCTTGCCGAAGCCGTAGCCGGGATCGATGACGATGCGCCTGCGCCCGATGCCGGCCATCTCGCAGGCCAGCACGCGGTCGGCCAGGAAGCGGTGCACCTCGGCCAGCAGGTCGTCGTAGTGCGGCGCCTCCTGCATGGTGCGCGGCTCGCCCTGCATGTGGGTCAGCACCACCGGCACGCCGGCGGCGGCGGCCGCATCCAGGGCGCCGTCGCGGCGCAGGGCGTAGACGTCATTGATCATGCCGGCGCCGGCCTGCACCGCCGCCCGCATCACGTCCGGCTTGGAGGTGTCGACCGAGATCGGCAGCGACGTCTCGCGGGCCAGGCGCTCGATCACCGGGATCACCCGCCGCAGCTCCTCCTCCACCGGCACCTCGGCGGCGCCGGGGCGGGTGGATTCGCCGCCCACGTCGAGGATGTCGGCGCCCTCCTCCACCAGGCGCAGGCCATGCGCCACGGCGGCGTCCACGCTGTCGTGGGCGCCACCGTCGGAAAAGGAATCGGGGGTGACGTTGACGATGCCCATCACCCGGGGCGCATCCAGTTTCAGGATGCGCCCGGCGCAGTCCAGCTGCGGGGACAGGTCGAACATCCGGCCTCAGGTCTGGGTGGCGGGACCGCCCAGGGGCGCGGCCGGGCCCTCGGAATCATCCTTGGACAGGCGGCCCGACTTGGCCCAGTCGGCCGGCGGACCGGGCCGGCGGCCTTCCATGATGGCGTCGATCTGCTGCGCGTCGATGGTCTCGTAGGTCAGCAGGGCCTCGGCCATGATGTGCAGCTTCTCGATGTTCTCGGTGAGGATCTGCTTCGTCCGCGCGTAGGCCTTGTCGAGGATGTTGCGCACCACCTCGTCGATCTTGCGGGCGGTGTCGTCCGAGACGTTCTTGTGCTGGGTGACCGAACGGCCGAGGAAGACCTCGTCCTCGTTCTCGCCGTAGGCGATCGGGCCCATCTCGTCGCTCAGGCCCCACTTGGTGACCATGTTGCGGGCCATCTTGGTGGCGCGCTCGATGTCATTGCTGGCGCCGGTGGTGACCTTGTCGGCGCCGAAGATCAGCTCCTCGGCGACGCGGCCGCCGTACAGCGAGCACAGCTGCGACTCGATGGCGGTGCGGTTGAAGCTGTACTTGTCGCCCTCCGGCAGGTACATGGTCACGCCCAGGGCGCGGCCGCGCGGGATGATCGTCACCTTGTAGACCGGGTCGTGCTCCGGCACCAGGCGGCCGACGATGGCGTGGCCGGCCTCGTGGTAGGCGGTGAGCCTCTTCTCTTCCTCGCTCATGGCCATCGAGCGGCGCTCGGTGCCCATCAGGATCTTGTCGCGGGCGCGGTCGAAGTGCTCCATTCGCACCGACTTGGCGTTCTCGCGGGCGGCGAACAGCGCCGCCTCGTTGACCAGGTTGGCCAGGTCGGCGCCGGAGAAGCCCGGGGTGCCGCGGGCGATGGTCATCGGCTCGACGTCGTCGGCCAGCGGCACCTTGCGCATGTGCACGCGCAGGATCTGCTCGCGGCCCTTCACGTCCGGCAGGCCGACCACGACCTGGCGGTCGAAGCGGCCCGGGCGCAGCAGGGCCGGGTCGAGCACGTCCGGGCGGTTGGTGGCGGCGATGACGATCACGCCCTCGCCGCCCTCGAAGCCGTCCATCTCCACCAGCAGCTGGTTGAGGGTCTGCTCGCGCTCGTCGTGGCCGCCGCCGAGGCCGGCGCCGCGATGGCGGCCGACCGCGTCGATCTCGTCGATGAAGATGATGCAGGGCGCGTGCTTCTTGGCCTGCTCGAACATGTCGCGCACGCGGCTGGCGCCGACGCCGACGAACATCTCGACGAAGTCGGAACCGGAAATGGAGAAGAACGGCACCTTGGCCTCGCCGGCGATGGCGCGGGCCAGCAGGGTCTTGCCGGTGCCCGGCGGGCCGACCATCAGCACGCCGCGCGGGATCTTGCCGCCCAGGCGCTGGAACTTGCCGGGGTCGCGCAGGAACTCGACCAGCTCGCCGACCTCTTCCTTGGCTTCGTCGCAGCCGGCGACGTCGGCCAGGGTCACCTTGATCTCGCTCTCGCCCTGCAGTTTCGCCCGCGACTTGCCGAAGCTGAGCGCGCCCTTGCCGCCGCCCTGCTGCATCTGCCGCATCATGTAGATCCAGAAGCCGATCAGCAGGGCGATCGGCAGGAAGCTCATCACCAGCTGCCAGAACAGCGAACGGCCCTCCGGCTCCTGCTGGACGATCTGCACGCCGTTCTCGAACAGGGTGTCAAGCATGCGGTCGTCGCGCGGGGTGGCGGTGCGGAAGGTGCTGCCGTCGCGGCGCTTGCCCTGGACGGCGATGCCGTTGTCGGCGATCACCACTTCCTGGACCCGGCCGGACTTCACCTCGGCGATGAATTCGTTGTAGTTGAGCGCGCGATTGCTGCTGCCCTGGCCGCTGAAGCCCTGGAACACCAGCATCAGCACCACGGCCACCACCAGCCAGAGCGCGAGGTTTTTTGCCAGGTCGTTCATTTCGCTTGTCCTCGGCGCTTGCCCGTGGCCAGCGCATAAACTTCGTTCGAGCGGCGCCGCGACGCCGCCGGTTTGCGTATCACCACCTTCCCGTAGCGTCCGCGGAGGTCCTTCACGTAGGCGTCGAAGCCCTCCCCCTGGAACAGCTTGATCAGGAAGTTGCCGCCTTCCCGCAGGTGCCGGTCGGCGAAGTCGCGGGCCAGCTCGGCCAGGTACATGGCCCGGGCCTGGTCCACGGCGTCCACTCCGGACATATTGGGGGCCATGTCGGAAAGCACAAGGTCCACCGGGCTGCCGTCCAGCAGGCGCTCCAGCTCGGACAATGGGCCGTCCTCTCTGAAATCGCCGTGAATGAACTCCACCCCGGCGATCGGGGGCATGTCCAGGATGTCCAAGGCCAGGACCCGGCCGCTGTCGCCCAGCTCCCGGCGCACCACCTGCGACCAGCCGCCGGGGGCGGCGCCCAGGTCCACCACCACCATGCCGGGCCGGAGCAGCCGGTCGCGCTCGATCAGCTCCTCCAGCTTGTAGGCGGCGCGCGAGCGCAGGCCTTCCGACTGGGCCCGCTTCACGTACGGGTCGTCGAAATGCTCCTTGAGCCAGCGGTGGCTGCTGCGGCTGCGGGCCATGGCGGCGACGGCGGGCCGTCGGGTGGGTGCGGACCGCCATGATACCCTAGCGCCCCTGTCCGACCGGCCCGAAACGCATGTCCTCCGCCCTTTCCAACCCCCAGAAGCGCTACCTGCGCGGCCTGGCCCATGGCCTCAAGCCGGTGCTGATGGTCGGCGCCAAGGGCGTCACCGATCCCCTGCTGGCCGAGGCCGAGCTGGTCCTGGAGCAGCACGAGCTGGTGAAGGTGAAGGTGGCCGCCGGCGACCGCGAGCTGCGCGACCAGTGGATCGCCGAGCTGTGCGAGCGCAGCGGCGCCGCCCTGGTGGACCGGATCGGCAACATCGCCGTGCTTTATCGGCGCAGCCGCGAGATGCCGCTGATCGCCCTGCCCAAGGGCTGAGCCCCGTGCAGCTGTCACAGGAAAACCCCGAGTTCCGCTACGTCCTGCGCGGGGTAAGCCCCGGGGGCGTGCTGGTCAACGAGGCGGTGATCGCCAGCAGCTTCCTGGTGACCCCTGAGCAACTGGTGCGGGACTGGCGGCCGCGCGATGCCGCCAGCCTGGAACCGGCCGACCTCGAACCGGTACTGGCCCTGTCCCCGGCCCTGATGGTGCTGGGCACCGGCCCCCGCCAGGTTTTCCCCTCGCAGGCGGTGCTGGCCGCCCTGCTCACCCGCGGCATCGGCATCGAGGTGATGGACAGCGCCGCCGCCGCCCGCACCTTCAATGTCCTGGCCACCGAGGGCCGGGCGGTCGTCGCCGGATTCCTGGTGCCGGGCTGAGCCTTGGACGCCGCGGCTCAGCGCGGCGGCAGCAGGGTGAGCGGATCCACCGGCTTGCCGTTGCGGCGGATCTCGAAATGCAGCATGTCGCGGCTGGTGCCGGTGCGGCCCAGCTCGGCGATCTGCTGGCCGGCCCGCACCTGCTCGCCCTCGGCCACCAGCCGGCGGCGGTTGTGCGCGTAGGCCGACAGCCATTCGTCGCTGTGCTTGATGATGATCAGCTCGCCGTAGCCGACCAGGCCGGCGCCCGAATACACCACCGTGCCGGCGGCGGCGGCGACGACCGGCTGGCCGGCCTGGCCGGCGATGTCCAGGCCCTGGCGCTTGGGATCGCCGGCAACGTAGCGGCCGATGATCTGGCCCTGGGTCGGCCACTGCCAGCCGCCCGGGCTGCCGCTGCTGGCCGGGGGCGTGGTTGCGGGCGGCCTGGCCGGCGGCGGCGTCGGCGTGGTGACCGGCGGCGTGCCGGGCGTCGTCGTCGGCGTCGTGACCGGAGTGGTCGGCGTCGTGGTCGGCGTGGTGACCGGAGGCGTCGGGCGGCTCACGGGCGGCGTCGGCGTGACGGCGACCTCCCGCTTCGTCTCCCGCCCGCGCAGCAGCAGCCGCTGGCCCGGATAGATCGTGTAGGGCGCGCGGATGCCGTTCCAGGCCGCCACGTCGCGGTAGTCCAGGCCATGCCGGAACGCGATGCCGTAGAGGGTGTCACCCTTGCGCACGGTGTAGCGGCCGTCGCTCGGCACTTCCAGGCTGCCGCGCTCGGCCGGCGTCACCGGCCTGACGCTCTCGCGCTTGACCACGCGGGAATGGCCGCAGGCCGCCAGCAGCGATACCAGCAGCAGGACCAGCAGGGCGCGGGCGGCGGAAGTGCTCATCCGCGCATATTCAACCAGATGATGGCGCCGATGATGATCACCGCGACGACCCAGCCGACGATTTCGATGTAGCGTCGCAGCACCGGCTCGATCTTCGGCCCTCCCCAGGCGATCAGGCCGGCCACCAGGAAGAAGCGCCCCGCCCGTCCGACCAGCGAGGCCAGCACGAAGGGCAGCACCGGCATGGCGGCGGCACCGCCGGCGATGGTGAAGATCTTGAAGGGAATGGGCGTGAAAGCCGCCACGAACATGATCCAGACGCCGTAGCGGACGAACTGCCCGTGCACCCAGGCGTAGGTGTCGGCATGGCCGGCGCGTTCCACCCAGGGCAGTACCGCCTCGATGGCGAAGTAGCCCAGCGCATAGCCGACTGCACCGCCCGCCACCGAGGCCAGCGTCGCCAGCAGCGCGTAGCGCCACCAGGCGGCCGGCCGGGCCAGGCTCATCGGCGCCAGCATCACGTCCGTCGGCACCGGAAAGAAGATGGATTCGATGGCGCTGATCACGCCCAGGTACCAGGGCGCATGCGGATGCGCCGCCCAGGCCCGGCAGCGGTCGTAGAGGGGGCCGAAGAGGCGCATTCAGAGGGTTCCCGGCAACAGGGGCACGAAGATGACGGCGCCCAGGTCATCCTGGACAAGCTCGCCCTCGAGCCGGCGCCAGCGCAGCAGGCGCTGGCCGTTGCTGCCGCCGACCGGCGCCACCAGGGTGCCGCCCTCGGCCAGCTGGTCGAACAGCGCGTCCTCCAGGGCGGCGGCGCCGGCGGTGACGATGATGCCGTCGTAGGGCGCATATTCGGGCCAGCCGGCGCGGCCGTCGTCGTGGCGGGTGCGCACGTTCAGGCCGAGGTGGCGGAAGCGGCGGCGGGCCGCCCGCAGCAGTTCCTCGATGCGCTCGACGCTGTAGGTCTCGATCCCCAGGGTGGCCAGCACCGCCGCCTGGTAGCCGGAACCGGTGCCCACTTCCAGCACCTTCTTCGGCATGCCGTTCCCGATCAGGGCCTCGGTCATGCGCGCCACCACCCAGGGCTGGGAAATGGTCTGGCCGCAGCCGATCGGCAGGGCGGTGTCCTCGTAGGCGCGGCTGGCCAGGGCCTCGTCCATGAACTGGTGCCGCGGCACGGTGCGCATGG
>DATGPR010000016.1:0-7603 GCA_035304725.1 Arenimonas sp.
GCATTCCCGATCCGGCCCGTGCGCTATCCGGCCCGTGCGCTCAGGCCATCCGCCGCAGGGTGTCGTCCTTGCGGATGAAGTGGTGGTACAGGGCCGCCGCCACGTGCAGGCCGATCAGCCAGTAGAAGACGGTGCCGATCAGCTTGTGGATGTCCTCGAGCTGGTGTGCTAGCGCCTCGTCCTGGGCCATCAGGGCGGGCAGGGGGATCTGGGTGAAGGGGATCAGCAGTTCCTTGCCGTCCACCCAGGCCGTGGCCAGGCCCAGCAGCGGCTGCACCAGCAGCAGGACATAAAGGGCGATGTGGATCAGCTTGGCCGGGGCCGTCTGCCACAGCGGCAGGGGCGGCTGCACTGCCGGTGCCGGCTGGCGGAAGGCCAGCAGCAGCCGCGGCAGCATCAGGGCGAAGATGGCCAGCCCGACCCAGAAATGCCCTTGCACCATCAGGGCGCGTTCGGCCGTGCCGCGCTCGAAGATGCCGCGGAACTCGATCAGTACGAAGGCCAGCACCATGGCGATGAAGATCAGCCAGTGCAGGCGGCGGCGGGCGGCGGAATAGCGGGCTTGGCTCATGGCGGGGCTCCGGTGAATGGGCCGATGGTACGCCTGGACCCCCGGCTGAGCTTGATCCGCCTCAAGCGGCGGATGCTGGCGTTTGTGGTTAGCATTCGCGAATGGACAAGCAATGCAAAATCGCCAGCTGGAATGTCAACTCCCTCAACGTCCGCCTGCCGCACCTGGAGGAGTGGCTGAAGCTGCGGGGGCCCGACATCGTGGCCCTGCAGGAGACCAAGCTCGAGGACAGCCGCTTCCCGGATGACGCCTTGGCGGCCCTGGGCTATCGCAGCGTCTTCGCCGGCCAGAAGACCTACAACGGCGTGGCCATCCTGGCCCGGGAATCGCCGACGGAGGTGCAGTTCGGCATTCCCGGTTTCGAGGACGAGCAGAAGCGGGTCATCGCCGCCACCGTCGGCGGCCTGCGCATCGTCAACCTCTACGTGGTCAACGGCCAGGACGTCGGCAGCGAAAAATACGAATACAAGCTGTGCTGGCTGGCGGCGGTGCACGACTGGCTGCAGGCCGACCTGCAGCGCTACCCGCGCATGGTGGTGCTGGGCGATTTCAACATCGCCCCGGACGACCGCGATGTGCACGATCCGGCCGCCTGGCACGGGAAGATCCTCTGCTCCACGCCCGAACGCGAGGCCCTGCAGCGCCTGTTGGCCCTGGGCCTGCACGACAGCTTCCGCCTGCATCACCAGGACGGCGGCGTCTACAGCTGGTGGGATTACCGGGCGGCCGCCTTCCGCCGCAACCTCGGCCTGCGCATCGATCTCTGCCTGGTCAGCGAGGCCCTGCGCCCGCACTGCGTGGCCGCCGCCATCGACCGCGAACCCCGCACCTGGGACCGCCCCTCCGACCACGCTCCCGCCCTGGTCACCATAAAGGGGTCGGAGTAAAGGGTCAGACCCTCCGGAGTAAAGGGTCAGACCCTCTACTCTGACCCCGGGGTCAGACCCCTGACTCTGACCCTTTACTCTGACCCCGGTTTTCCGGGGTGCAGGCAGCGGGCGAGGAAGTTTTCGGCGAGGCGGTAGCGATGCAGGGCATCGGTGCCGCTGAGGCCGTGGCGGGCGCCGGGGTAGGTCATAAGCTCGAAGGGCGTGCCACGCTTCTGCAGGGCAGACATCAGTTTGGTCGAGTTGCTGAACAGCACGTTGTCGTCGGCCATGCCGTGGATCAGCAGCAGCGGCGAGCGCAGGCCGCCGAGGTGACTGAACACCGAGGCCTCGCGATAACCCTCGGCGTTGTCGGCCGGGTGGCCCATGTAGCGCTCGGTGTAGTGGCTGTCGTACAGCGCCCAGTCGGTGACCGGCGCGCCGGCGACGCCGCAGGCGTAACGGTCGCTGCCCCTGGCCAGCAGCATCAGGGTCATGTAGCCGCCGTTGGACCAGCCGTGCACGCCGATGCGCGAGGCATCCACCCAGGGTTGCCGGCGCAGGAAGTCCACACCGGCGAACTGGTCTTCCACCTCCACCGTGCCCTGGCGCCGGTACAGCGCGCCGCCGAAGTCCTTGCCACGGCGCGGGGTGCCGCGGTTGTCCAGCGAGAACACCACGTAGCCCTGCTGCGCCAGGTACTGGTTGAACAGCGCGTCAGTGCGCGTCGGCCACGTCTCCTGCACGGTCTGCGCCGCCGGGCCGCCGTAGACGAAGACCACCACCGGATACTTCCTGCCCGGGTCGAAATCCGCCGGCTTGATCAGGCTGTAATGCAGCTCGCTGCCGTCGGCCGCGCGCAGGGTGCCGAACTCGGTGGGCCGGTGCGCGGCGCGGTAGGGCGCGTAGGGATGCTTCGGGTCGTTCAGGTCGTTGTCGATCAGGGTGGCCAGCTTCGAGCCATCGGGGCGGAACAGCTCTGTCTGCGGCGGCGTGCGCGTGTTCGACCACAGGTCCACGAACACGGCGGCGTTGTCGCTGAATCGGGCCTCGTGCATGCCCGGCGCCGCGGTCAGCCGGCGCGGCTCGCCGCCGCTCAGGGGCAGGGCGTAGACGTGCTTCTCGCGCGGCGAATCCAGGGTGCCGGCCACGTAGGCCAGGCCGGCGGCCTCGTCCACGGCCAGCAGCTCGTCCACCACCCATGGACCCGAACTCAGCGCCCGCAGCGGCTTGCCGTCGGCGTCGTGCAGGTACAGGTGCTGGAAACCGCTGCGCTCGGACAGCCACAGGAAGCGGCCGTCGGCCAGGAAGCGCAGGCCATTGTGCAGCGGCACCCAGGTATCGCTGGTTTCGGTGAGCAGGACGCGCTGCCTGCCGGTGTCCAGGTCGGCCTCGATCAGCTCCAGGGTCTGCTGGTCGCGCGACTGCCGCTGGAAGGTCAGCCGGCGCGCATCGCGCCACTGCACCCGGGCCAGGTAGATGTCGGTCTCGGCGCCGAGGAAGACCTCGCTGATCGCCACCGACGGGCCGATGTCGTCCTGCAGGCGGACGCGGCGCTGGCCGGTGCTGCCCTCGATCACATGCTCGCGGGTCCCCGGTACCCGCAGCAGCCGGTGCAGGTCGGCCACGTGCAGGCTGACCAGCACGTTCGGATCGCCGGCCGCCGGGTAACGCTGCTCGACCACGGTCACGTCCTCGGCGCCCAGTTCATAGCGCCGCCGCAGCGGCACCGGCGATTCGTCGATGCGGGCGAAGGCCACGGCGGAGTCGTCCGGCGCGAACCAGTAGCCGGTGTGCCGGTCCATCTCCTCGTCGGCGACGAACTCGGCCACGCCATTGCCGATGGTCTCGCTGCCGTCGCGGGTGACGCGGATCTCACGGCCATCCTTCAGGTCCACCAGCCAGAGGTCGCGCGCCCGCACGAAGCCGACGAAACGGCCGCCCGGCGACACCTTCGGATCGGTGGCGAAACCGTCCTCGGCGCGGGTCAGCTTTCGCACGCGTTCGCCGGCCGGCGCGTCCAGCCGGTACAGGTAGAGCTCGCCGCCGAGCGGGAACAGCAGCGCCTTGCTGTCCGGTGCCCACTGGTATTCGACGATGCCGCGGAAGGCGGCGATGCGCTGGCGCTCGCGCCGCGCCTTCTCCTCGTCCGAAAGCTGCTCGGTGCCGGGCAGCACCTCCGCCGAATCCACCAGCAGGCGGGCTTCGCCGCTGGCAATGTCGTATTCCCACAGGTCCAGCTGGAAGCGGTCGCTGTCCTTGCCGCGCAGGAAGGTGACGCGGCTGCCGTCTGGGGCGATCGCCGGCTTCATCAGGCTCGGACCGCTCAGCGGCTCGGGGCCGGTGATGGCTTCGAGGGTCAGCCGTTCGGCGTGGGCGGGCGCGGTCAGGGTCATGGCGGCGAGCAGGAGCAGGGTACGCATCATTCCGGAACTCTCAGGCGAGGTAACCGCCATCCACCGGCAGGCAGGCGCCGGTGAGGTAGCTGGCGGCGGGCGAAACGAGGAAGAGCACGGCCGGGGCGATCTCGCCGGGCTGGGCCACGCGCGCCAGCGGGATCATCTTCATCATCATGTCCATGATCTTCGGATTGCCGGTCAGGGCCGAGGCGAACTTCGTGTCGGTCAGGCCGGGCAACACCGCGTTGACGCGGATGCCGTGCGGTGCCAGTTCCCTGGCGAAACCCTCGGTCATGTTGACGATGCCGGCCTTGGTCATCGAGTACACCAGCTGGCCCGGCGCCGGCCGCTCGGCGTTCACCGAGGCGATGTTCACCACCGCGCCGCCGCGCCCGCGCATGCGTCGCGCCGCCTGCACCGTGGTCCAGAAGTAGCCGCGCAGGTTCACCTCGACGGTCTTCTCGTAGGCCTCCAGCGGCATGTCCAGGGCCGGGCCGAAGTACGGGTTGGCAGCGGCGTTGTTGACCAGGATGTCCACCTGCCTGCCGGCGGCATCCAGACCGGCGAACAGCGCCTCGATCGCCGCCGGATCGCCGGCGTGCATGGCGGCGGCCTCGGCCGAACCGCCGCCGGCGCGGATGGCCGCGGCCACCGCCTCGCAGGCCTCGGCCTTGCGGCTGCTGCAGATCACATGGGCGCCATGCGCCGCCAGCAGATGGGCGATGGCCTCGCCGATGCCGCGGCTGGCGCCGCTGACCAGGGCGGTGCGCCCGGACAGGTCGAAAAGGGAATCGCCACTCACGCTTTCGCTCCGGAAGGGGGCTTGCTTGTTATCCTCGGCAGCCTAACACGCGGCCGATGACGGCCGGACCGGGAGCAGGGCGGGAAATGCGCAGGCGGGTACTGATCACCGGAGCGGGCAGCGGACTCGGCCAGGCGTTGGCGCACCGCTATGCCGGCACCGGCGCGCGCGTGGCCTGCGTCGACCTGGATGCCACCCGCGCCGAACTCACCCGCGCCGCCCTGCCGGGCGACGGCCACCTGGCCATCGTCGCCAACGTCGGCAGCGACGAATCCATGGAGCAGGTGCACGAACGCGTGGCGGGCGAGTGGGGCGGCCTGGACGTGCTGGTGAACAACGCCGGCATCGCCACCGGCGGCACCCTGGTCGAGACCACGGACCAGGAATGGCAGGACGTGCTGCAGATCAACCTGATGGGCGTGGTGCGCGGCTGCCGGCTGTTCCTGCCGGCGATGATCGCCGCCGGCGCCGGCCATGTCGTCAACACCGCCAGCTTCGCCGGCCTGGCCGGCGCGCCAGGGATGATGAGCTATGGCGTGTCCAAGGCCGCGGTGGTGGCGCTGAGTGAACAGCTGCGCGCCGAGCTGGAAGGCACCGGCGTGCGCGTCAGCGTGCTGTGCCCGGCCTTTTTCCGCACCAACCTGCTGGAAAGCTGGCGTGGCGCCGCCCGCCTCAAGCCGGTGGCCGAGGCGATGATGCGCAATGCCGGCGACAGCCTGGAGCAGGTGGCCGACCGCACCTTTGCTGCCCTCGAGCGCGGCGATTTCCTCGTCTTCCCGACCCGCAAGGAACCACTGCGCTGGCGCCTGAAGCGCTGGTTCCCGGGCGTCTACTACCGGCAGCTGTGCCGGACGGCCAAGGTCCTGCGACAGGAGTCCTGACATGCAGTGGATGCTGTACGGCGCCAACGGCTACACCGGCCGGCTGATCCTGCGCGAGGCGGTGGCGCGCGGCCTGCGGCCGGTGCTGGCCGGGCGCAATGCCGAGGCCCTGGCGGAGCTGGGGCGCGAATACGGACTGCCGGTGCGTGCCTTCCCGCTGCAGGACGAGGCCCTGGTGCGCAGCGCCCTGGATGGCGTCGGCCTGGTGCTGCATTGCGCGGGACCGTTCTCCGCCACCGCCGCGCCCATGCTCGAGGGCTGTCTGGCCACCGGTGCGCATTACCTGGACATCACCGGCGAGATCGACGTCTTCGCCCACTGCCACGCCCAGCACCTGCGCGCCCGCGAGGCCGGCATCGTGGTCATGCCCGGCACCGGTTTCGACGTGGTGCCCACCGATTGCGTCGCCGCCCGCCTCAGGCGCGAGCTGCCCACGGCCACTTCCCTGGTGCTGGCCTTCGAGGCCGGCGGTGGTCCCAGCCGCGGCACGGCGCTGACCAGCATCGAGGGCCTGGGCAAGGGCGGCCGCGTGCGCGTCGGCGGCGAGCTGCAGAAGGTGCCGCTGGCCTGGAAGACCCGCAGTTTCGAGCGCGATGGCGAGCAGCGCTTCGCCATGACCATTCCCTGGGGCGACGTGTTCACCGCCTACATCAGCACCGGCATTCCCGATGTCGAGGTCTACATGGCGGTGCCGCCGGCCACCGCTGCCCGGCTGCGGCGGATCCGCTGGCTGGCGCCGCTGCTCGGCCTGGGCCCGGTGCAGGCCTGGCTGAAGGAGCGGGTGCGGCGCAAGGGCGCCGGCCCTTCCGAGGAGGGCCGGGCCCGCAATGGCGCCACCATCTGGGGCGAGGTGCGCGACCCCTCCGGCCGCGAGGCCCGCTGCCGCCTGCGCACGCCCAATGGCTACGAGCTGACCGTGACCGCCTCGCTGGGCATCGTCCAGCGCCTGCTGGGCGGCGAACGCCCGGCCGGCGGCTACTGCACGCCCTCGCAGCTGATGGGCGCCGACTACGTGCTGTCGCTGCCGGGCGTGCGCCTGGACTGAGCCGCCGCGCTTGGCAAGGCCGGGGCTGAGCCCCTAACCTTGCCCGGCCCGATCGCGGGCCCACGGAGAACCGTCATGCGCAAGCCCCTGCTCGTCATCGGCATCCTGCTGCTGGTCGCCGGCGGCGTCATCGTCTCCGGCCTCTTCAAGTTCCAGACCAGCGAGAAGGTGGCCGACCTGGGTCCGATCGAGATCAGCAAGACCGAAACCAGGACCGCACCGCTGAACCTCGGCTGGGCCCTGCTGGGCGCCGGCGCCGTGGCGGCGGTGGTGGGCCTGGCCTCGAAGAAATAAGCACACGGAAGCCCGCATGTCCGAACAGACCGCAACCGCCGGCGGCAAGCCCAGGCTTGGCCCGCTGCCCTCCCTGATCTTCGCCTCGCGCTGGCTGCAGCTGCCGCTGTACCTGGGCCTGATCGTGGCCCAGTGCGTGTACGTGTTCCTGTTCCTGAAGGAACTCAAGCACCTGGTGCTGGACGCCAACACGCTGACCGAGCAGGGCATCATGCTGCTGGTGCTGGGCCTGATCGACGTGGTGATGATTTCCAACCTGCTGGTGATGGTGATCGTCGGCGGCTACGAGACCTTCGTCTCGCGCCTGAACCTGCAGGGCCACCCGGACCAACCGGAGTGGCTGAGTCATGTCAACGCCTCGGTGCTGAAGGTGAAGCTGGCGATGGCCATCATCGGCATCTCCTCGATCCATCTGCTCAAGACCTTCATCGAGGCCGGCGTGCTTGGCGGTATGCCCCTGTGCGGCACCGAGGCCGGGCTGGCGGCGATGCAGGCGATGACCGATCTCGCCGCCAAGTCGAAGGGCTGCACGACGGTCACCGAGGCCGGCGTGATGTGGCAGACCGTCATCCACATGGCCTTCATCGTCTCGGCCATCGGCATTGCCTGGACCGACAAGCTGATGTCGCAGTCGGTGGCGCTGTCGAAGAAGCACTGAGGCCCGCGCCCGGCGTCCATGGCGCCGCTACAATGGCGCCATGGATGTTTCCCACCTGCTCGACGGCCTGAATCCGGCCCAGCGCGA
>DATGPR010000017.1:0-3938 GCA_035304725.1 Arenimonas sp.
TGGGAGAAGCTCAGCGCGCTCAAGGACAGCGCCAGGCTGGAGCTGGAACCGGAGTTCAAGCTGCAGGACGACCAGCTCGGCACCGGCGAGGGCGAGCAGGCCACGGTGCTGGTGGAGGCCATGGTGGCGCCGGGCTCGCGCTTCGCCGGCCATACCCTGGGCGAACTGGACTTCCAGTGGCAGCACGATGCCACGGTGCTGGCCCTGCACCGGCGCGGCGAGGTGCTGCGCGACAAGATCCGTGACGTCAAGCTGAGCATCGGCGACCTGATGCTGCTGGTGGTGCGCAAGGCCGACCTGGCTGCCCTGCGCGGAAACGAGAACCTGCTGATCCTCAACGAACACGAAGAGGACAAGCTGCCCCGGCGCAAGGCCTGGCTGGCCTTCGCCATCATGACGGCGGTGGTCGCCGTCGCCGGCGTCGGCCTGCTGCCCATCGTCACCTCCGCCATCCTCGGCTGCATCGCCCTCATCGCCACCCGCTGCCTCGGCAACGACCAGGCCTACCAGGCGGTGGACTGGCGGGTGATCATCCTGCTGGCCGGCGTGATTCCGCTGGGCATCGCCATGCAGAAGTCCGGCCTGGCCCAGGGCCTGGCCGACCTCGCCCTGAACGGTGTCGGCCGCTTCGGACCGCTGGCGGTGCTGGCGGTGATCTACCTGATCACCTCGCTGCTGACGGAAGTGATGAGCAACAATGCCGCCGCCGTGCTGGTCACGCCCATCGCCTACTCGACGGCGGTGGCCATGGACGTCAGCCCCTCGCCCTTCCTGGTGGCGGTGCTGTTCGCCGCCTCGACCAGCTTCGCCACGCCCGTCGGTTACCAGACCAACACGATGGTGTACAACGCCGGCAATTACCGCTTCGCCGACTTCCTGCGCATGGGCATGCCGCTGAACGTGCTGTTCTGGGGCCTGGCCGTGTACCTCATCCCGCAGTTCTTCCCCTTCCGATGACCTCCCTGCCCTCCCAACCCGGCAAGCGCAAGCTCGGTCTGGTGATCGACCTGGACACCTGCGTCGGCTGCCACGCCTGCGCGGTGGCCTGCAAGGAGTGGAATGCCGGCGGCATCGCCGGCCCGCTCAGCGACGAGCAACCCTACGGCAGGCAGCCTTCGGGCGTCTGGTTCAACCGCGTGCATTCCTATGAGGTGGCGGCCAGCGGCAACCAGCCGGCCATGACCCTGCACTTCCCGCGCAGCTGCCTGCACTGCGAGCAGCCGGCCTGCGTCACCGTCTGCCCGACCGGCGCCAGCTACAAGCGCGCCGAGGACGGCATCGTGCTGGTGGATGAGGACAAGTGCATCGGCTGCAAGCTCTGCAGCTGGGCCTGCCCTTACGGCGCCCGCGAGTACGACGCGGTCGAGGGCGTGATGAAGAAGTGCACGCTCTGCGTCGACCGCATCTACAACGAGCACATCCCGGAAGCGCAGCGGCAGCCGGCCTGCGTGCAGGCCTGCCCCAGCCGCGCCCGCCACTTCGGCGATCTGGGCGATCCGGACTCGGCGGTGTCGCAGCTGGTGGCCGAACGCGAGGGCGTGGCGCTGATGCCAGAGCTCGGTTACGCCCCGGTCAACCGCTACCTGCCGCCGCGGCCGCGCCGCGCCGGCGGCCCGGAGGAAGCGCAGGCCGAGGCCGCGCCCGGAGAAACCCTCGACACCCGCCAGCTCAACCCGCTGCTGCGCTGGCTCGATCGTGCCCTGAGCCGCTGATGCATCCCTCCTTCTCCGTCATCTTCTTCACCACTTTGTCCGGCCTGGGCTACGGGCTGTGGATCTGGTCGGCCTCGGCGCTGCTGCACTACGGCAGCCAGCGCGGCGTGCACTACCTGATGCCGCTGGCCTTGGGCGCGCTGCCGGTGACGGTGGGCCTGCTCAGCTCCGTGTTCCACCTGGGCCGACCGGCCCGGGCCTGGCGCGCCTTCAGCCAGTGGCGCAGCAGCTGGCTGTCGCGCGAAGGCCTGCTGGCGGTGCTGGCCTACCTGCCATGGGCCTTCATCGTCTGGTCGGCCCTGTTCGGCCAGGGCGTGCCGGTCTGGGCGATGAAGGTGGCGCTGCTGGCGCTGCTGCTGCTGTCGCTGGCGGTGCTGGCCTGCACGGCGATGATCTATGCCTCGCTCAAGCCGATTCCCGCCTGGCGGCACTGGGCGGTGCTGCCGTCCTACCTGGGTTTCGCCCTGCTCACCGGCGGCCTGGCGGCGGCGACGGTGTACGCGGTGTCGGAGTGGCCCGGAAGGGTAGCGCAATACGGCCTGCCGGCGCTGGCCCTGCTGATGGGCGCGCTGAAGTGGCGCTACTGGCGCGACATCGACCGCGAGCCGCTGCCGGCGGACCGCGCCTCGGCCCTGGGCCTGCCGGCCGGCCGCCAGGCGAGCGTGTTCGAGCGTCCGCATACCGAGGCCAACTACATCACCCGCGAAATGGGCTTCGTGCTGGCGCGCAAGCACGGGCGGCGGCTGCGGCTGATCGCCCTGCTGCTGTTCGCCGTGCTGCCGGCCGCGCTGGGCATCCTCGCCTTCCTGCCGGCCTCGGGTCCGAGCGCGCTGCTGCTGGGCCTGGCCACCGCCTGCGCCCTGCTGGGCGCGATCGTGGAGCGCTGGCTGTTCTTCGCCCAGGCGCGGCACCTGGTGATGCTGTACTACTGAGCCGAACCGGGTGACACAGCCCGCGCAGTGGCGCGCGGGCTCCGCCGATCAGGGCAGCAGCGCGTCGGCGCCGCGGGCGATCAGCATGTCGGCGACGTGCTGGCCCAGCTTCTCCGGCTCGCTGGCCGGGCCGCTGGCGTAGCCGCGCACGGTCTTGCCGTCGGCGGCGTCGCCGACCAGGCCTTCCAGCGACAGGCGATCGCCCTTGAGCGTGGCGAAGGCGGCGATCGGCACCCGGCAACTGCCGCCGAGCAGACGCGTCATGCTGCGCTCGGCACGCACGCACAGGTCGGTGGGCGCGTGGTGAAGCGGCGCGAACAGCGCCCTGGTCTCGGCATCGCCGGCACGGCACTCGACCGCGATCGCGCCCTGGGCGGCGGCCGGGATGAAGCGTGGCGCGCCCAGGCGCTCGCGGATGCGTTCGCCCAGGCCCAGCCGCTCCAGGCCGGCGGCGGCCAGGATGATGGCGTCGTAATCGCCGGCATCGAGCTTGGCCAGACGGGTATTGACGTTGCCGCGCAGGTCGCGCAGCTGCAGGTCGGGCCGGTGCGCCCGCAGCAGGGCCTGGCGGCGCAGCGAGGAGGTGCCGACGACGGCGCCGTAGGGCAGCTCCTCGAAGGATTCGTACTTCACGGAGACGAAAGCATCGTCAGGCGAGGCGCGCTCCAGCACGGCCGCCAGCTCGAAGCCGGCCTCCAGCTCCATCGGCACGTCCTTGAGCGAGTGCACGGCGGCGTCGGCGCGACCTTCCAGCATCGCCACCTCCAGCTCCTTGAGGAACAGGCCCTTGCCGCCGATCTCCGCCAGCGGCTGGTCCAGCACCTGGTCGCCGCGGGTGGTCATGGGCACCAGCTCGACCTCCAGGCCGGGATGGGCTTCGCGCAGGCGGGCCGCCACGTGTTCGGTCTGCCACAGGGCCAGGGCACTTTCCCGGGTGGCGAGGCGGATCTTCGGCATGTCGTTCCCCTTAAAGATGCTTGAGCCGCTCGCGCAGGCCCGGCAGGCAGCGGCGGCTGACTTCCAGCGCGACGCCATCGTTGCGCAGCACGGCCTGCACCTGGCCGTCCGGCGTGCGCCGCAGCTCGGCGAACTCGTCGGCGGCGACCAGGCAGTTGCGGTGGATGCGGATGAAACGGTCGCCGAATTCCTGCTCCAGCGACTTGAGCGAATCCTCGATCAGGTCCTCACCGCGGGCATGGTGCACGACCACGTACTTCTCCTCGGCCTGCAGGTAGCGCACGTCCTCGATCGGGATCAGGCGCAGGCTGCCGCGCAGGCGGGCGCTGAGATGGCT
>DATGPR010000018.1:0-2894 GCA_035304725.1 Arenimonas sp.
ACCAGGGTCTGCTCGCCCTTGTCGTCGGCGAAGGTGATGGCGACTTCCTTCTTCTTGCCCTTGCCGGTGACCTCGGCCTTGGAGACCTTGGCGCCCAGCTTGATGTCCAGGCCCTGCTTCTTGAACTCGCGCGCGGCCAGCCTGGAGACCTCGGCATCGGCGGCCGGCAGGAACTCCGGCAGGGCCTCGAGGATGGTGACCTCGGCGCCCAGGCGCTTCCACACGCTGCCCAGCTCCAGGCCGATCACGCCGGCGCCGATGACGGCCAGGCGCTTCGGCACCTCGGTGAAGTCCAGGGCGCCGACGTTGTCGACGATGTTCTCGCCGTCGAACTTCGCGAACGGCAGCTCGATCGAGTCCGAGCCGGCGGCGATGATCACGTTCTTGCCCTGCAGCTCGACCTCGCTGCCGTCGTGCTGCCTGACCTTGACCACGCGGTCCGGGTGCAGGGTGGCGAAGCCGTAGTACGGCGCCACCTTGTTGGCCTTGAACAGCATGGCGATGCCGCCGGTGAACTGCTTAACGATGCCGTCCTTGCGGGCGATCATCTTCGGCACGTCGATCGCCGCGTCCTTGAAGCTGATGCCGTGCTGCTCGAACTTGTGCAGCATGTTCTCGTACTGGTGGGTCGAGTCCAGCAGCGCCTTGGAGGGGACGCAGCCCACGCGCAGGCAGGTGCCGCCCAGGGCCGGCTTGCCGTCCTTGCCCAGGGCCGCGTCGACGCAGGCGGTCTTCAGGCCCAGCTGGGCGGCGCGGATGGCGGCGTGGTAGCCGGCCGGGCCGGCACCGATGACGACGACGTCGAACTGTTCGCTCATGAAGGAATCTCTCCGGTTTCCCTCCCGCCGGCGGCGGGAGGGCAGGGGTGGGTCAAGACCGGGCTCAGAGCCCCAGCAGCATCCGGTGCGGATTCTCGAGCTGGTTCTTGATGTCCACCAGGAACAGCACGGCATCCTTGCCGTCGATGATGCGGTGGTCGTAGCTCAGGGCGATGTACATCATCGGCGCGATCACGACCTGGCCATTCTCGGCGATCGGACGCTCCTTGATGGCGTGCATGCCGAGGATGGCCGACTGCGGCGGGTTGACGATCGGCGTCGACATCAGCGAGCCGAAGGTGCCGCCGTTGGTGATGGTGAAGGTGCCGCCCTGCAGGTCCTCCAGCTTGAGGCCACCCTCGCGGGCCGCCTTGGCGTAGCCGGCGATGGCGGCCTCGACCTCGGCGAAGGACATGTTCTCGACGTTGCGCAGCACCGGGGTCACCAGACCCTTGTCGGTGGCGACGGCGATCGAGATGTCGGCATAGCCGTGATAGATGATGTCGTTGCCGTCCACCGAGGCATTGACGATCGGATGGCGCTGCAGCGCGTTGGCGGCGGCCTTGGCGAAGAAGCTCATGAAGCCCAGGCGCACGCCGTGGCTCTTCTCGAACGGCTCGCCCAGCTCCTTGCGCATGGCCATGACCTTGCCCAGGTTGACCTCGTTGAACGAGGTCAGCATGGCGATGGAGTTCTTCGACTGCATCATCCGCTCGGCGATGCGCTGGCGGATGCGGGTCATCGGCACGCGCTGCTCCGGACGGGCACCGCCGCCACCGGTGACGTGCCTGACCAGGTCTTCCTTGGTGACGCGGCCACCGCGGCCGGTGCCCTCGACCTGCGAGGCATCGACGCCCTCGCGGGCGGCGTAGGCGGCGGCGCCCGGCGGCAGCTCGACCTTGCCGGCGGCCGGCTTGGCGGCCTCGGCCTTGGCCGGGGCGGGCGCGGCCGCCGGCTTGGCCTCCTGCTTCGGCGCCTCGGCGGCGGGCGCCGGCGCGGCGGCCACGGCGCCTTCCTCGATGATGGCGACGACCTGCTGGCTGGTCACCGTGTCGCCGGCCTGGAACTTGATCTCCTTGAGCACGCCGTCCACCGGCGAGGGCACTTCCAGCACCACCTTGTCGGTCTCGAGGTCGAGCAGGTTCTCGTCACGACGGACGGCGTCGCCGGCCTTCTTGTGCCAGGTGGCGATGGTGGCGTCGGACACGGATTCCGGAAGGACCGGGACTTTGACTTCGATGCTCATGGACGAGGTCCTGGCTGCGTTGAAAGGGTTATTCGGCGGTATGGCCGTTGGGCGCGTTGACGAGGGCGTCCTCGATCAGCGCGGCCTGCTCGGCATTGTGGGTGGCAAGGTGCCCGCAGGCGGGCGCGGCCGAACGGGCGCGGCCGGCGTAGCTCAGCGACTGGCCCTTGGCCAGGCAGAAATCCAGGTGGTGGCGGATCTGGTACCAGGCGCCCTGGTTCATCGGCTCCTCCTGGCACCACACCACTTCCCTGGCGGCGCCGAAGCGCTTGAGCTCGGCCGCCAGGGCCGGGCGCGGGAAGGGGTAGAGCTGCTCGATGCGGACGATGGCGACGTCCTTGATCTTCTTCGCTTCGGCCGCCTCGACCAGGTCCCAGTAGACCTTGCCGCCGCAGACGACGACACGGCGGGCCTTCTTCGGGTCCTTGCAGGTGCTGTCGGGGATCAGCTCCTGGAAGCCGCCCTTGGCCAGCTCGTCCAGGGTGGAGACCGAGAGCTTGTGCCGCAGCATGGACTTGGGCGTCATCACCACCAGCGGCTTGCGGGTGGCGCGCAGCATCTGCCGGCGCAGCATGTGGAACATCTGTGCGGGCGTGGTCGGCGTGCAGACCTGGATGTTTTCCAGGGCGCACAGCTGCAGGAAGCGCTCCAGGCGGGCCGAGCTGTGCTCGGGGCCCTGGCCCTCGTAGCCGTGCGGCAGGAACAGCACCAGGCCGCAGAGGCGGTCCCACTTGGCCTCGCCGGAGGTGATGAACTGGTCGATCACCACCTGGGCGCCGTTGGCGAAGTCGCCGAACTGGCCTTCCCAGATGTTCAGCGTGGTCGGCTCG
>DATGPR010000019.1:0-7648 GCA_035304725.1 Arenimonas sp.
GCGTCGGCCAGGTCCAGCGCCGGCGCGATCTGCTCGGCATGCGCGCCCAGGCGCATGGAATTGCTGCGCGGCTCCATCGCCACCAGGATGCGGGCGTCGCCGACGCGGGCGCGCAGGCCCTCGAGTGTCGTGCGGATCGCAGTCGGGTGATGCGCGAAGTCGTCGTAGACGGTGACGCCGCCGGCCTCGCCCAGCTTCTCCAGCCGGCGCTTGACGCTGACGAAGTCGGCCAGCGCAGGGATGGCCCTGGCCAGGTCGGCGCCGACCGCATGCGCGGCGGCGATGGCGGCCAGGCCGTTCATCACGTTGTGCCGGCCCACCAGCGACCAGCGCACCGTACCGGCCACCGCGCCCTCGTGCAGCACGTCGAAATGGCTGCCGTCGGCGGCATGCAGGCGCGCGCTCCAGTCGAAGTCGCCGTCCAGGCCGAAGCGCTCCACCGGCGTCCAGCAGCCCATGGCCAACACCTCGGCCAGGGCGGCGTCCTCGCCGTTGACGATCAGCCGGCCGCGGCCCGGCACGGTCCGCACCAGGTGGTGGAACTGCCGCTGGATCGCCGCCAGGTCCGGGAAGATGTCGGCGTGGTCGTACTCGAGGTTGTTGAGGATGGCCACCACCGGCCGGTAGTGCACGAACTTGCTGCGCTTGTCGAAGAAGGCGGTGTCGTACTCGTCGGCCTCGACCACGAACTCGCGGCCGCTGCCGAGGCGGGCGGACACGCCGAAGTTCTCCGGCACGCCGCCGACGAGGAACCCGGGATCGCGGCCGGCGGCCTCCAGCAGCCAGGCCAGGATCGACGTCGTGGTGGTCTTGCCGTGGGTACCGGCCACCGCCAGCACCTCGCGCCCCGGCAGTACCCGTTCGCCCAGCCACTGCGCGCCGGAGACATAGCGCAGGCCGGCATCCAGCACGTGTTCCACCGCCGGGTTGCCGCGCGAGAGCGCATTGCCCACCACCACCTCGTCCACATCGGCGGAGAGGTGCCCGGGTTGATAGCCGCTGCGCAGGGCGATGCCCAGCTTCTCGAGCTGGGTGGACATGGGCGGATAGACGTTCTGGTCGCTGCCCTCGACCTCATGGCCGAGTTCGCGCGCCAGCGCCGCGACACCGCCCATGAAGGTGCCGCAGATACCGAGGATATGCAGTTTCATGCCGCCAGCATCGCAGGAACCGTCGCCGGCGGGAACCTTCGCCACCGCCGGGATTCAGCCGGCGCTGCGCTCCAGCGCGGCGAGGATGCGGGCGAAGACTTCGTCCATGCTGCCGACGCCGTCGACACGGGCCAGGCGGCCGGCCTGGGCGTAGAAGTCGACCACCGGCGCGGTGGCCTCCTCGTACACCTCAAGGCGCTTGCGCACGGCTTCCGGGCTGTCGTCGGCGCGACCCTCGGCCTGGGCGCGGCCGGCCAGTCGCTCGATCAGCAGTTCGGTGCCGACGTCCAGCTGCACGGCGATGTCCACCGGCTGGCCCAGCCGGGCCAGCAGGGCGTCCAGGGCATTGGCCTGGGCCAGGTTGCGCGGGTAGCCGTCGAGGATGAAGCCCTTGCCGGTGTCGCCGGCGGTCAGGCGCTCCTCGAGCATGCCCAGCACGATCTCGTCCGAAACCAGCTGGCCGGCCTCCATGACCGCCTTGGCCTGCAGGCCAAGCGGGGTGCCCGCCTTGACGGCGGCGCGCAGCAGCTCGCCCGTGGAGATGTGCGGAACATCAAGGTGTTCCCGCAGCCGGGCGGCCTGCGTGCCCTTGCCCGAACCGGGCGCGCCAAGAAGTACCAGTCGCATGCGTTCCAGACCCTTAAAAACAAGGACGCACGGCGCCGTCTTCACCCCGTTTGGTTATAGTGGGGCCGCCGACTGGCCGTGCGGACGTGGCAACGGTACGGGCCGGGACGGCCCAAGTCAAACGAAAGGCATTCGGAACCATGGGCAAGGGAACGCTCCTCTACGCACAGTCCGGCGGCGTCACGGCCGTCATCAACGCCACTGCCTCGGCCGTCATCCAGGCCGCCCGGGCCCGCCGGGTCAAGGTCCTGGCCGCCCGCAACGGCATCCTCGGCGCCCTGCGCGAGGAGCTGCTGGACACCTCCCTGGAATCGGCCGCCGACATCCGCGCCCTGGCCCATACCCCCGGCGGCGCCTTCGGTTCCTGCCGCTACAAGCTCAAGTCGCTGCAGGAGGACGGGGCCAGGTACCGGCGCCTGCTGGAGGTGCTCCAGGCGCATGAGGTGCGCTGGTTCCTCTACAACGGCGGCAACGACTCGGCCGACACGGCGCAGAAGCTGTCGCAGCTGGCCAAGGCCTCGGGTTATCCGCTGACCTGCGTCGGCGTGCCCAAGACCGTGGACAACGACCTGGCCCTGACCGACAACTGCCCGGGTTTCGGCTCGGCGGCGAAATACACCGCCGTCTCGGTCGCGGAAGCGGCCCTGGACGTGCAGGCCATGGCCGACACCTCCACCCGTGTCTTCGTCTACGAGGCCATGGGCCGGCACGCCGGCTGGCTGGCCGCGGCGGCCGGCCTGGCCGGCCGGGAGCGGGACGATGCGCCGCACCTCATCCTCTTCCCCGAGCGCCCCTACGACGAGGAAGACTTCCTGCGCCGGGTGCAGAAGGTGGTGGACCGGATCGGCTGGTGCCTGGTGGTGGCCAGCGAGGGCATCCGCACCCCCGACGGCCGTTTCGTGGCCGACGCCGGCGGCGGCAAGGACGCCTTTGGCCATACCCAGCTCGGCGGCGTCGCGCCCTTCCTGGCGGCGCGGGTCAAGGACCGGCTGGGCCTGAAGGTGCACTGGACCCTGCCCGACTACCTGCAGCGCTCGGCCCGCCACATCGCCTCGAAGACCGACCTGGAGCAGGCCATGGCCGTCGGCCGGCATGCGGTCGAATACGCCCTGGCCGGCATGAACGGCGTGATGCCGGTGATCGTGCGCCGGCCGCAGTCGCCCTATCGCTGGCATATCGAGCCGGCGCCGCTGGCGAAGATCGCCAACCGCGAGAAGAAGATGCCGTCCTCCTTCATCCGCCGCGACGGCTACGGCATCACCGCCGCCGCCCGCCGCTACCTGGAACCGCTGATCCGCGGCGAAGCGCCGCCGCCTTACGGCCCCGACGGCCTGCCCCGCTACGTGCGCCTGAAGAACCGGCAAGTGCCGAAACGGCTACCGCCCTGGGAAGGCTGAACACCCGGCAACCACACCGCCGGTGCCTGGCCTGGGCACGCGGCTTCCGGCGTTAGGGGCTCGGCGTATCCACAACAAGAACACGCTGGAGTCCCCATGACCCCACATACCCTGTTTCGCAGCCTGGCCCTCGGCCTGATGCTGCTCGCCCCGGCTGCGCTTGGCCAGGCCACCGGTGACCGTTACCGCGTCACCACCTCCGTGGAAATGCCCGGCATGAACATCAGCATGCCCGGCCAGACCAACGAGGTCTGCACGGCCAAGAACCAGTCCAGCCAGGAAATGGTTCCGATGGACGAGAACTGCCAGCTGCTCGACTACCGGACCAGCGGCAACAAGTCGACCTTCCGCATGCGCTGCACCGGCGACGCCAGCATGGAAGGCCGCGGCGAGTTCGAGCGCCTGGGCGCCGATGCCTATCGCGGCATGATGGACATCACCGCCGAAGGCCAGCGCATGATCATGCGCTTCGAAGGCAAGCGCATCGGCGACTGCAACTACGCCCGCGAGAATCCGCTGGCCCAGGCCAACGCCAGCATGGCGCAGACCTGCGAGGCCATGCTGGGCAACCCGGGCGACTATCCGTACATGATGCGCCACAACTTCCTCGGCCCGGACGCCATGTGCGCCAGCCACAAGCGCCAGTTCTGCGCGCGCATGACCGCGCTGTCCGAGGACATCGACTCCCTGCACCAGGCCCACCAGGTGGATGCGCAGCATCGCAGCCAGGGCATCCCCACCAGCCTGTGGGAATCCTTCGAGGGCTGCGGCCTGCCGCGCGCCCGGGTGGTCAAGCAGGCCTGCGACTGGTCCGAGACCGCCGACCGCTACGAGGTCGTGGCCGACTTCTGCCCCGAGCGGGTGAAGCAGCTGTGTGGCCGCGCAAATCCGATCGACCACGGCGCCTTCCTGGCCCGTCAGTGCCCGGAGCAGGCCAGGGCCTTCGCCGCCCAGCACTGCGCGCGGCGCGGCTACACCGCCGTGGGCGACCGCGAGTACGCCGACTTCTGCAACCACATGAGCGCCGAGCGCCTGCGCGGCCGTGCCCAGGGCGAACCGGCGGACAGCCAGCCCGCCCAGCCGGCGCAGGAGGACAAGAAGAAGTCCGGCGTGCGCGACCGCCTGCGCGGCCTGCGGGACCTGCTCGGCGGCTGAGGCCATGGGTCGGCGCCTGCGCCTCCTGGCGCTGAGCCTGTTCTGCCTGGCCGCGCCCGCCTGGGCGCGGCCTCCGGCGCCGACCGACGCCTTCCCCGACATCGCCCGCGCCTACTGGCTGGAAATCGATGGCCGGCCGGTCTGGGCCGGCCAGCCCGACCTGCGCCTGCCCATGGCCAGCCTCACCAAGCTGATGACGGCGCTGGTGCTGGCCGAGTCGGCGGATCTGGAGGCCATGGTGCGCATCGGCTCCGGCGTCGCCAGCGAAACGGGCACCCGCATCGGCCTGCGCCCCGGCGAGCAGGTGCGCGCCGGCGACCTGTTCGACGCCATGCTGATCCGCTCGGCCAACGACGCCTGCCGCGCCCTGGCCGACTGGCATGCCGGCGACCAGGACGCCTTCGTCGCCCTGATGAATGCCCGGGCCGAAGCCCTGGGCCTGCGCGACACCCATTTTGGCGACGCCTGCGGCCACGACCGCCCCGACCAGTACAGCAGCGCCCGCGATCTCGCCACGCTGGCTCATGCCGTGCTGGCCGTGCCGCGCATCGCCGACACCGTGGTGCGCGACGAACACCGCTTCAGCACCGCCGCCGGCCGTCACTTCCACGTGCGCAACACCAATGCCCTGCTGGGCCGGCTGGAAGGGGCGCGCGGGCTGAAGACCGGCTACACGCCCGGCGCCGGCCGCTGCCTGATCGCGGTGACGGAGCGCGGTGGCCGGCAGGTGCTGCTCGTGCTGCTGCATGCGCCGGACCGCTGGTGGGATGCCGCCGGCCTGATCGAGCTGGCCTTCGAAGAGGCCCGGCGCCTGCCTGCACCATGAACGCCGGGCTGGCCCGGGCGGCGCTGTTGCCGGCCTGCGCGGTGCTGGTGCTGCTGGTCTGGTGGCCGGCGATGGCCGGCCCCTTCCAGTTCGACGACTGGTGGCTCGTGGTGGCCAACCCCGCCACCGGCGGCGTGGGAGGCTGGTGGCAGTCGCTGCCCGGCATCCGGCCGCTGCTCAAGCTCAGCCTGGCCCTCAATGCCGAGCTGGCGCCCGCCCCCTGGAGCTACCGCGCCTTCAACCTGGCGGTGCACCTGGGCAATGCGGCATTGGTCGCCCTGCTGATGGCGCGACTGCTGCCGGTCCTGGCGCCGGCGCATCCGCGGCCGCCACTGGCGGCACTGGCGACGGCCCTGCTGTTCGCCCTGCATCCGGCGACGACCGAAGCGGTGAGCTACGTCAGCGGCCGCTCGATCTCACTGATGGCCCTGCCCTATCTCGGCGCCCTGGCGCTGATCGCCGGCGCGCCGCGCGATGGCCGTCGCGCCGACCTCGCCGCCGCGCTGTTGTTCGCCCTGGCGCTGGCGGTGCGCGAAACCGCGGTGACGCTGCCGGCCGCCGCCGCGCTGGTGCTGCGCTTCAAGGGCGAAAGCTTCCGCGGCATCGTCTGGCGCCTGCGCTGGCACCTGATCGTGCTGGGCCTGGCGCTGCTGGCGGCGGCGCTGACGCCGGCCTATCACAGCTTCTTCGGCTGGAGCCTGGGCACGCGTTCCCTGGCAGGGCAACTGCTGGGCCAGCTGGAAGCGCATGCCTACCTGCTGACGCGGCCGCTGCTGGGCCTGCACGGCAACATCGATCCCGACCTGCGCGTGCCGGCTGGCCTCGAGGCCAGGCACGTGTTGCTGATGCTCTCTGCCGCAGCGCTGGCGCTGCTGGCCTGGCGCCAGCGCCGGCGCTGGCCCTGGCTGGGCTTCGGCCTGGCCTGGTACCTGCTGCACCTGTTGCCGAGCAATTCCCTGCTGCCGCGTTTCGACCTCGCCAACGACCGGCACCTCTACCTGTCGCTGATCGGTGCCGCAGTGTTGCTGGCGGTGCCGCTGAGCGCACTGCGCCGGCCACTGTCGGCGACGGTGCCGGTGCTGGCGCTGTGCCTGATGCTGGCGGCCGCGACGGCGCTGCGCAACCTCGACTACCGCAGCGAGCTGGCGCTCTGGGAGGCGACGGTGCGCGATTCCCCCGACAAGGCGCGCCCCTGGACCAATCTCGGCTACGCCCGCCAGCTGGCCGGCGACCTCGCCGGCGCCCGCCAGGCCTACGCCTGCGCCCTGGCCCGCGACCCCGGCTACCGCCAGGCCGCCTGGAACCTGGCCGCCCTGGACGAGGCGCTGGAGGAAACGCCGCCCGACTGCCGGCTGCCCTGAGCCGGGCCCGGCGCGGCCCCGCATCCCCGCCGCCGCGTGACCGGCGTCGCTGGCGGGCCCTACCCCCTGTGCCATACTCGGGCCAGGCGGCCTATGGCCGCTTACCTGTGTGCGTTCATTTTCATTGCAGCAACTCTGGGGAGGGTTCGCATGTTTGAGCAGTACGGGTTACACATCGCCCTGGCCTGCGCCGCCGTGGCGATCATCTACGGCCTCGTGGTCGCGCGCTGGATCGTCGGCCGCGATGCCGGCAACGAGAAGATGCAGCGCATCGCCGCCGCCGTGCAGGAAGGCGCCGGCGCCTACCTCCGCCGCCAGTACATGACCATCGCCATGGTCGGCGTGGTGCTGTTCCTGGTGATCGGCTTCGTGCCGGCGCTGGGCTGGTCCACGGCGGTTGGCTTTGCCGTCGGCGCGATCCTGTCGGGCGCGGCCGGCTTCGTCGGCATGTTCGTCTCGGTGCGCGCCAACGTGCGCACGGCGCAGGCGGCCACGGTCGGCCTGAACGAGGCGCTCAATGTCAGCTTCAAGGGCGGCGCCATCACCGGCATGCTGGTGGTCGGCCTGGGCCTGCTGGGCGTGGCCGGTTACTTCTGGTTCGTCTCCGGCGGCAATGCCGGCGACGGCGAGGCGGTGAATGCGGCCCTGCAGCCGATGATCGGCCTGGCCTTCGGCAGCTCGCTGATCTCCATCTTCGCCCGCCTGGGCGGCGGCATCTTCACCAAGGGCGCCGACGTCGGCGCCGACCTGGTCGGCAAGGTCGAGGCCGGCATTCCCGAGGATGACCCGCGCAATCCGGCGGTGATCGCCGACAACGTCGGTGACAACGTCGGCGACTGCGCCGGCATGGCCGCCGACCTGTTCGAGACCTACGCGGTGACGGTCATCGCCGCCATGCTGATCGCCGGCATCCAGTTCGGCGTCTATGGCGCCGGCGGCGTGCAGTTCCCGATGGTGCTGGGCGCGGCCTCGATCATCGCCTCGATCGTTGGCACCTTCTTCGTCAAGGTCAGCGCCGGCGGCAAGATCATGAACGCGCTGTACCGCGGCCTGGCGGTGTCGGGCGTGCTGGCGGCGGTGGCGTTCTGGTTCATCGCCCACCAGTTGTTCGACGGCGAGATGGCGACCACC
>DATGPR010000020.1:0-4160 GCA_035304725.1 Arenimonas sp.
CCGGGCACGCCGCAGATCCAGAACATCATCCCGACCGCCTTCTTCGGCACCGACGCCTGGGCGGCGCCGGTGCTGGGCTGCCTGGGCGGCGCCTTCATCCTCGCCACCGGCCTGGCCTACCTGGAGTGGCGCCGACGCGCCGCCCGCGCCGCCGGCGAGGGTTATGGCACCGATCTGAAGAACGAGCCGGCGCCCTTCGCCGGTGAGCGCCTGGCCAATCCCTGGATCGCGCTGCTGCCGCTGGTGCTGGTGGGCGTGACCAACAAGGTCTACACCCTGCTGATTCCGCAGGTGTACGGCGAGAGCCACAGCTTCGTTCCCTCGGTGGTGGGATCGCCGGCGCCGGTGGTGCAGGAGGTTTCCAAGGTGGCGGCGATCTGGGCGGTCGAGGCGGCCCTGCTGACCGGCATCCTCGCGGTGGTGCTGCTGGCCTGGAAGGACGTCACCCGGCACTTCGCCGAGCGCACCCAGCCGGCCATCGGCGGCGCCCTGCTCGCTTCGATGAATACCGCCTCCGAGTACGGCTTCGGCGCCGTCATCGCCGCACTGCCCGGCTTCCTGGTGGTGGCCGATGCCCTGGCCGGCATTCCCGACCCGCTGGTCAACCAGGCGGTCACCGTCACCGCCCTGGCCGGCATCACCGGCTCCGCCAGCGGCGGCATGAGCATCGCCCTGGCCGCCATGGGCGACACCTTCGTCGCCAACGCCAATGCCGTCGGCATCCCGATGGAGGTGCTGCATCGGGTGGCCTCGATGGCCAGCGGCGGCATGGACACCCTGCCGCACAACGGCGCGGTCATCACCCTGCTGGCGGTGACCGGCCTGACCCACCGCCAGGCCTACAAGGACATCTTCGCCATCACCTTGGTGAAGACGCTGGCGGTATTCGTGATCATCGGCCTGTTCTACCTGACCGGCTGGGTCTGAGGCCGCTCAGCCCTTGCCCGGCGGCTCGGGAGGCTGCGCCACCGGCAGCCGCCAGCCGCGGCGGATGGCGAACAGGCGCAGGCCGGTGCAGACGACGATGCCCGTCACCGCCAGCCAGGTCGGCGGCCAACCCAGCGCCGCACCGGCGACCACCACGGCAGCGCCGGCCAGCGCGGCGGTAGCGTAGAGCTCGGCCTGCAGCACGGTCGGCACCTGCGCCACCAGCACGTCGCGGGCCATGCCGCCGCCGATGCCGGTGAGCATGCCCAGCAACGTGGCGCCGACAGGCCCGAGGCCGAACGCAAGCGCCTTGAGCGCGCCGGCGGCAGCGAACACGCCCAGGCCCACGGCATCCAGCGACTGCACCGGATTGCGCCAGCGTTCGATCAGGCCGGCAGCGCGGAAGGTCAGCAGGCCAGCGACCGCGGACAGGGCCACGTAACGCCAGTCCTGCAGCGCCGCCGGTGGCGTGGCGCCGATCATGGTGTCGCGCATGATGCCGCCACCGGTGGCGGCAACGAAGGACAGCACCAGCACGCCGAACAGGTCCAGACGCCGGCGCACGCCGACGAGGGCGCCGCTGAGCGCGAACACGAAGGTACCCACCAGGTCGAGCACCACCAGGATCAGTTCCACGTTCCACCCCACGAGCCGCCCTGCCCGGCCATCTTCGGCCGGTGGCGGATGGCCGGCAAGCCGGCCGCAAAAGAAAAGGCGGGCCGGAGCCCGCCTTTCCGTCCTTGCCGAAGGAAGCGGCCGCTTACGCGGTCTCGCCCTCCTCGACGGCCTTCATGGACAGGCGGATGCGACCCTGCTTGTCCACTTCCAGCACCTTGACCTTCACGGTGTCGCCTTCCTTGAGCTTGTCGGAGACCTTCTCGACGCGCTCGTTGGAAATCTGCGAGACGTGCACCAGGCCGTCCTTGCCGGGGGCGATGGTGACGAAGGCGCCGAAGTCCATGATCTTGGCGACGCGGCCCTCGTAAACGCGGCCCGGCTCGACGTCCGAGGTGATCTGCTCGATGCGGGCCTTGGCGGCCTGGGCAGCGGCGGCGTTCACCGAGGCGATGACGATGGTGCCGTCATCCTGGATGTCGATCTGGGTGCCGGTTTCCTTGGTGATGGCCTGGATGGTGGCGCCACCCTTGCCGATCACCTCGCGGATCTTGTCCGGATGGATCTTGATGGTCAGCAGGCGCGGGGCGTACTCGCTCAGCTCGGCACGCGGGGCGCTGATGGCCTTGGCCATCTCGCCGAGGATGTGCAGGCGGCCCTGCCTGGCCTGGGCCAGCGCCACCTTCATGATCTCCTCGGTGATGCCGTCGATCTTGATGTCCATCTGCAGGGCGGACACGCCGGTCTCGGTGCCGGCCACCTTGAAGTCCATGTCGCCGAGATGGTCCTCGTCACCGAGGATGTCCGACAGCACCACGAACTCGTCGCCTTCCTTGACCAGGCCCATGGCGATGCCCGCCACCGGCGCCTTCACCGGCACGCCGGCGTCCATCAGGGCCAGCGAGGAACCGCAGACCGAGGCCATCGACGAGGAACCGTTCGACTCGGTGATCTCCGACACCACGCGGATGGTGTACGGGAACTCCTCCATGCTCGGCATGATCGCCTGCACGCCGCGCTTGGCCAGGCGGCCGTGGCCGATCTCGCGGCGCTTCGGGCCCATCATGCGGCCAGCCTCACCGACCGAGTACGGCGGGAAGTTGTAGTGGAACAGGAAGTGGTCCTTGGACTCGCCCTCGACCGCGTCGATGATCTGGCCGTCGCGGGCGGTGCCGAGGGTGGCGACCACGATCGCCTGGGTCTCGCCGCGGGTGAACAGGGCCGAGCCGTGGGTACGCGGCAGCACGCCGGTCTTGACGGTGATCGGACGCACGGTGACCAGGTCACGGCCGTCGATGCGGGTCTTGGTCTTGAGCACCGCGTCACGCATGGTGCGGTACTCAAGCTCGCCGAATTCCTTGGCCAGGAAGGCCATGTCCCAGCCCTCGGCCTCGGCCTGCGGCTTCAGGGATTCCAGCACTTCCTTCTTCAGGCTGGCGATGGCGTCGCGGCGCTGCAGCTTGTCGCGGATCTGGAAGGCCTTGGCCAGGCGGTCGCCGACCGCGGCCTTGAGCGCATCCACCGGCGCCTGCGGCTTGACCGGCGGCTGCCAGTCCCAGGGGGTGACGCCGACCTCGGCCACCAGCTCGTTGATGGCGTTGATGACGGTCTGCATCTCGCGGTGGCCGTACATCACGGCGCCCAGCATCACGTCCTCGCTGAGCAGGTTGGCCTCGGACTCCACCATCAGCACCGCCTTGGCGGTACCGGCGACGACCAGCTCCAGGTCGGAGGTCTTCAGCTCGGTGGTGGTCGGGTTCAGCAGGTACTGGCCGTTGGCGTAACCGACCTTGGCGGCGCCGATCGGACCGGCGAAGGGAATGCCGGACAGGGCCAGGGCGGCGGAGGCGCCGATCATGGCCGGGATGTCGCCCGGGACATCCGGGTTCAGCGACATCACGGTGGCGATGACCTGGACTTCATTGCGGAAGTCCTCGGGGAACAGCGGCCGGATCGGCCGGTCGATCAGGCGCGAGATCAGCGTCTCGCGCTCGGTCTGGCGGCCTTCGCGCTTGAAGAAGCCGCCCGGGATGCGACCACCGGCGTAGAACTTCTCGAGGTAGTCGACGGTGAGCGGGAAGAAGTCCATGCCCTCTTTCGCCGTCTTGTTGCCGACCACCGTCACCAGCACGACGGTGTCGGACATCTTGACGACGACCGAACCGCTGGCCTGGCGGGCGATCTCGCCCGTCTCCAGCGTCACCTGATGCTGCCCGTACTGGAACGTCTTGGTTACTTTCGCCACGTTTGTCGCTTCCTGTTCTCTCTATTCGACCTTTCGCCCGACGGGCCCCGCCCGCCGGGAATGATTGCTTGCCCCCCAAAAGGCACGCGGCGCGTTTCCGCGCCGCGTGGAGGAGCTTGTTTGTCAGCGGCGCAGGCCCAAGCGCTCGATCAGCGCCTGGTAGCGGGCCGCGTCCTTCCGCTTCAGGTAGGCCAGCAGGGAACGACGCTGGTTGACCAGCTTCAGCAGTCCGCGACGGGAGTGGTGGTCCTGCTTGTGCACCTTGAAGTGCTCGGTCAGCTGCTCGATGCGGGCCGAGAGCAGCGCCACCTGGACTTCCGGCGAACCGGTGTCGTTGGGCACGCGCTTGAACTCGTCGATGATCTTGGCGGTA
>DATGPR010000021.1:0-14590 GCA_035304725.1 Arenimonas sp.
TTCACCGAGCGGTCGAAGGGCAGGTCGGGCGAATCGTTCCGCCGCAGCAGGGAGCGGGCCCGTTCCTCGGTGACCGTGGTGGCCGGATTCGGCGGCGGCTCGCCGTCCTGGAACCAGCCGTCGTCCTCGGCCTGCACGCGGGTCAGCGCGAAGCGGCCCTCGGCATTGCCGGCGGCGCCCCGGCCCTTGATTGCCTGCGGTGGCGGCTTGTCTGCCATGATTCCAGCCTACGCCGGTGCCGTCTCACCGGCCGGGACACGGGAAGCGAGGATGCGCGAACTCTGGCCCCAGCTCGAACCCTGGCTGCTCGCCATCTGGGCCCTGTACCTGCTGGTGCTGGCCGGCTGGATCGTGCTGCAGAAGCGCGAGCCCATCGCCACCCTCAGCTGGCTGCTGTCGCTGGCGGCGCTGCCGGTGCTGGGCCTGCTGATCTACCACTTCTTCGGGCCGCAGCGGATCCGCCGCCAGCAGTTGCGTCGCAACCGTTCCCGGGCCGGGCTGGAGCCGGCGCTGCCACCGGGCCTGTCGGCCAGCGATGACTGTGTCACCCTGGCCCGCCTGGGCCAGTCGGCCACCCGCTACGCGCCGGCCACCGCCACCGAGGCGGAACTGCTGGTCGGCGGCTGCGCCACCTACGATGCCCTGCTCGCCGCCATCGCCCGCGCGCAGCACCACATCCACCTCGAGTACTACATCTTCGATCCCGACCACAGCGGCACCGCCGTGCGCGATGCCCTGGCCGAACGCGCCCGCGCCGGTGTGCGCGTGCGCCTGCTGCTGGACGCGATCGGCTCGGGCAAGACCAGCCACCGCTTCCTGGCGCCGCTGCGCGAGGCCGGCGCCGAGATCGCCTGGTTCCATCCGGTGCGGCTGCGCTGGGTCTGGCGCCCGCGGGTGAACCTGCGCAGTCACCGCAAGCTGGTGGTGGTGGACGGCCTGGAAGCCTTCACCGGCGGCATCAACGTCTGCGACACCCAGGACGAACGCCGCCGTCCGGATGCCTACCGCGACCTGCACCTGCGCCTGCGCGGCGAGATCGTGCGCTGGCTGCAGCTGGCCTTCCTGGAGGACTGGCACTACGCCACCGGCATCGCCCTGCGCGATCACAGCCTGTGGCCGGAGCAGCCGGCCGGGCAGTTGCTGGCGCAGGTGCTGCCCTCGGGACCGGATTCACCCTGGGAAGCCATCCACCGGGTGATGGTGGAGGCCATCCACCAGGCCAATCACCGGGTCTGGCTGGTCACGCCCTACTTCGTGCCCGGCGAGGCCGCGCGCATGGCAATGACCTCGGCAGCGCTGCGGGGCCTGGACGTGCGCGTGCTGGTGCCGGCGAAGAGCGATTCGGCCATCGTCCGCGCCGCCGCCCGCTCCTACTACGACGAACTGCTGGCCGCCGGCGTGCGCGTGTTCGAGTACCAGCCCTGCATGCTGCACAGCAAGGCGCTGCTGGTGGATGCCGACACCTGCCTGATGGGCAGTGCCAACTTCGACCACCGCAGCTTCCGCCTCAACTTCGAGCTGAACGTGCTGCTGCACGATGCCGGCTTCGCCGGCGCGCTGGAGCGGGAGATCGAATCCTGCCTGGCCGACAGCCTGGAAATCGGCCGCGACCGCCACCCGGGCCTGGCCCGCCGTCTCGGCGAGGCCTGCGCCCGCCTGTTGTCGCCCCTGCTCTGACGCCCGTCGGGCCTGCACTGGCGTCCGGGCCGCCTTGGGCTACACTGCCTCCATCCCGAGGTGAGCCCATGTACTGGATCTACCTGCTGCTCTCCGTGCTGTGTCTGGGTGTGGCGATGTCGCGCGGCATTTCGCCGGCACTGTCGTTCCTGTTCCTGCTGGGCGCCTTCGGCTTCATGCTGGCCTGGGTCGTGGGCTGGCTGCAGGCACGGATCGCCAGGAACTCGCGCGACGTCACCCACCTGCTCAGCCCGGAGGAACTGCGCCGCATCCGCGAGCTGGCGCAGACCAGGAAGTCGACCGACGGCGGCAAGGCGCCGCCGCCGGGCGACCCGGCGGCCTGAGGGCCGTCTTCCCCTGTTCCCGACCCTGGAGGTCCACATGAACCTGATCATCTTCCTGATCATCGGCGCCCTCGCCGGCTGGCTCGCCGGCGTGGTGATGAAGGGACGCGGCTTCGGCGTCCTCGTCAACATCATCGTCGGCGTGATCGGCGCCTTCCTCGGCGGCTGGCTGCTGCCGCAGCTCGGCCTGGCCATGGGTGGTACCGTCGGCACCTTCATCACCGCCTTCATCGGCGCGGTGATCCTGCTGGCCATCATCGGCCTGATCAAGAAAGCCTGAGCGAAAGGCACACGCCGGCGGGCCCGCGACGGGTCCGCCGGTTTCGCGCAAGTCAGAGGCCTGCCGGGGCCGGCAGGGGCGGCATCCGGCAGGCTCAGCCGGCGTCGGTCTCGACGCGGTTGCGGCCACCGCGCTTGGCCGCGTAGAGCGCGGCATCGGCCCGGCGCAGCAGGCTCTCCGGATCCGCCTGCAGGTCCGGCTCGAAGCCGGCCACACCGATGCTGACGGTCATGCCGATGTCGGAAGCGGAGATGGCGGCACGGATCTGCTCGGCGCGGCGCGCGGCCTCCTCGCGGTGCACGCCCGGCAGCAGCAGGGCGAACTCCTCGCCACCGTAACGCGACAGCAGCTCCCGCTGCGGATCGTGCTCGGCCGCCAGGCGCTGGGCGATGCGGCGCAGCTGGACGTCGCCCTCGAGATGGCCGTGGGCGTCGTTGTAGGCCTTGAAGTGGTCGACGTCGATCATCAGCACCGACAGCGGCCGGCGCTGGTCGAGGCAGCGGTACCACTCGCGGCGCAGGCCGTTCTCCAGGGCGCGGCGGTTGGCGACGCCGGTCAGCGCGTCCTCGGTGACCAGCTCGGCCAGGCGCCGGTTCAGCTCCTCCAGCTCGTGCGTGCGCTCGGCGATGCGCGCTTCGAGGCGGCGGTTCTCCAGCAGGTAGCGCTCGGTGCGGCGGCGCACGCTCCACACCGTCAGGCCCGAGGCCAGGCCGGCCACGGCCAGCAGGCCGAGCGCAATCGCCCACCACTGCTCGTACCAGCGCGGCAGCACGCGGAATCGGTAGATCATGCTCGGCGGTTGCCGGCCGGTGAGCGTGCGCGCCTGCACTTCCAGGGCGTAGTCGCCGGCGGGCAGGGCGCGGATGAACAGGTCGCGGTCGGTCCAGGCGCTCCACTCGGGCGTGACGCCGTGCAGGAGGTAGCGGAACTCGGCGCCGCTTTCCATGCTGACCATGGAGAAGCGCAGGTTCAGGCTGTAGCCCGGCGGCACCTCGACCGGCTGGTCGCCGGTGACCGTGGGCAGGCGCAGCAGGCGGCCGTCCTGGCTGCGGGCGACCACGGTTTCCATGCCCAGCTGCAGCGGCCGCGGCGTCGGCGCCGGCGATTCCGGGTTGTACTGCAGCAGGCCGGACCAGGTGGCGACGCGCAGCACGCCATCGTCGTTCACGCGCAGGCTGGCGTAGCCGATGGCCTGCTCGGAGGCCGGATGCATGGCCTGCCATTCCGCGCTGCCGGCCGGCCGGTGCCAGAGCTGGCGGCGGGTATAGGCGAAGGTGCCCAGCGGCGTTTCCTCCACCACCAGTTCGTTCGGACGGTCCACCAGGGTGAAGGGTGGCGCGGCGTCGGGGACGAAGCGCTCGCCATCGCGGCGGAAACCCGCCTTGCCGCTGACCGCGCGCAGCTGCCCGTCCAGCTGGTAGACCGTGGTGCCGCTGCGGCCTTCCAGCACCAGGCCACGGGAATCGTCGAAGCGGGTGCGTTCCAGCACCTGGCCGGTCCGGGTATCCAGGCGCCAGCGCTGTACCGGGCCGCGGGTGTCGCCCAGCCAGATCTCGCCCGGCGCCAGTTCCTCCAGGCCGTTGATGCTGACGCCTTGCAGCGGCACGGTGGCCTGGATCTGCCAGTGGCCGTCGACAAGGCGCACCAGCAGCAGTTCGTTGGCGGCGTAGGCGTAGACCAGGTCGGTTTCGAAGCGCGACCGGCGGATCGCGTAGACGCTGCCCTCGGGCGTGGGCGGCCGCAGCGCCCGCGGCCCGGCGGCGCCGGGTTCCAGCACCAGCAGGCCTTCGCGCAGGCCGACCAGCAGGCCGGCTTCGGTAGCCAGAAGTGCATGCGCCTCGTAGTTGCTCCAGCCCATGGCCTCGGCCTTCAGGCCCATGGGCGTCTGCCGCAGGCGCTGGACGTCGCGGCTGGTCGCCACCCATAGCGCGTCCTGGTACCAGGCGAAGTCCATGGGCGTGCCGTCCAGGCCCTGCTCGGCGCCGATGAAGGACCAGGGCGAGGGCAGGGACAGACGGTGCAGGTCGCCCTCGGTGGCGACCCAGAGGCCGCCTTCGTGGTCCAGGGCGAGCGCGTGGATGGCGAAGGCGCCGAGGTCCAGCTGTTCGCGCAGGCGCAGGTTGCGATCGAGGCGGAACAGGTCGCCGTCGCGGCTGCCGACCACGAAGCTGCCGTCGCCCAGCGGCTGCACCACGTAGCTGCGGGTGTTGCGCACCAGTTCGCTGCCCTCGCCCGGCAGCGCCCGGGCGCCGGCCTCGTCGAGCAGGTACAGGCCCTTCGAAGCCACCACCAGCACGCCATCCTCCCAGGGCAGGATGCCGGCGACGGGCATGTCGGCGAAGGTCTCGCCCCCCGGCACCAGCGGGAAGCGAGCCTCGTCGAAGCGCACCAGGCCCTTGTCCTGGATGCGCAGCCAGAGCTCGTCGCCGACCGTATAGAAGAAGCGCGCCTGCGGCGGCAGCGGCCAGCGCTTGCCGGCGCCACCCTCGTAGGGAAGGAAATGCAGGTTGCCCTCGGCGCGGAAGTACACGCCTTCCGGCCGTGCCAGCACTTCCCAGACGATGCCGACGTGGCGCTGCGCATCGCGCAGGCCGGCCTGCCCCAGCAGCTCCTCGTAGACATAACGGCCTTCGCCGTTCCGGGCCAGGCGGCCGAAGGTGTCGTAGCCGCCGACGTAGATGCGGCCGTCGGCGCCCGGCGCCAGCGCGCGCGCCGGCGACAGGCCGGTCAGCTCGGCCGTGCTCCAGGTGACGCCGTCGTAGATCAGCACGCCTTCGACGTTGCCGACGAACAGTTCGCCATTGGGGCCGGTGGCGAGGGCCAGGTGACCGGGCGTGACCTTGGTTTCACCGACACCAAAGCTCTGCTTCAGCGGCGCGCCGGGAATGGCATCGGCCACGCCGGGAGTCGGCGTGAGCAGCAAGCAGAAGGCCAGCAGGCCTGCGGTGAGGAATCGCCCGGGACGCATGTACGGATTATCCACCAGTCCGGGGGCCGCCGAGCGGGCCGGCCGGCGCTTTTCCGCCGGACGGCGGGCGGGGTAGGCTGGGCGCATGACCGTGCTGAGCGTGAACGTCAACAAGGTGGCGGTGCTGCGCAACTCCCGCGGGGGTGACGAGCCGCGGGTGGACCAGGCCGCCGAGACCGCCATCCGCGCCGGGGCCGGCGGCATCACCGTGCACCCGCGGCCGGACCAGCGGCATATCCGCCCGTCCGACGTGGACACCCTGGCCCGGCTGGTCGCCGGCCGGGTCGAGTTCAACATCGAGGGCAACCCCTTCGCCCCCGCTCGCGGCGACTACCCGGGCTTCCTGGCCCTGGTGGAGCGGGCCCGGCCGCAGCAGGCCACCCTGGTCCCGGACGGCGACGGCCAGATCACCTCCGACCATGGCTTCGACCTGGCCCGGGATGCCGCCCGGCTGCGGCCGCTGATCGCCGAGCTCAAGGCCATGGGTGTGCGGGTATCGCTGTTCATGGACGCCGGCGCGCCCGACCTGGAGCGGGCGGCGGAGATTGGCGCCGACCGCATCGAGATCTACACCGGCCCCTATGCCGAGGCCCATGCCGCCGGCGACGCCGGGGCCGAGCTGGAGCGCTGCGCCGAGACCGCCCGACGGGCCCAGGCCGCCGGCCTGGGCGTGAATGCCGGCCACGACCTCAGCCAGGCCAACCTGGGCGACTTCCTGCGGGCGGTGCCCGGGGTGCTGGAGGTGTCGATCGGCCACGCGTTGATCGGCGAGGCCCTGTACGCCGGCCTGGAGGCCACGGTGAAGGCCTACCTGGCCATCATCGCCAGCGTCCGCCAGGGCTAAAAAAAACGCCGCCCGGGTGGGCGGCGTTGCTGCAGGTGATGCGTGCTCCGGGACTCAGGCGCCCGGTTCCACGAAGGCGATCTTGGCCATGCCCGCGTTCTTCGCGCGGGACAGGACCTTCGCCAGGGTTTCGTACTGCGCGTCGAGGTCGGTCTCGATCTCGACGGTCGGCTGCCGCTTCACGTCACCGCCGGCCCGCTCGGCTTCCACCTCAAGGGCGGCCTGCAGGGCGGAGATCGGCATCGGCGTGCCATTCCAGGTCACGGTGCCGCCGGCTTCCACCTTCAGGCGGATCGGCTCCGGCGGATCCTTGGGCGGGTCCTGCTTCTCGCGGGTCGGCTGGGGCAGGTCCACCTGGATCTGGTAGGACAGGGCGGGCGCGGTCACCATGAAGATGATCAGCAGCACCAGCATCACGTCCACGAGGGGCGTGACGTTGATGTCGGCCATCGGGCCGCCGCCGGAGTTGCTGGAGAATGCCATGGTGGTCTTACCTCGGCTCTGGGGTGGACACGAAGCCCACCTTGCGGATACCGGCCTTGCGGACGTTCTGGACGATGTCGTGGATGATCTCGTACCGCGTGACGTCGTCGGCGCGGATGTCGATCTGCGGCTGCGGCGTGCGCTGGGCCGTCACCGCCAGGCGCGCGTCGAGCATGTCGCGCGTCACCGCCTCGTCGTTCCAGTAGGTCTTGCCGTCCGCCGTCACCGCGATGGTGATCGGCGGCAGCTCGATGACCGGCTTCTCTTCCAGGGTGGCCTGCGGCAGGTCGACCTTGACCTTATGCGACATCAGCGGCGCGGTGATCATGAAGATGATCAGCAACACCAGCATCACGTCCACGAGGGGCGTGACGTTGATGTCGGCCATCGGGCCGCCGCCGGAGGAATTGCTGGAGAAGGCCATGCCTTGGGCTCCTGGTCAGTCTTCTGCTTAGCGCTTGTTCGGGGCGTCGCCGACGCGCGAACCGGTCGCGAAGAAGTCGTGCAGGTCGTGCGCGAAGGTGTCGAACTTGGCGTAGGTGTTGCGGTTCTGGCGCACGAAGGCGTTGTAGGCCAGCACCGCCGGGATGGCGACGAACAGACCCAGCGCGGTCATGATCAGGGCCTCACCCACCGGGCCGGCAACGGCGTCGATGGAAGCCTGGCCGGTGGCGCCGATGCGGATCAGGGCGCCGTAGATGCCCCACACCGTACCCAGCAGACCGACGAACGGAGCGGTCGCACCGACGGTGGCCAGCCAGGTCAGGCCGTTCTCCATCTTGGCGCTCTCGCGGGTCACCGCCTGGCGCAGGGCGCGGTCGATGAACTCCGAACGGTTCAGGGCGTCGACCAGGCGGCTGCCCTCATGGCGCTGGTGGTGGGCAGCGGCCTGGGCGCAGTCGAGGGCGATCTTGGAGAACGGCTCGTTGGCCGGCTGCTCTTCCATGTAGCGGATCGCGTCCTGGGCGTTCGGGGTCTCCCAGAAGGTGCGCACGACGCTGTCGGCGCGACGGGAGATCATGGTGTTCTTGATGGCGTTGACGATGGTGTACCACCAGGAACCGAAGGACATGACCAGGAGCATGATCAGCACGACCCAGGAGACGATGAACTCGCCCGGGTTCGCCATCATGTCCTTGATCAGGTGGGCGAAGCCCATCTTGGACAGGGCCTCGGCGTTGTTGGCGGCACCGCCGGCAGCGGCGGCAGCAGCGTTGAGAATGATGTCCTGCAGCATAAGAGTGCCTTTCTAGGGTAGTGAACCGTTGGGTGTGGTCGTTGGACTTTTAACGCGGGGGGATGAAGTCGACAGGCACGAGGACGTCACCACCCACCTTCTGGCCGTTGCGCATGCCGGGATTGAACTTCCAGCGACGCGCGGCGTCCATCGCCGAACGGTCCAGATTACGGTTGCGGCTGGAGCGCTCGATGCTCACGTTGAGCACATTGCCGCTGGCGTCGATGGTCACGCGCAGCACCACCCGGCCGCCGATGCCACGGCGAAGCTCCTGGGGCGGGTAGCGGGGCGGGAACATGGCACGGCCGCTGATGTCCTCGGACGGCGCGTAGTCCGCAGGAGGTGCGGGCGGGGCCGGGGGCGCCGGCGGCGGCGCTTCGATATCGATCGGGCTCGGGTCGTCGAACACCACCGGCGGCTCCTCCGGCGGCGGCGGCACGGGCGTCGGACGGGGCTGCTCGATGATCTTCTGCAGCACCTTCGGCGGCTCCGGCGGCGGCGGCGGCGGGGGCGGCGGCGGCGGCGGCGGCTCGATGAAGCTGACCACGGTCACTTCTTCCTTCGGGCCATCCTTGCCGGGCGGATTGACCGGCACCAACATCAGCATGAACACCACGGCATGCAGGGCAATCGCGAAAGCGTTGCCTCCGATGCGCGCCCAGCTGATTCCCTGGGGCTTGTCTCGATTGTTGTAGTTCGTGTCCGTCATGCAGGTGGCGGCTCGGGTCTTGAAGTTCTGGCGGCATCGCTGCCGCGGCCCGCCGGCGTCCGGCGGGAATTTGCTAGCTTATACCAGAGGGTTTTGGTTTACCAAACGCCCCGTTCAACGGGAAATCTGGGCCAGGGCCTTCTGGGCCTGGGATCGGGTGGACGGGTCCTCCATGGCCTTCTGGTAGGCCGCGCGGGCCGCCGGGAGGTTGTCCATGTAGAACTCGGAGCGGCCGATGACCATCCACGCCTCGCCCGGCTTCTTCAGGCCCTTGGCCAGCGCCGCCTGGGCAGCGGCCTTGGCCTCGGCCTGCCGATCCTCGTTGCTCAGGATCTGGGACAGGTACAGGCCCGGCTCGCCGTCGCTGGCGGCCGCCGCGGCCTTGCCGAAGGCGTCGATGGCGCGGTCGACCCGGTCGCTGAAGTAGTAGGCCTGGCCCAGGTAGGTATAGGTCCTGGCGTCCGCCGGCAGCAGGCCCTTGTCCAGGCCTTCCTGGATGACCTCGGCCGCCTTGGCCTCGCCGCCCTCGGTGTTCAGGTAGGCCGAGTAGAGGATCTCGTAGTCGCGCCGCTCGGTGAGCATGCCCTTGGCCCGGGCCTCCTCCATCAGGGCGGTGGCCTTCTGGCCCTGGTCCATCTGGCTGTACAGGGTGACCAGGTTCAGCATGGCGCGCTTGTCCTGCGGGTTGGCGCGGTAGCTCTGCTCGGCCAGCTGCAGGGCGGCGTTCTCGTCGCCCATCTCGTGGTAGGAGGCCATCAGGATCTGCTGCCAGCTGTCGTCGGGCTTGCCGGTCTCCAGCTCCATGGCGCGCTTGATGGCGGCGACGGCCTCCGGGTAGTTGCCGGCGTTGTACTGGATCTGGCCCAGCAGGGCGTAGACGTCGGCCTTGTCGGTCCTGGTCTCGTCGATCATCCGCTGCAGGTACTCGACCGCCTTGTCGTACTGGTCCTCCTGGGCATAGATCGAGGCCAGCGTCTGCATCGTGTTGTAGTGGTTGTTGTTCGGCAGCGCATTGACCTCGATCGCCTTGGCCATCTCCTCGATGGCCAGGGAGATCTGGTCGGTCTCGTAGGCGGCGAAGCCGGCGAACATGTGCGCGATGGCCACGTCATACGGCTTGGCGCGCTCGTTGCTGTACAGCTCGCGGGCGAGCTTGAGCGCCTCTTCCATCTTGCCGTCGTTGTAGGCGTCGTTCAGGCGCTGCAGGTTGCGGGCCAGGCGCGAGCTGGAATCCGGCTTGGGATCCTCGCGGGTCGCGTTCGGGAAGTCGACCGTGGGGGCCTCCTTCTTCGGCTCACGTCGCGCGGCGTCGGCGTCGGTGATCGACAACGAAGCGATCAGGAGCGCGACCGCCGCCAGCTTGAGATGCTGCAGTGCCTTCATGAAATGACTCCTTGCTGCCACGCAAGCGCGTGACTCGGGCCGGCTAGGGTAAACGGGATTTTGCCACCGGCTCAAGCAGGAGCATGTCCGGTTTGGCCGTCCACCACCGTATAGCGGCCATCTTTGCCTTCGAGAATGACCCGAGACCGTGACGGCAACCGTAAAAACGGCGTTAAGCCGACCGCCCCGTTCAGCCGGTAGTCGGGAAATTGGCCAGGGCGAAAGCGACCCGTTCGGCCGGATCGTGTGACAGCTGCCCCGCCTTGCGCAGCTCCTCCACCTTGCGCAGGCGGTGGCCGAGGCCATTGCCGTTGGCGATCTGGATGGCCAGTCCCGGACGGGCATTGAGCTCCAGGATCAGCGGCCCCTTCTCGCGGTCCAGCACGAAATCCACGCCGACGTAGCCCAGGCCGGACAGCTCGTAGCAGCGGGCCGCCATCTCCAGCAGCTGCCGCCAGTGCGGGATCTCCAGGCCGACGATGCTGTGCTCGGTGTCGGGGTGCTCGCGGATGACCTCGGTGCCCCAGACGCCGCGCCTGGTCTTGCCGGTCGGGATGTCGATGCCGACGCCGATGGCGCCCTGATGCAGGTTAGCCTTGCCGTCGGACATGCGGGTGGGCAGCCGGATCATGGCCATGACCGGGTAGCCCAGGAAGACGATGATCCGGATGTCCGGCACGCCCTTGTAGCTGACCTGGTCGAAGATCGGGTCGAACTGCACACAGTATTCGACGATCAGGTGATCGGGCTGGCCACCCAGGGAGTACAGGCCGGACAGGCCGTTGGACAGGTGGTGCTCGAACTCCTCGCGGCTCATCAGCGAGCCGCTGGCGCGCCGGTACCTGTCGCCGCGCCGGCCGGTGATCACCAGGATGCCGTCACCGCCGGAACCATGCGCCGGCTTGACCACGAAACTGTCGCGGCCTTCCAGCTTGCGGTGCAGTTCGGCGATCTCGTGCTCTTCCCGCACCACCGCGTACAGCTCGGGCACCGGCAGGCCGGCCTTGATCGCCAGCTTCTTGGTCAGCAGCTTGTCGTCCACCCGCGGGTAGAACTTGCGCGGGTTGTACATCAGCACGTAGTGGGCGTTGCGCTCGCCGATGCCGACCAGGCCGATCTCGCGCAGGCGCCGGGCGACGCGGAAGGGGTTGAACCAGGCCATGGCTCAGCCGTTCCCGCCCGGGGCGGCCGGCTTCTCCGGCGGCGGCGCGATCGGGTCCGGGTCACGGGCCAGGGCCCGGAAGCGGACCAGCTCGTTCAGGCGGTAACCCGAGTAGCGGCCCAGGATCAGCGCCAGCGCGAACAGGATCAGCAGCACTTCCGGATAGACGAAGACGAAGTGCTCCAGCGGCTGCCAGCTCATCACCACATAGGCCAGGGCCGCCACCACCAGGGTGCCGATGCCCTCGCGGATGGCGGTGGCGCCGCCGCGCTCGTCCCAGGCCACCGACATGCGCTCGATGGTCATGGCCATGATCACCATCGGGAACAGGGCGACGCTCAGGCCGACCTCGATGGCCAGGCGGTTGGACAGCACGCTCACCGCCGCCATCAGCAGCACCACCACGATCAGGATCGCGGTCAGGCGCGGCACCAGCAGCAGGCGCAGGCGCTCCAGGTAGAAGCGCACCAGCAGGCCGGTGCCGACCACCAGGACGAACAGGACGATGCCGGCGATCAGGGCGGTCTCGCGGAAGGCCAGGGCCACCAGCACCGGCATGAAGGTGCCGTAGGTCTTCACGCCGACGATGTTGCGCAGGATCAGCATGATGAAGGCGCCGATCGGCACCATCAGCAGCACCTGGTAGGTCTGCTGCGCCTGCAGCGGCAGGCTGAGCAGGGAGTAGCGCACCAGGTTGGCGTCGCGCACTTCCAGCCGGCGCTCGGCGATGGCGATGGCGTCGGCCAGGTTGCGGGCCAGGCTGAACTCCAGGCTGGCCGGCGGGTCGCCGTCGATGGCCAGCACCGGCTTGCCCGAGGTGCTCCAGATGAACAGGTCGCGCGGCATGCCCTCGGTGGCATCGCGCGGATTGAGCATGTGCCAGGACAGGCCGTCGTGCACCAGCAGCCAGCTGAGCATGCGGCCGTCCAGCTCCGAGGGCTGCTCGCCCAGGTGCAGGCCGTGGATCATGCGGGCCGGGATGTTGCGTTCGGCCAGCAGCTGCACCACGAAGGCGGTGCGGGCGCTGTCGTCGTTGCCGTAGCGCTCGCGCAGCAGGGCCACTTCGTCGCTGGCGTCGCTCTCGGCCAGGCGGCGCAGCAGCTCGCGGGCGAAGGTGACGGTGTTGGAGGAGCGCTCGCGCACCTGGCCCAGCAGGGTCTGGGCGGCGGTGGCGTAGGGTTCCTCGAGCTGCGGCGGCGGCGGGATCACCGGCTCGAAGTCGAAGTTCGCCTCCTCGCGCAGCTCGGAGCGGACGATGGTGGCGCGGTAGTAGAGGTCCTGTTCGCCGAGGGCGCGGCGGGTGGCCCACTGCACCTCGCGACCCTGGCTGTTGCGTTCCTCGAGGCGGGAGTACTCGCGGGCGACGAAGCGCTGGTCCAGCACGATCCAGCCCGGCGTGTTCCAGGGCAGCTGCAGGGTGACGGTGTTGGCGCCGCGGCGCGGCTGGTATTCGATGTGCGCCTGCACGGTCCAGACCTGGACCTTGGCATCCGGCGAGATCGGGAACCGCAGGGTGTTCCACTTGTAGTGCATGGCCGCGAGCGCGGCCACGATGATGGCCAGGGCCAACAGATAGAGATGTCGTTTGCTCATGGCCTATCCGGTTCTCGACCCGGCCTCATGCCGGCGGGCGCGTTCCAGCGCCGGCAAAGTGTAACGCCCGTCCCGAGGCCGGGAACACGCCTCAGCCGAGTTGCAGCAGCAGCATCGCCATCAGGTTGCAGACGGCGTGGGCCAGCACCGCCGCCCAGTACCGGCCGGTGCGGACATAGACCAGACCGAAGCCCAGGCCCATGGCGACGTAGACCGAGGTGGTGCTCAGCCAGGCCAGGACGCCGCCATCGCCCGGCCAGGGTTCGTGCATCAGAGCGAAGCCCAGCGAAGTGATGGCCAGGCCCAGGCCGGCCTTGCCCGCCAGGGCGAAGCGGCGCAGCAGCACGTGCCGGAACAGCAGCTCCTCGCCCAGCGGCGCCGCCACCACCACCAGCAGCCAGGCCAGCCATGGCGTGCGCTCGGCGATGTCGGTCAGGGGCAGGGCATTGGAAGGCTCCAGGCCCGCGCCGGCCTCATGGCTCAGCATGCCGACGATCACGGCGAAGGCCTGCACGGCCAGGCCGCCGAGCACGGCCAGGCCCCAGGCGGGCGCCGGCGGCATGGCCGGCAGCGGACCGGCCAGGGAGCGGCGCCGGATCAGCCAGGCCAGCACGCCGGCCGTCAGCGTGGCCAGTACCGCCGCGGTCACCATCTCGCTCATCCAGCCGGCCAGCACGACTTCGGCGCCGGCGGCGCCGACGGCTTCCTTGCCGGCCTCGAGCATGGCCATGGCCGCCACCGGCATGACGAACAGGAAGGACAGGCCAAGCAGCAGGCCGATGGCCAGCAGGAAATCGACGATGACCATCACCGCCAGCGAAGGCGGTTTCGCCGGCGGCGCCACCGGCCCGGGAGGCAGCGGTGGCGGCAAGGGCGGCAGCGGCGGCGGGACCGCCGGTCCGGCGCCGACCTCAGACGTCAAGATTGGCCACCTTCAGCGCGTTGTCCTCGATGAACTCGCGGCGCGGTTCGACCACGTCGCCCATCAGCGTGGAGAAGATCTGGTCGGCGGCGACCGCGTCCTCGATGCGCACGCGCAGCAGGCGGCGGGTTTCCGGATTTACCGTGGTGTCCCACAGCTGCTCCGGATTCATTTCGCCCAGGCCCTTGAAGCGCTGGATGGTGCGGCCCTTCCTGGCCTCTTCCATCAGCCACTCCTGCACCTGGCGGAAGTTGCTGACCGGCTGGCTGCGGCCGCCGCGGCGGATCTCGGCACCGGCCTGCAGCAGGCCGTCGAGCTGGGCGGCCACTTCGGTGATCGCGCGCAGTTCGCCGCTGAGCAGCTGCGCCGCCGGCAGCACCTGGGTGGCGGTCAGGCCGTGCTGCTGGCGATGCACCAGCAGCGCCGCCGGCACGCCCTTCTCCTCGTCGGCCACCTGCACCTCGAAGCGGTAACGGGCGCGGCCCAGGCCGCTGGCATTGAGGCGCGATTCCATCTCGCGGCACCAGGCATCCAGCTGCGCCGGCGCGGCGAAGGCCTCGGCGGTGAGGGCCGGCATTTCCAGCATCGCTTCCAGCACCGCGGTGTCGGCGCGGTGGGCGAAGCGGCGGGCGGTCTCGCGGGCGGCGGTATAGGCCAGCAGCAGCTTTTCCAGCGGCTGCCCGGAAATGCCCGGCAGGCCCTCGCCCGGCACCAGCTCGGCGTTCTCCACCGCCGAGTTGGCGAGGTAGGCGTTCAGCGCCGCGTCGTCCTTGAGGTAGATCTCGTTCTTGCCCTGCTTGAGCTTGTACAGCGGCGGCAGGCCGATATAGACGTGGCCGCGCTCGATCAGCTCCGGCATCTGCCGGTAGAAGAAGGTCAGCAGCAGGGTGCGGATGTGCGAGCCGTCCACGTCCGCGTCGGTCATGATGATGATGCGGTGGTAGCGCAGCTTGTCCGGGTTGTACTCGTCCTTGCCGATGCCGGTGCC
>DATGPR010000022.1:0-6272 GCA_035304725.1 Arenimonas sp.
CGCCCGGGCGGGGACCCGAGAGCCTGACCGAATGAGCGAACCGAACGCCGCCGACGCCGAGCAGTCGCGCCCGGGCTTCCCGCCCAGGCCCCAGCAGCAGGAAATGCCGCTGGCCGTGGTCATGGGCCAGCCGGTGCTGCAGATGCCGCAGGACCTGTACATCCCGCCGGACGCGCTCGAGGTCATCCTCGAGGCCTTCGAGGGCCCGCTGGACCTGCTGCTCTACCTGATCCGCCGGCAGAACCTGGACATCCTGGACATCCCGGTCGCCGAGATCACCCGCCAGTACGTCGACTACATCGAGGTGATGCGCGAACTGCGCTTCGAGCTGGCGGCCGAATACCTGGTCATGGCCGCCATCCTGGCCGAGATCAAGTCGCGCATGCTGCTGCCCCGCCCGCCCAGCGAGGAAGGCGTGGAAGAGGATCCGCGCGCCGAACTGGTGCGCCGCCTGCAGGAGTACGAGCGTTACAAGAAGGCGGCCGAGGACCTGGACCAGCTCGACCGCCTGGACCGCGACACCAGCGTCGCCAGCGCCCACGTGCCGGACCGCGCCGCGGTCAGGGTGCCGCCGCCGGTGGACCTGCGCGAGATGCTGCTGGCCCTGCGCGACGTGCTCAAGCGCGCCGAGCTGTACAGCCACCATGCGGTCAGGCGCGAGGCCCTGAGCGTCCGCCAGCGCATGGGCGAGGTGCTCTCGCGCCTGGGCGACGGCCAGTTCCACCTGTTCCAGACCCTGTTCAACGCCGAGGAAGGCCGGCTCGGCGTGGTGGTCACCTTCCTGTCCATCCTCGAGCTGGCCAAGGAACAGCTGATCGAGGTGGTGCAGGAGGCGCCGCTGGCGCCGATCTACGTCAAGTCGCTGGCCACCGCCGCCGGCGAGGCGGCCAACGAATCCGAGCTTCCCGAACCGACCTCGGACGGCAGCGCCGTCACCGAGTGATTCCCCGCAATTCCGCGAGACCATGGACCAGACCCTGATCCGACAGATCGTCGAAGCCGCCCTGCTGGCGGCGCCGCAACCGCTGACCGCGGCCCAGCTGGCCGAACTCTTCACCGAGGACGAGCCGGTGACGGCGACGGACATCCAGCAGGCGCTGGAGGAGCTGCGCGAAGCCTGCGCCGACCGCGGCGTCGAGCTGGTCGAGGTGGCCTCCGGCTTCCGCTTCCAGGTCAAGACCTCGGTGCATCCCTGGGTGGCGCGGATCTGGACCGAGCGCCAGACCAAGTACACCCGCGCCACCCTGGAAACCCTGGCCCTGATCGCCTACCGGCAGCCGATCACCCGCGGCGAGATCGAGCAGATCCGCGGCGTCGCGGTCAGCTCCAACATCATCAAGGCGCTGGAGGAGCGCGAGTGGATCCGCGTGGTCGGCCACCGCGACGTGCCCGGCAAGCCGGCCCTGTTCGGCACCACCAAGGCCTTCCTGGACTACTTCGGTCTCAAGAGCCTGGACGAACTGCCGCCGCTGGCCGAGCTCAAGGAAATCCCCGAGCTGGAGCCGGAACTGCCCTTCGAGCGCACGCCGCCGGGCGTGGCCAGCGCCGCCATGGGCGACGGCAGCGACAACGACGGCGGCGATGCCGCCTCAGACACCCATGAAGAGGCCGGCGAAGATGCCGAGCCGGAGCAGACACGATGAGCGCCCCACGCAAGGTCCTTTCGCTCAAGGCCAAGGACACCGCCACCCCCACCGCCCCGCGCGCCGAGGAACGCCTGCACAAGGTGCTGGCCCAGGCCGGCCTGGGTTCCCGCCGCGCCCTCGAGGAGCGCATCGCCCAGGGCCTGGTGCGGGTCAACGGCGAAGTCGCCCAGGTCGGGCAGACCGTGCGCGGCGGCGACCGCATCGAACTGGACGGCAAGACCTTCGTCGCCACCGCCCTGAGCGAACCGGCGACGGTACTGCTGTACAACAAGCCCGAGGGCGAACTGACCACCCGTGAGGATCCCGAGGGCCGCCCCACCGTGTTCGAGTCGTTGCCGCGACTGAAGGGCGCGCGCTGGGTGGCGGTCGGCCGCCTGGACATCAACACCACCGGCCTGCTGCTGCTGACCACCGACGGCGAGCTGGCCAATGCCCTGATGCATCCGTCCAGCGGCATCGAGCGCGAGTACGTCTGCCGCATCCACGGCGAGGTGCCCGACAGCGTGGTGCAGCGCCTGGCCAAGGGCGTCGAGCTGGAGGACGGCCCGGCGAAGTTTGACGAGATCGAGCGCATCGGCAGCTCCGACTCGCACGCCTGGTTCCGGGTGGTGCTGCACGAGGGCCGTAACCGCGAAGTGCGGCGGATGTGGGAATCGCAGGGCTACCAGGTCAGCCGCCTCAAGCGCGTGCGCTACGGCGACATCGTCCTGCCGCGCATGCTCAAGCGCGGCCATTGCCAGGAGCTGCCGGAGGCCGAGGTCAAGCGCCTGCGCGAGAAGCTTGGCCTGGAGGACAGCACGCCGTCGCTGACCCTGCAGCCGGTGATCGGCCAGCGCCGCTCGCGCCCCACCGAGATCCGCGTCGGCAAGGACCGAAAGCAGGCCTCCTACGTCAATGGCGCCATGCTGGAGGAAGAGGCGCGCGAACTGCGCCGCTTCGACCACCTGCGCGAGGAGCCGCGCCGCGGCCGCCGCGGCGCGCCCGGCAAGGGCAAGAAGCGCGGCAAGGCCGGCGGCCCGGGCCGTGGCCCGAGCGACGACAACTACGGCAACCGCGCCACCGCCCCCGGCGGCCAGGCTCCTGGCGGCAAGCGCCGGCGCTCCGGCGGCCGCGGCGGCGACACCCAGCCGGCGAACGTGCACCACGAGAATCCGGCCGCCTTCCGCAGCTGGTACGTGCCCGAGGGCGTGGACACCGTTTCCCGCGTGGCGCCGCCGCGAGGCGCCCGTCCGGCCAAGGGCCGTGGCCCCGGCAAGCCCGCCGGCGGTCGCGGTGGTCGTCCCGATGCCCGTCCGGGCAATCGCGGTGGCGGCAACAAGCCCGGCGGTGGCGGTCGTCCGGGTGGTGGCAAGCGGCATGGCCGCGGCCGTCCCGGCGGCGGTCCGCGCCGTCCGGAAGGCCTGCCCAGCGACGATTGACCGCCAGGCCGCGCCGCGGCCTCAGCGCAGCTCGAAGCCGTCGGCGTCCAGATGGGCCGGGAAGCGCTCCCGGTGCCCGGCCAGCGCCTGCGCCGACAGCGTGACCGTGGCCACCTGCTCGCGCGCGTCCAGCTCGACCAGCGGCTGGCCGAGGAAATCATTCACCGCGCTGCCGCCCAGGTAATCGATGCCGTTGCCGTCGCGGCCGGCGCGGTTCACGCCGGCGCAGTAGGCCAGGTTCTCGATGGCGCGGGCCTTCAGCAGCGTGCTCCAGGCGTGCTGGCGCGGCGCCGGCCAGTTGGCCACGAACAGCAGCAGGTCGTAATCGAAGCGGCCCGGCACTTCATGGCCGAAACGGTTGCGGATGAACACCGGGAAGCGCAGGTCGTAGCAGACCAGCGGCCGCACCCGCCAGCCCTTGAGTTCCACCGTGATGGCGGCGGCACCGGCGGCGTAGCGCTCGTGCTCGCGCGCCATGCGGAACAGATGCCGCTTGTCGTAGTAGGCCAGGCCGCCCTCTGGGCTGGCCCAGAGCAGGCGGTTGTACACGCCCTCGCCTTCCCGCAGCTGCACGCTGCCGGCGACCACGGCGCCCAGGCGCGCGGCCTGCTCGCGGATCCAGGCCACGGTCGGGCCCTGCATGTCCTCGGCCAGGGCCAGGGCCTCGTTGCTGAAGCCGGAGGTGAAGGTTTCCGGCAGCAGCACCAGGTCGGTGGCGCCGGCCAGCGGCGCGATCAGCGCCGCGTAGTGCTCGCGGTTGCCGGCCGGGTCGTGCCAGCGCGTGTCGCCCTGCACCAGGGAAACGCGCAGATCCTCCATCACAGCTTCTCCAGCCGCTCGATGGCGGCGTCCAGGGTGCTCTCGAGCTTGGCGAAGCACAGCCGGGCCAGGCGCTGGCCGGCGGGCGCCTCGGCGTAGAACGGCGACAGTGGAATCGCCGCCACGCCCTTCTCGATGGTCAGCCAGCGGCAGAACTCGACATCGGAAAGATCGCTCACTGCCGAATAGTCCACCAGCTGGAAATAACCGCCCGGCACCGGCAGCGGCCGCAGCCTCGTGCCTTCCAGCTGGCGGCGGAAGCGGTCGCGCTTGGCCTGGTAGAAGGCGCCCAGCTGCTCGTGGTGCTCGGGTTCCCCGCGGATCATGTCCGCCAGCGCGAACTGGGCCGGGGCGAAGCTGCAGAAGGTGTTGTACTGGTGCACCTTGCGCAGCTCGGACGACAGCGCCGGCGGGGCGATGGCGTAGCCGATCTTCCAGCCGGTGCAGTGGTAGGTCTTGCCGAAGCTGGAGACCACCACCGAGCGCGCCGCCAGTTCCGGATCGCGCAGCACGCTCTCGTGCCGGCGGCCGTCGAAGACGATGTGCTCGTAGACCTCGTCCGACAGCAGCACGATGTCGGTGCCGGCCAGGAGGTCGCGCAGCGCCGCCAGGTCGGCCTCGGCGAACATGGCGCCGGAGGGGTTGTGCGGCGTGTTCACGATCAGCATGCGGGTGCGCGGGGTGATGGCGTCGCGCACACGCTGCCAGTCGACCGAGAAGTCCGCCGGATCCAGGGGCACGTGCACGGCGCGGGCGCCGGCCAGGTCGATGGCGGGCTCGTAGGAGTCGTAGCAGGGATCCAGGACGATCACCTCCTCGCCCGGATGCACCAGCGCCAGCACCGCATCGAAGATGGCCTCGCTGGCGCCGCTGGTCACCGTCACCTCGGCATCGGCATCGACGCGGCGGCCGTAGCAGGCCAGGGTCTTTTCGGCGATGGCCTGGCGCAGGGCCGGGATGCCGGTGGCGGGCGCGTACTGGTTGCGGCCCTCGGCCATGGCCCGGGCCAGGCCGTCCACCAGCCGCTGCGGCGGCGGGAAATCGGGGAAGCCCTGGCCGAGGTTGACCGCGCCATGCTCGGCAGCCAGCTGGCTCATGACGGTGAAGATGGTGGTGCCCACCCGGGGCAGGCGCGTGCGTGGGGTCATCGGCGTGGCGGCAATGGACTGGGGCCGATTATGCCGGCCCCGTCCGCGGGGAACAGCAGCCGATTGACCGCCGTCATGGACCGGCATGGCGCGCAGTCGGTAGCATCCGCGCCGATGGAGCCTTCCCCCGCCGCCGCCGCGCCCCTGCTGCAAGCCCGCGGCCTGGCCTACGCCCGCAACGACGAGCCCGTGTTCGGCCCGCTGGACTTCCGCCTGGAAGCCGGCGAGGCCCTGCTGGTCCAGGGCGGCAACGGCGCCGGCAAGACCACCCTGCTGCGCGTCCTGGCCGGCCTGCTGCCGGCCGCGGCCGGCGAGGTACGGATGCAGGGCCGGCCGGTGGACCGCGAGCACCTGGCCCGCGGCAGCGCCTACCTTGGCCACCAGCACGGCCACAAGGCCGAACTGGGCGCGGCCGAGAACCTGGCCTACAGCCGCGCCCTGAACGGCGGCAGCGGCGACATCACCGAGGCCCTGGCCGAGGTCGGACTGGCCGGCTACGAGGACGTGCCGGCCCGGCGCATGTCGGCCGGCCAGAACAAGCGCCTGGCCCTGGCCCGGCTGCGCCTGCAGCCGGCGCGGCTGTGGCTGCTGGACGAGCCCTACGCCAACCTCGACCTGGACGGCATCGCCCTGGTCAACCGGCTGGTGCAGGCGCACCTGGCCGGGGGCGGCGCCGTGCTGCTGACCACCCACGGCGCCTACGCGGCGCCGCCGGTGCCCGTGCGCACCCTGCATCTGGGCCCGGCCCGGGGCGCGCCGTGAGCGCCGTGTCCGCCTGGAGCACGGCCCGGGCCCAGGCCCGGCGCGACCTGCAGCTGGTCTGGCGCCGCCGCGGCGACGCCGCCCAACCGCTGCTGTTCACCGTGATGGTGGTGGCGCTGTTCCCCATGGCCCTGGGTGCCGAGCCGAACCAGCTGGCGCGGATCGCCCCGGCCGTGCTCTGGGTGGCGGTGCTGCTGGCCGGCCTGCTGACCCTGGATTCCCTGTACCGCAGCGACGTCGAGGACGGCAGCCTGGAACAGATGCTGCTGGCGCCGGTGCCGCTGGCCTGGCTGCTGCTGGTGCGCGTGCTCGTGCACTGGGCCACCACCGCCCTGCCGCTGGTGCTGGTTTCGCCGCTGCTGGCCGAATTCCTCTACCTGCCGCGGGAACTCCTGCCGGTGCTGCTGGTCTCCCTTGCGCTGGGCACGCCGCTGCTGAGCCTGCTGGGCGCGGTGGTGGCGGCGCTGACGGTCGGGATA
>DATGPR010000023.1:0-25117 GCA_035304725.1 Arenimonas sp.
ATCAGGGCGATGGCGCAGGCCAGCTTGTAGCCGTAGTTCATCGTGCCCACCGCCAGCCAGAGCGAGGTCGGCCACTGCTGCGGGCCGAGCACGAAGGCGATGTACAGGACGATGAAGCTGTCCACCAGCTGCGAGACCGCCGTCGAGCCGGTGGCGCGCAGCCAGACCATGCGCTCGCCGGTGGCGTGGCGGATGCGCTGGAACACCGCCACGTCGACCAGCTGGCCGACCAGGAAGGCGGTGACCGAACCGGCGATGGTCCACAGGCCCTGGCCGAACACCGCCGCGTAGGCGGCCTGGTAGTCCGGCACGCCCTGGTCGGCGGCGATGCCGACCCACCAGGGCGCCGGCGCCAGACCGATGGCCAGGTAGGCGAACAGGAAGCCATAGAGGATCAGCGCCACCGCCAGCCAGCTGACCAGGCGCACGCCGCGCTTGCCGTAGAACTCGTTGATGACGTCGGTCATCACGAACACCACCGGCCAGAGCAGGGTGCCGGCGGTGAAGTTCAGCGAACCGGTGTGGCCGAACAGGCTCCACTGCAGCGGCGCCAGGCCCAGGCTGTCCTCGAGCGCGAAGATCTTCACGCCGATGAACTCCGCGAGCAGGGCGTTGGCGACGAAGAAGGTCGCCAGCACCAGCAGCATGCGCTGGGCGCGCTCCTGCCCGGTCATGCCTCCGGCTCCCGACGCTCGAAGGGCATCTCGTCGGGACTGACGGCGCCACCGGAGATGATGAAGGACATGGCCTCGTCCACCGTCCAGTCGGTCGGGGTGAGCCGGTCGACGGGCACGATCTCCAGGTAGCCGGAGGTCGGGTTGGGCGTGGTCGGCACGTAGACCGCGGCCAGCTCGCGGCCGGTGCCCTGTTCGTGGATCACCCGGGTGACCAGGCCGACGCACTTCATTTCCCGGTGCGGGAAGTCGATCAGCACCACCCGCTGGGTGCTGCCCGGCTTGGTCTGCAGCAGGTCCAGCAGCTTGCGGGCGCTGCCGTAGATGGTCTTGGCCAGCGGGATGCGGCCGATCACTTCCTCGAACCAGCCCAGGGCGCGCTGGCCGGCGACGCGGCGCGCCAGGGCGCCGACGGCGACGATCACGATCACCGTCGCCAGCACCGCGAACAGGGTCTGCGCCCAGGGATCGTCCACCCAGCCCAGGGCGCCGGGGAAGCTGTAGGCCATCCGCTCCGACAGCGGCCGCACCCAGGGCCGGCTGAGGTCGGAGAGCAGTACCAGCACGAACTTGAAGACGATCCAGACCAGCCAGATCGGCAGCAGCGTCAGCAACCCGGTCAGGAAGTAGCGCCGCAGCCGGCGCATGGTCAGGGCCAGCTTCACTCAGCGGCGCTCCAGCTCGGCCGGGCTGACGTCACGGACCAGGCGGAAACCGATGTCGTCGAAGCCGGTGTCGGCGTCGAAATCATCGCTCTGCAGAGCATTGGCCTTGTCCGGCGTGTCGCGCCAGCCGACGCCGGCGGCCAGGCGGCGGGCACAGCCGCGCGTGCAGTCCGACAGCCATTCGCGCACGTTGCCGCGGGCGCCGGTCAGGCCCAGGGGGCTGGCCGGGCCGGTGCTGGCCGGCACCGTGCCTTCGCTGCTGCCGCAATCGAGCCGGCCATCGCGGCAGGCATTGCCGCTGCCGCGGTAGTCGGCCACCGGCCGCCACTCCGACTGGGTCGGCACCCGCCAGTTCTGGCCGCTGCGGCGGGCCAGCCATTGGGCATAGGCGCGGGCGTCGTCGAAGCTGACGCAGACCACCGGGTGGTTGCCGCCCTGGGAGAAGCCTGGGGCGTCCCAGCGGCGCTTCTTCAGGCTGATCGGCGCCAGCCGGTTGCGGCAGCGGGCTGCCTCGCGGCGGTTGGCGGAGGCGAAGGCGGCGTAGTCGGCGCGGGTCACCTCGTGCCGCATCGCCGCCAGGCCAGGCCGGCCGTCGCGCGGCATCAGCAGCAGGATGGCGCCGTCGGCCAGCACGTCGCCGGGCTTGGGCAGTTCGATGGCCTGCGACCAGGCCGGCTCCAGGGCCGAGGACGGCACTTCCAGGGCGGTGGCCAGGGCCTTGGTGCGCTCGACCGAGGCGGCGTCCATGGCATCGAGGCCGGCCTTCAGGCGGGTGGCCAGCAGCGGTACCAGGCCTTCGCGCAGCTCCGCCCAGACCTTGGTCTCGGTGCGTTGCATGTCCTCGGCGAAGGGCTGGATGCGCTCGTAGTTCTCCCGCGCCTCCTGGTCCTTTCCGGCCTGCACGGCGTCGAGGATGCGCGGCACGTAGAAGCTGATCACCTGATCGCTGAGGCGGAACAGGGCCGGTTCGTTCGGCGCCAGTTCGCGGGCCTTGCGCAGCGATTCCATGGCGTTGTCGCCCGGCGGCAGGCTCAGGCGCTGGCGCTCGATCTGCCGGCGGGCGGCGGCCAGCTGGCGGGCGCCGGGCCGGGTCGGGTCGTAGTCCAGGCTGGTGATGGTCAGGCCGGCGGCGACATTGGCGTAGGGGTCCACGACCGGGGCCGGCGCGGGCGCCGGCGGCTCCGGTTGCACCGGCACGGGCGCGGAGGGTTCCGGCATCGCCGGGACGTCCGCGACCGGCGTGGCGGCGGGCCCGGCGGCAGGCTGGGCCGGCGTTTCCTCCACCGTGAAGAAGTCCGTTTCCGGTGCCTGCGGCCGCTCGCGGGTGAACCAGGCGATCGCCAGGGCCAGCAGCAGCAGGCCGCCGGCGATGCCGGCGACGGGTTTCCACCAGGCCCTGGCGACAGCGGCGAGCCGGGACAGGTCGATGGCCGGCTCCGGCGGCCGGCCGCTGGCGATCTGGTTGAGCGCGCTCAGCATCTGCTGGGCATTGCGGTAGCGGTTGTCCGGCGACTTGGCCATGGCCCGGTCGATGAAGGGCTGCCAGTGCTTCTTTTCCGGCGGCAGCCGCGGGATCGGGTCCTGGGCGTGCATCAGCGCCAGCGCCAGCGGATCGGCGGCCTGGTAGGGCAGGCGGCCGGTCAGCAGCTCGTAGGCCAGGACGCCGACGCTGTAGAGGTCGGCGCGGCCGTCCACCACCTCGCCGCGGGCCTGTTCCGGCGCCATGTAGCCACCGCTGCCCACCGCCAGGCCGGCGGTGGTGATGCGGGTGGAATCGCGCTTGCTCATCGCGATGCCGAAGTCGGTCAGCAGCGGCCGGTCGGCATTGTCGAACAGCACGTTCTCGGCCTTGACGTCGCGATGGACGATGCCGCGGGCGTGGGCGTATTCCAGGGCCGAGAGCAGCGAGCGCAGCACTTCGACCACGCGCTCTTCGTCCTGGGTGAAGTCGCGCTGGCCGAGGTGGCCCTTGGCCAGGTAGGGCAGCACGTAATAGAGCAGGCCCTGGCGGGTGCGGCCCACCTCGTGGATGCCGACGATGCAGGGGTGCTCGAGCTTGGCGATGGTGCGCGCTTCCTGCTCGAAGCGCTGCTTGGAAATCTCGTCGGTCAGCGCCGAGGGCGACATGACCTTGATCGCCACCTGCCGGTCCAGGGACTCCTGCACGCCCAGGTAGACCTGGGACATGCCGCCCTTGCCGATCCGGCGCAGCACCCGGTAACCGGGAATCTCCGGCATGTAGCTGGAGAGCAGCGCGGTCAGTTCCTCGGGCGAGAGCTCTTCTTCCTGCTGCATGACGACGAGCCGACGGGGGTCCGGGCTGTCCAGCATACGGCAGACGGCCGTTCTGGCAAGCCGAAGCCGTTATTTGCCCTTTCCGCCGCGCGGGCCGCCGGCGGCGGGCTCAGGCGCTGCCGGCGCGGTCCCGGCCCTCGCGGCGGGAGGGCTTCAGGCGCACGTAGAGCTGCTTGCGGACCCGGGCGACGACCTCGCCGGCCTGGTCGCGGATCTCGGTCTCGAACCAGCGCAGCACCTTGTCGCCGCCGGCGGCGGCCGCGCGCAGCTCCTCGACCGTGGCGTCATCCAGCTCGAACTCGGCGACCACGGTGCCGCGCCCCGGCTTCTCGAAGGAAATGCTGCCCTCGCGGTCCCAGACCAGGTAATCCGGGCCCAGCCGGCGCATCGCCATCAGCATCCAGAACGGGTCGGTCATGGCGAACAGGCTGCCGCCGAAATGGGTGCCGACGTAGTTGCGGTTGTACCAGCGCTGGCGCAGCTCGACCCGGGCGCGGCGGAAGTCCGGCGTCAGCTCGGTGACGTGCACGCCCGAGAACAGGTAGGGCGGCCAGAGATTGAGCAGCAGGCGCAGGCGCGAGGCTGTCATTGCGGCGCCCGCTTCAGAACAGCAGCGAGGCCATCTTGCGCCGGTAGCTGCCGACCAGATCCTCGTCGGCCACCACCTTGAAGGCGTCGATCAGGGCCTTGCGCGGCAGGCCGTCCTGGTAGTGGCGGTCGCGGCGCAGCAGTTCGATCAGCTGTTCCAGCGCCTCCTGCTCGCGGCCGGCGACCAGCCATTGCACGGCCAGCAGGTGCCGGGCCTGGTGATCGTCGGGATTGGCGGCCAGGGCGGCCTGCAGGGTCTCGGCCGGCGGCGCGTCCTTGGCCAGGGCCATGAAGCCCAGCAGGGCGCGGGCGCGCAGGCAGCGGTCGTCCTGGGCCAGGTTGGCCGGCAGGGCCTCGATCAGGCGCTCGGCCTCGGCGGCGGCGCCGGTGCGCAGCAGGGCCAGGGCCAGGTCCAGCTTCAGCTCGTCCTTGTCCGGCTCGGCCTGGACGGCGGCGCGCAGGCGCAGCACCTCGGCATGCGGGTCCACCGGCGGGGCCTCGGTCGGCTCCTCTTCCGGCTGTTCGCCGGCCCTGGGCTGGATGCCGTGGTGGGCCAGGAACTGGCGCAGCTGGCCCTCGGGCAGGGCGCCGGGAAAGCCGTCGACGATCTGCCCGTCCTTGACCAGCATCACCGTCGGCACCGAGCGGATCTGGAAGTAGCCCGCCAGCTGCTGCTCGCGGTCCACGTCCACCTTGGCCAGCAGGAAGGCACCGTTGTACTCGGCCGCCAGCTTCTCGAGGATGGGGCCCAGGGTCTTGCAGGGGCCGCACCAGGTGGCCCAGAAGTCCACCAGCACCGGTACCTCGCGCGACCTGATCAGGACCTCCTGCTCGAAACCGGGCAGGCTGGCGTCGAAGACGAAGGCGTTGCTGGCGGAATTCATCGGCGGGTCGCAAGGGGTGGGGGAAGCCCCGACATGGTGCCAGCCGGGGCCGTTCTCAAGCCATGTCTCCGGGGCCTACTCCGGCTGCCGGACGATGCGGCCGTCCTTCATCACGAAGTCCACCTGGCGGGTGAGGCCGATGTCCTCCAGCGGGTTGCCGGGCACGGCCACCACGTCGGCGCGGAAGCCGGGCGCAAGCTGGCCCAGATCATTGGCCTCCAGCACCTCGGCGGCATGCACGGTGGCGGTGCGCAGGGCCTCGGCCGGGCTCATGCCGGCCTCGACCATGAAGACGAACTCGTCGGCATTGTCGCCGTGGTAGCCGACGCCGGAGTCGGTGCCGAAGGCGATCTTCACGCCGGCCTTGTGCGCGCGGGCGAAGGTGTCCTGGATCTGGGCGCCGATGCGGGCCGCCTTGGGCCGGACGATCTCCGGGTAGTAGCCGTCCTCCTTGGCCTTTTCGGCGACGAAGCGGCCGGCGCTGACGGTCGGCACGTACCAGGTGCCGTGCTTCTTCATCAGGGTGAAGATCTCGTCGTCCATGTAGGTGCCGTGCTCGATCGTGCGCACGCCGCCGAGGATGGCCCGGCGCATGCCTTCCTTGCCGTGCGCGTGGGCGGCGACGTGGAAGCCGTAGTCGCGCGCCGTCTCCACCACCGCCTTCACCTCGTCGACGGTGAACTGCGGGGCGTCGCCGCTCCTGGCGTAGCTGAGCACCCCGCCGGTGGCGGTGATCTTGATCACGTCCGAGCCTTCCTTGTAGCGCTGGCGCACGGCCTGCCGGGCTTCCTCGGGGCTGTTGATCACGCCTTCGACGGGGCCGGGCGCGCCCAGGGCTTCCCTCAGCTCGCGGTTGAGGCCATTGGTCGGGTCGGCGTGGCCGCCGGTGGTGCCGATGGCCTTGCCGGCGGCATAGATGCGCGGTCCCTCGACCAGACCCTGGTTGATGGCGTCGCGCAGGGCCAGCACCGGCTCACCGCCCAGGTCGCGCACGGTGGTGAAGCCGGCGTGCAGGGTGCTGCGGGCGTAGCCGACCGAGCGCAGCACGGTGAACTCGGGATTGAGGCGGAAGCCCTCGGAATAGGCGTCGGGGCTGGACTGGCCGTCCAGGTGCACGTGCAGGTCGATCCAGCCCGGGCTGCAGGTATGGCCGCGCAGGTCCACCGCCCTGGCGCCCTCGACCGGCGCCAGGCCGGCCCGGATCTCGAGGACCCGGCCGTCCTCCACCAGCACGGTGCGTTCCGGCAGCAGGCGGCCGGCGGCGGCGTCGAACAGCTGGCCGCAGTGCAGGGCCAGGCGTTCGGCCGCGGCGGGGCCGGGCAGGGCCAGCGCCAGGGCGAGCAGGGGCAGGGTACGGGCGGAGCGGATCGGCATGGTCGGGTCTCCACGGAAAGGGTCCCGGGCAGCATAACCGGGACCGCCGCAGGCGCCAGCAGGGCGCCGGATTTGCTACGCTGGGGGCCGGAATTTTTCCGTTTCTTCCCCCATGTCCGACCAACAAGACGCCAGCGCCTACGACCCGAAGGCGGTGGAAGCCGCCGCGCAGGCCCATTGGCAGGCCACCGGCGCCTTCACCGTCACCGAGGACCCCTCCCGGCCCAAGTACTTCTGCCTGTCGATGCTGCCCTATCCCTCGGGCGCGCTGCACATGGGCCATGTCCGCAACTACACCATCGGCGACGTCATCAGCCGCTACAAGCGCATGACCGGCCACAACGTGCTGCAGCCGATGGGCTGGGACGCCTTCGGCCTGCCGGCCGAGAACGCCGCCATCAAGAACCACACGGCGCCGGCGAAGTGGACCTACGCCAACATCGAGCACATGAAGGCGCAGCTGCAGCAGATGGGCTACGCCATCGACTGGACGCGCGAGTTCGCCACCTGCCGGCCGGACTACTACGTGCACGAGCAGCGCATGTTCGTGCGGCTGATGAAGAAGGGCCTGGTCTACCGCCGAAACTCGGTGGTGAACTGGGACCCGGTCGACCAGACCGTGCTGGCCAACGAGCAGGTCATCGACGGCCGCGGCTGGCGCTCCGGCGCCATCGTCGAGAAGCGGGAAATCCCGCAGTGGTTCCTCAAGATCACCGAGTACGCGCAGGAGCTGCTGGACGGCCTGGACAAGCTCGAGGGCTGGCCGGACGCGGTCAAGACCATGCAGCGCAACTGGATCGGCCGCAGCGAGGGCATGGAGATCCAGTTCGCCATGGAGGCCATGGCCGAGCCGGTGACCGTGTTCACCACCCGCCCCGACACCCTGATGGGCGTGACCTACCTGGCGGTGGCGGCCGAGCACCCGGTGGCGCTGTGGGCGGCCTCGGGCAATCCCGAGGTGCGCGCCTTCATCGAGGAGTGCCGCAAGGGCGGTGTTTCCGAGGCCGAGCTGGAGACGCAGGAAAAGAAGGGCGTGTTCACCGGCCTGTACGCCATCCACCCGGTCAGCGGCGACAAGGTGCCGGTCTGGGTCGCCAACTTCGTGCTGATGGGCTACGGCACCGGCGCGGTGATGGCGGTGCCCGGCCATGACGAGCGCGACTTCGCCTTCGCGCACAAGTACGGCCTGCCGATCCGCCAGGTGATCGCCATCGAGGGCAAGGAGTACGACGCCGACCGCTGGCAGGACTGGTACGCCGACAAGACCGACCCGAACATGCGGGTGATCAACTCCGGCGCCATCGACGGCATGGACTACCGCCGCGCCTTCGAGGCCCTGGTCGAGTCGCTGGGCCGCAAGGGCGTGGGCAAGCGCCGGGTCAATTTCCGCCTGCGCGACTGGGGCGTGAGCCGGCAGCGCTACTGGGGCTGCCCGATCCCGGTCATCCACTGCGCAAAGTGCGGCCCGGTGCCGGTGCCCGAGGACCAGCTGCCGGTACTGCTGCCCGAGGACGTGGAGTTCTCCGGCGTCGCCTCGCCGATCAAGGCCGATCCGGAATGGCGCAAGTGCAAGTGCCCCGAGTGCGGCGGCGACGCCGAGCGCGAGACCGACACCTTCGACACCTTCATGGAGTCGAGCTGGTACTACGCCCGCTACACCTCGCCGGGCGCCGCCGACATGGTGGACGAGCGCGCCAATTACTGGCTGCCGGTGGACCAGTACATCGGCGGCATCGAGCACGCCATCCTGCACCTGCTGTACTTCCGCTTCTATCACAAGCTGCTGCGTGACGCCGGCATGGTCGACAGCGACGAGCCGGCCAGCAACCTGCTCTGCCAGGGCATGGTGATCGCCGAGACCTTCTGCCGCAGCGAGGCCGACGGATCCAAGGTCTGGTACAACCCGGCCGATGTCGACATCGTCCGCGACGAACGCGGCCGCATCACCGGCGCCACCCTGCGCGCCGACGGCAAGCCGGTCGAGATCGGCGGCGTCGAGAAGATGTCCAAGTCCAAGAACAACGGCGTCGACCCGCAGGCGATGGTCGACCGCTACGGTGCCGACACCGTGCGCCTGTTCTCGATGTTCGCGGCGCCGCCGGAGCAGAGCCTGGAGTGGAACGAGGCCGGCGTCGAGGGCATGGCGCGCTTCCTGCGCCGGCTCTGGAACATGGTGCAGCGGCACGCCGCCGACGGCCCGGCGCCGAAGCTGGATCCGGCCTCGCTGGACGCCGGCCAGCGCGCCCTGCGCCGGCAGCTGCACGAGACCATCCAGAAGGTCGGCGACGACTACGGCCGCCGCCACACCTTCAACACCGCCATCGCCGCGGTGATGGAACTGCTGAACGCGCTGGCGAAGTTCGACGATGCCAGCGAGCAGGGCAGGGCGCTGCGCCAGGAAGCCTTCGAGGCGGTGGTGCTGCTGCTCAACCCGATCACCCCGCATGCCTCGCATGCGCTGTGGCAGGTGCTGGGGCATCCGGAAACCACCCTGGAGGATGTTCCCTTCCCGCAGCCCGACCCGCAGGCGCTGGTGCGCGACGCCGTCACCCTGGCGGTGCAGGTCAACGGCAAGCTGCGCGCCACCATCGAGGTCTCGCCCAATACCGGCAAGGAGACCATCGAGGCGCTGGCCATGGCCGAGCCGAACGTGCAAAAGTTCCTCGAGGGCCTGAGCGTGCGCAAGGTGATCGTCGTGCCCGGAAAGATCGTCAACATCGTCGCGGGGTGAGCGGATGCGCCGGATACTGGTCCTGCTGTGCGTGATCGTGCTGGCGGCCGGCTGCGGCTTCCGCCCGCGCGGCAGCCTCGACCTGGGCGACGACCTGGGCCCGGTGCGGGTCCTGGCCAGCGATCCCTTCAGTCCGCTGGCGCAGGACCTGGGCAATGCCCTGCGTCGTGCCGGCGTGCCGCTGGCCGGTTCCCGTGACGAGCGCGCCGCCGAGCTGCGCCTGAGCGGCGAAAGGCTGCGCACCCGGCCGCTGACCGTGGACCGCAGCGCCCGCGTCCGCGAGTACGAGGTCACCTACCGTGTCGACTTCGAACTGCGCGACGCCGACGGCGAGGTGCGGGTGCCGCGCCAGCGCGTGGAGATCTCCCGCGACTTCACCTACGACGCCGGCGCCAGCATCGGCACGCCCGCCGAGCAGGAGCTGATCGAGTCGGAACTGCGGCGCGACATGCAGGCGGCGATCCTGCGGCGCCTGGACGCGGCCCTGCGCGCCGACTGATGGAACTGCGGCCGGACCGCCTGGAACGGCAGCTGGCGGCGGAGCCGCTCCGCCCCGTCTACCTGATCGCCGGCAGCGAGCCGCTGCTGGTGCAGGAACTGGCCGATGCCGTGCGCGCCCGCGCCCGCGAGGAAGGCTATGGCGAACGCGAGGTGCTCGACGCCGAGGCCGGTTTCGACTGGAACCGGCTCAGCCAGGGCCTGGCCTCGCTCAGCCTGTTCGCCAGCCGCCGCCTGTTCGACCTGCGCCTGCCCACCGGCAAGCCGGGCAAGGACGGCAGCGAGGCCCTGCGCGAGTACTGCGACAACCCGCCGCCGGACACGGTGCTGCTGATCACCTGCCAGGACTGGAGCAAGGCCCACGCCGGCAAGTGGAGCGAGGCGATCGCCCGGGTCGGCCACTTCGTTCCGGTCTGGCCGCTGAAGCCGCACGAGCTGGGCGACTGGCTGCAGCGCCGCCTGCGCAGCCGCGGCCTGGTGGCCACGCCGGACGCGGTGCAGCGCCTGGCCGATCGTGTCGAGGGCAACCTGCTGGCGGCGGCCCAGGAAGTGGACAAGCTGGCCCTGCTGGCCGGCGACGCCCATCGCGGCCCGGCCGCGCAGGCGCTGGACGTCGAGGCGATGGAGCGGCTGGTTGCCGATTCGGCCCGCTTCGATGTGTTCCGCCTGGTCGATGCCGCCCTGGCCGGCGACGCCGCCCGCGCCGTGCGCATGCTCGCCGCCCTGCGCGCCGAGGGCGAACAGGTGGCCGGACTGATGCCGATGATCGCCAGGGAAGTGCTGCTCTGCGCCGGCCTGGCCCGTGACATCGCCGGCGGCACGCCGGCGCCCGCGGCCCTGCGCAATGCCCGGGTCTGGGAGAGCAAGCAGGCCGCCTATCGCCGCGCCCTGGACCGGCACCCGCCGGAACGCTGGGAGCGCTTCGCCGCCGAATGCGGCCGCATCGACCGCACTGCCAAGGGGCGCGGCGAGGGCGATCCCTGGCTGCTGCTGGAACGCCTGCTGGCGGCCATCGCCGAACCGCGGGCGCGTCGCCTGCTGGTCTCGTGAAGCCGGTCCTGGCCTTCGGCGGCACCTTCGACCCGGTCCACGCCGGACACCTGGCGGTGGCCCGCGCCGTCCGCGACGCCTTCGGCGCCGAGGTCCGGCTGCTGCCGGCCGCCGACCCGCCGCACCGCCCGGCCCCCGGCGCCAGCGCCGAGGCCCGGGCGGAGATGCTGGAACTGGCCATCGCCGGCGAGCCCGGGCTGGTGGTGGACCGGCGCGAGCTGCGCCGGCCCGGGCCGTCCTGGACCGTGCTGAGCCTGGCCGAGCTGCGCGCCGAACTGGGCCCGGAGGCGCCGCTGGCCTGGGTGCTGGGCGCCGACGCCTTCCGCGGGCTGCCCTCCTGGCATGAATGGACCCGCCTGCCGGCGCTGGCGCACCTGGTGGTGGTGACCCGCCCCGGACATGGCCTGGAGGCGCTTCCGGAGCCGCTGGAAGCCCTGCTGGCCGGCCGCTGGGCCCGACAGCCCGGCGAGCTGGAACAGGCGCCAGCCGGCCGGGTGTTCCGGCTGGAGGCGGCTCCGCACCCGGCCTCGGCCAGCGAACTGCGCCGGCGCCTGGCGGCCGGGCAGGGCGGCGGCGACTGGCTGGCGCCGGCGGTGGCCGCCTACATCGCCCGGCACGGCCTGTACACCGCGCCCCCGGCCGGGACGGGCGTATAATCGGCCCCCTTTTCCGCCTCCCGAGCTCCTGCTTTGACCAGCCAAGCCCACGTCATCAAGACCCGGATGCCCGACCCCGCCCCCTCGGCGCAGGACCTGCTCAGGCAAGTGCATGCCGCGCTGGAGGAGATCAAGGCCAAGGACGTGACCGAAATCGACGTGCGCGGCAAGACCAGCATCGCCGATTACCTGGTGGTGGCCTCGGGTACCTCGACCCGGCACGTGAAGGCGGTGGCCGACGAAGTGGTCAAGTTCGCCAAGAAGTGCGGCGTGATGCCGCTGGGCGTCGAGGGCGAGCGCGAGGCCGAGTGGGTGCTGGTGGACCTGGGCGACGTGATCGTCCACGTCATGCTGCCGCGCGTCCGCGAGTTCTACGCCCTCGAGCGCCTCTGGACCGTCGGCGACCAGCCCCCGGAAGAACCCGCCGCCTCCTGAACTTTCCGGCGTGGGCTAGTATCGGCCCATGCCACACGCCCCCTTGCCGGCCGGGCAGCCGCTGCCCTTTCCTCCCGGACGCCCTGACCGCGTTCATCCGCGTGAATCCGCGTCAGGAACCTCCTGTCCCCGAAGCCGATGAAAGCACGGATCCTTGCGGTTGGTGAGAAGCCGCCCGGCTGGGTGAGCGAGGGCTTCGCGGAATACCGCAAGCGCTTGTCGCGCTGGCTGCCGCTGGAGCTGACGGAAATCACCCCGGGCCTGCGCGGCAAGGGTCGCGATCCGGCCCGCGCCACCGCCGAGGAGGGCGAGCGGGTGCTGGCGGCATTGCCGCGGGATGCCTGGATCGTTGCCCTGGATGGACGCGGCAAGGCCTGGAGCTCGGAGGAGCTGGCCCGGCGCATGGAACACTGGCGGCAGCAGGGCCGCGACCTGGCCTTCCTGATCGGCGGCCCCGAGGGCCACGCCCCCGAGGTGCTGACGGCCGCCCATGAACGCTGGTCCCTGGGCCCGCTGACCCTGCCGCACATGCTGGTGCGGCTGGTGCTCGCCGAGCAGCTGTATCGGGCCGCCAGCCTGCTGGCCAATCATCCCTATCACCGGGCCTGAACCGCGGTCGCCGGCCGGTGTGCCCGGGGCGGGGGCAGCGGCTATGCTTGGCCGATGCTGCATCTCGCCTCGCAATCCCCCCGTCGCCGTGAGCTGCTGGCCCAGCTCGGTCTCCAGTTCGGTCTGCTGGACGTGGACGTTCCCGAGGAACGCGCGCCCGGCGAAGCCCCCGCCGATTACGTCAGCCGCGTCGCCCGCGAGAAGGCCGGCGCCGGCCTGCTCAAGGTGATGGCCAGTCCCGGCGCGGTGGTGCTCGGCGCCGACACCGAAGTGGTGCTGGACGACCGCGTGTTCGGCAAGCCCGCCGACGCGGATGACGCCAGGGAAATGCTGCGGGCCCTGTCGGGGCGCAGGCACGAGGTGATCTCCACCGTCTGGCTGGTCAGCGCCGGCCGCGAACTGCATGCCACCAACATCACGACCGTGACCGTCGAGCCGCTGAGCGAGGCCTGGATCGACGCCTACGTCGCCTCCGGCGAGTGCTTCGGCAAGGCCGGCGCCTACGCCATCCAGGGCCGCTTCGCCGCCCACGTGCCGCGCCTGGAGGGCAGCCACTCCAGCGTCATGGGCCTGCCCCTGCACGAGACGGCCACCCTGCTGCGCGCGTTCGGACTCATCGGGTGAGGGAGAACCGGGTGTCGGAGGAAATCCTGATCAACGTGACGCCGCGCGAGACCCGGGTTGCCCTGGTCGAGAACGGCATGCTGCAGGAACTGCACATCGAGCGTACCTCCCGCCGCGGCGTGGTCGGCAACATCTACAAGGGCCGGGTGCAGCGGGTGATGCCGGGCATGCAGGCCGCCTTCGTCGAGATCGGCCTGGAACGCGCCGCCTTCCTGCATGCCTCCGACATCCACCGCCTGCCGGCCGAGCCGGCCGCCGAGGGCGAGGTGCCGGTGCCGGCGCCGACCCCGCCGATCACGTCCCTGGTGCACGAAGGCCAGGAGATCGTCGTGCAGGTGGTCAAGGATCCGATCGGCAGCAAGGGCGCGCGCCTGACCACGCAGTTGTCGATTCCCTCGCGGTACCTGGTCTTCCTGCCGCAGTCGCGGGTGCTGGGCGTGTCGGCCCGCATCGAGGACGAGGCCGAGCGCGCCCGCCTCAAGGAAATCGTCGCCGGCCTGGCCAATGGCGGCGGCCAGGGTTACATCGTCCGCACCAATGCCGAGGGGCAGCCGGCCGAGGCGCTCGCCGAGGACGTGGCCTACCTGCGCCGCGCCTGGGAGGTGATCCGCCAGGCGGCCGAGCGCACGCCGGTCGGCGGCCGCATCTACGAGGACCTGCCGCTGACCCTGCGCGCCGTGCGCGACCTGATGCGCAAGGACGTCGACAAGGTGCGGGTGGATTCGCGCGAGGCGCTGGAGCGCGTGCGTGGCTTCGTCAGCCAGTTCATGCCGGCGATGCTGGACCGGATCGAGCACTACACCGGCGAGCGGCCGATCTTCGACCTCTACGGCGTCGAGGACGAGATCCAGCGGGCGCTGCAGAAGGAAGTGCCGCTGAAGTCCGGCGGTTACCTGGTCATCGACCAGACCGAGGCGATGACCACCATCGACGTCAATACCGGTTCCTTCCTCGGCCAGCGCAACCTCGAGGAAACCGTCTACCGCACCAACCTGGAGGCGGCGCAGGCGGTGGCCCGGCAGCTGCGCCTGCGCAACCTGGGCGGCATCATCATCATCGACTTCATCGACATGACCGACGACGAGCACAAGCGGCAGGTGCTGCGCATGCTCGAAAAGGGGTTGTCCAGCGACCACGCCCGCACCTCGGTGCACGACTTCTCGCCGCTGGGCCTGGTCGAGATGACCCGCAAGCGCACCACCGAGAGCCTGGAACGCCAGCTCTGCGAGCCCTGCCATGAATGCGGCGGCCGCGGCAGCCTGAAGACGCCGGAGACGCTCACCTACGAAATCTTCCGCGAGATCACCCGCGCCGTCCGCCAGTTCGAGGCCTCGCAACTGCTGGTGATCGCCTCGCCCAGGGTGGTCGGCCGCATCACCGAGGAGGAATCTGCGGCGGTGGCGGAACTGGAAGAGTTCCTGGGCAAGTCGATCCGATTCCAGGCCGACGACCAGTACGCCCAGGAGCAGTACGACGTGGTCCTGCTCTGAGCGGCACGCCATGAGCACGCCGCTGCGCCGTCGCCTCCGCCACCTGCGCCGCCTGTTCGGCTACGGGGTGCTGGTGCTGCTGATCCTGGCGGCCACCGCGGTGGGCGTGCTCAACCAGTTGCTGCCGATGGTCGAGGAGCATCCCGACCGCATCGCCGCCTGGCTGGGCGAGCGCATCGGCCAGCCGGTCAGCTTCGACGCGGCGCGCGCGCAATGGACCCGGCGTGGCCCGCGCCTGACCCTCGACGGCCTGCGCATCGGCGAGGGCGGCCAAGCCCTGGACATCGGCCGCGCCGAACTGCTGGTGGCGGTGTATTCCGGCCTGCTGCCGGGTGCGCCGCTGACCGAACTGAAGGTGCGCGAGCTCGACCTGCTGCTGGAGCAGGGCGAGGACGGCCGCTGGCGCCTGGCCGGCCTGCCGGTGCGCGAGGACGCGCCCAGCGCCGATCCGCTGGAAACGCTCGAGGGCCTGGGCGAACTGCAGGTCGAACGGGCGCAACTGCGCCTGCATTCGCTGGCGATGCGTTCGGAACTGCGGCTGCCGCGGGTCGACCTGCGCCTGCGCGTGCATGCCGACGACCTGGTGGCCGGCGTGCGCGTCTGGGCCGATCCGGACAGCGCGCCGCTGAACGCGGTGGCGGAGCTGCGCCGGGCAGACTGGTCGGGCCGGCTCTGGGCCGGTGGCCACGATCTGCAACTGGAACACTGGTCGCCGCTGCTGGCCGACGCCGGCGTGGTGCTGGCGGGCGTCGGCGATCTCGACCTGTGGGCGCACATCGAGGCGCAGCGGGTGGTGGACGTGCGCAGCCGCGCCAGCTTCGCGCCCTTCGCCATCGGCGCCCGCAAGCCCTGGTATGCCGATCCCGACGGCGGCCTGCGCTCACCGGCCGCCGCTTACGAGCGCGTGGACCTGCTGGGGCGCTGGCAGGTCGACGGCAACGGCTGGCAGGCGCATCTGCCGGAACTGCACTTCCACGAGCGCGGCCAGCCGCAGCCGCACAGCCTCGACGGGCTGTGGCTGGCGGTGGGCGAGGTCAACGCGCTGGAGGCACCGCGCCTGGACCTGGAACCGGCGCGGGCCCTGGCCATGCTCAGCCCGCGCCTGCCGGACGGCCTGCGCCGTTGGCTGTACGAGGCCGCGCCCGACGGCGAACTGCGCAACCTGCGCGTGGCAGGTCGCGAGGGCGACTGGAGCGGCTCGGTGGCGGTGGACCGGCTGGAATGGCAGGCCCAGGAGCGCCGCCCCGGCCTGTCCGGCCTGCACGGCGCCATCGCCTTCGACCAGGACGGCGGCGTCATGCGCATGCGCGGACCGATGCGCTTCGACTGGTCGGCCTTCCGCGAACCGCTGGACGCCGAGATCGCCGGCACGCTGGCCTGGTGGCGCGAAGGCGAGGAGTGGCGTATGGGCGTGGCCGGCCTCGACCTGCAGGGCAGCGACTACGGCGCCAGGGTGCGTGCCGAACTGGCCTTCGACGGCGGCCGTCCGCGCCTGGACCTGGCCGCCGAGGTGGCGCCCTCCGATTTCGGGGCCGCCAAGCGCTTCTGGGTGCGCGACCGCATGTCCGAGCGCACCGTGAGCTGGCTGGACGAGGCCCTGGTCAGCGGCCGCGTGCTGGACGGCCGGGCCGTGCTGGCCGGCGACCTCGACTTCTGGCCCTTCCGCGAGAACAGCGGCCGCTTCGATGCCCGCACCCACGTTTCCGGGGCGACGGTGCGCTTCCATCCCGACTGGCCGGATGCCGAGGCCCTGGAGCTGGACCTGGTCTTCGACGGTCCGGGCATGGCCCTGGAAGGCGGCGGCACCATTGCCGGCAACGGTGTGCAGCGTGTCGCCGGCGGCATCACCGATTTCGCGAAGCCGCGCCTGGCCCTGGACATCGAAACCGCCACCCGCGGCGAGGCGCTGCAGGCGCTGATGCGGGCCAGCCCGTTGGCCGGGCGTCATGCCGAGCATCTGCGCCAGGCCAGCCTGGCCGGTCCCGTCCGTGTCGACATGACCCTGGAGCAGCCGCTGAAGCAGGAGCTGGGTCCGTTCCGCGTCGAGGGCGAGCTGGAACTGGCCGGCGCCCGCCTGGAGGACAAGCGCTGGCAGCTGGAGCTGGAGGAGGTCAGGGGCGCAGTGCGCTTCAGCGCCGGCGGCTTCGCCGCCGATGGCCTGGAAGCGAAGTTCGCCGAGCGCCCGGTCAGCTTCTCGCTGCGGGTGGGCGAGGCCACCGGCGATCCCGCCATCGCCGCGCGCGCCAGCCTGGACGGGGTGTTCGCGGCCGAGCCGCTGCTGCGCCGGCACGAGCCGCTGGCCTGGCTGCTGCCGCACCTGCAGGGCGAAACCGACTGGCGGGTGAGCCTGGAAGTGCCGGCGCCGCCCGCGAACGGCGAGGCGCCGCCGTCCTGGCTGCAGGTCGAATCCAGCCTGCGCGGCCTGGCCCTGGGCCTGCCGGCACCGCTGGCCAAGGCGGCCGGGGAGCCGCTGCCGCTGAGCCTGCGCGCGCCGGTGCCGCCGGAAAGCGGCGAAGTGCAGGTGCGCCTGGGTGAACTGATGGCGCTGCGCAGCCTGCAGGCCAGGGACAGGGAAATGGCCGCCTCGCTGCTGTTCGGTCCCGGCGAGGTGCCGGATCCGCCGGCGGCCGGCATCGTGATCGGCGGCATCGCCCCCAGCCTCGATGCCGCCGGCTGGGTGCGTTTCGCCAGCGGCGGCGAAGGCGGAACGTACCTGCGTTCGCTCGACCTGCAGGTGCAGGCGCTGGACCTGATGGGCGCGCCCTTCGCCGACACCCGCGTGCAGCTGGACAAGGATGCCGAGCGCACCCTGGTGCGCCTGGACGGCGAGCAGGTGCTGGGCGAGCTGAACATTCCGGCGGAGCTGTCGCTGGGCATCGAAGGCCGCTTCCAGCGCCTGCACTGGCCGCTGCGCGAACAGGCCGGGCCCGCGGCGGCTGCGCCGGCGTCGGCAGCATCGGCAACGAATGCGCCTGCGGTCGCCACCGCGCCTTCATCCACTGTCCCCGCGGCGCCTGCCATCGCCGGCGAAGGCAGCGATGCCGCCATCGCCGAGGCCACCGGGGCCGTGCCACTGCCCGAGGAAGGCGACCAGGATCCCGCCGCGCTGCCGGCCCTGCGCTTCAAGGTGGACGACCTGCGCGTCGGCAAGCTGGTGCTGGGCCAGGCCGAACTGCAGGCGCATCCCGGCGAGAATGGTTTGCGGGTGGAGCGCTTCAGCACCCGCGCGAACGGATTCGAACTGGATGCCAGCGGCGACTGGCGCCGCGCCGGCGAGGGCAGGGCGGTGTCGGAGTTCACCGTGGATTTTCGCGCCGGCAGCCTTGGCGAGCTGCTCGATGCCTTCGGCCTGGCCGGCATGGTGGACAAGGGGCCGACCAGGGGCCAGCTCGAGGGCTGGTGGCCGGGCTCGCCGGGTGCCTTCTCGCTGGAGCGCTTCAACGGCCGGCTGAGCGTGGAGGTCGGCGAGGGCGCGCTGCTGGAGGTGGAGCCGGGTGGCGGCGGCCGCATGCTCGGCCTGATCTCCCTGGCCGAGATCCCGCGCCGCCTGACCCTGGATTTCAGCGACTTCTTCGCCAAGGGCTTCGGCTTCAACACCATGAGCGGCGAGTTCGTCTTCGCCGACGGCATGGCCCGTACCGAGCTGCTGCAGATCAACGGCCCGGCGGCGGAGATCCGCGTCAGCGGTTCCACCGACCTGCGCAAGCGCGAATACGACCAGCGCATCGAAGTGCTGCCCAAGGCCGGCGGCGTGCTGCCGGCGATCGGCGCCCTGGCCGCCGGTCCGGTTGGCGCGGCGGTCGGTGCGGTGGCGCAGGCGGTGCTGCACCAGCCGCTCAAGCAGGCGGCCCGCACCGTCTACCGGGTCACCGGGCCCTGGGAGGATCCGCTGGTGGAGGTGGTGGAGCGTGGCCCCGCCACCGAGGACGGAACGGGCGGCGGTCCGGGCGCCGCTGCCGGGGCCGCCGCAGAGGCCGGACCCGGCGACGGCAAGGATCCGCGGTAAGGTCCGTCATCTCGCCACCCACGCCTTGATTCGCCCCGCCCACGACCACACCTGATTCCCATGACCGATCACCTCACCGATCCGCTCGCGCTGGCCGAGCACCGCTTGCTGGCGCCGGGCGGCCTGGACCTTGCCTCCCTGGACCGGGCCTTCGAACGGCTGATGGGGCCGGGCGTCGAGCACGGCGACCTGTATTTCCAGCACAGCCGGCGCGAGAGCTGGACTGTCGAGGACGGCATCGTCAAGGACGGTTCGCACGCCATCGAGCAGGGTGTGGGCGTACGCGCGATCAGCGGCGAGAAGACCGGCTTCGCCTATTCCGACGACATCGGCGTCGAGGCCCTGCTGGAGTCGGCGGCCTCGGCGCGCGCCATCGCCCGCTCAGGCCCGGCAGGCGCGCCTGGGCAGCGGATCGTGCTGCGCGGGCATGCGCTGTATCCGGCCATCGATCCGGTTGCCGGCATGGGCGCCGAGGCCAAGATCGACAGCCTGCGCCGGATCGAGCAGTGGCTGCGCCAGGCCGATCCGCGCGTGCGCCAGGTGGCGGTGAGCCTGACCGGTGGCGTCGACACCGTGCTGGTGGCGCGCAGCGACGGCGCTGCCGCCGCCGACGTGCGGCCGCTGGTGCGCTTCAACGTGCAGGTGATCGTCGAGCAGGATGGTCGCCGCGAGCAGGGCTATGCCGGCGCCGGCGGCCGCTACGGCTACGAGGAGCTGCTGTCGGGCGACCGGCCGATGGCGGTGGCGCGCGAGGCCCTGCGCCAGGCCCTGGTGAACCTGGAAGCGGTCGAGGCCCCGGCCGGCGTGATGCCGGTGGTGCTGGGCCCGGGCTGGCCGGGCGTGCTGCTGCACGAGGCGGTCGGCCACGGCCTGGAAGGCGATTTCAACCGCAAGGGCACCTCGGTCTACTCCGGCCGCATCGGCGAGCGCGTGGCGGCGCCCGGCGTGACCATCGTCGACGACGGCACCCTGCCGGGCCGGCGCGGTTCGCTGAACATGGACGACGAGGGCACGCCCACCGCCTGCACCGTCCTGATCGAGGACGGCGTGCTGCGCGGCTACATGCAGGACCGGCTCAATGCCCGCCTGATGGGCATGGCCCCCACCGGCAACGGCCGCCGCGAGAGCTTCGCCCACCTGCCGATGCCGCGCATGACCAATACCTACATGCTGGCCGGCCCCTACGACCCGGCCGAGATCATCGCCTCGGTGAAACAGGGCCTGTACGCGCCCAACTTCGGCGGCGGCCAGGTCGACATCACCAGCGGCAAGTTCGTCTTCTCGGCCTCGGAGGCCTACCTGATCGAGGACGGCAGGATCACCCGCCCGGTCAAGGGCGCCACCCTGATCGGCAACGGCCCGGAAGTGATGACGAAGGTGTCCATGGTCGGCCGCGACCTGGCCCTGGACGAGGGCGTCGGCGTCTGCGGCAAGGACGGCCAGAGCGTCCCCGTCGGCGTCGGCCAGCCCACCCTGAAGATCGATGCCCTGACCGTCGGTGGCACCCGGGCGTGAGGTTTTTCAGCCGCGGCAGGAACCCGTCACTCGGCCTCGGACGAAGTTTCCAGAAGGTCGCGCAGTTCGCGGAAGAGGTCGCGGAAGGCGTGCGGGGGCTTGTTCTTCAGCCGTTCCTGCTGGGCGTTGCGGGCCAGCTGGCGCAGGTGCTGGCGGTCGGCCTGCGGGTACTGCGACAGCAGTTCCGACAGGGCGGCGTCGCCTTCTTCCAGCAGGCGGTCGCGCCAGTGCTCGACCGCGTGCAGGGCGCGCGCCTCGCGCAGGTGCTCGGCCTTGTCGTGCTCGATGGCGCCGCGGATCAGCGCCAGCGCATCGTCGTCCTGCCGGCGCAGGTGCTTGGCCAGGTACTGGATCTGCCGCTTGCGGGCGATCTGCGCCGTGACCTTGCGCGAGCTCCGCACCAGGTCGCGCAGGTCCTCGTCCATGGGGACGCGGGCCAGCACGGCCTCGGGCAGCTCGACCAGGCGCCGGGCCAGCTCCAGCACGGCCAGGGCCTCGCGGCGCTGCGCGCTGCGGCTGGGGCCGTGATCGTGTTCTTCCAGGAAATCGTCTTCGTGCATTGCCAGCCACCCATGAACGCCGCAAGGATACGCCCATGAGCCTCCCGACCCCAGCGCATGACGATTCCCGGCAGCGCCTGGACCGGCTCTCGGAGCTGGCCCGGGACGTGCTGCGCCTGTGCGCGGCCCGCGGCGCCAGCCAGGCCGAGGTCCTGCTCAACGAGGACGCCGGCCTGTCGGTGGGCGTGCGCCTGGGTCAGGTCGAGACGGTGGAGCGCAACCGCGACCGCGGCCTGGCGGTGACCGTCTACTTCGGCCAGCGCAAGGGCAATGCCAGCACCGCCGACCTGCAGCCCGGTTCGCTGGAGGCGACCGTGGAGCAGGCCTGCGCCATTGCCCGGCACACCGAGCCCGACCCGGCCGCCGGCCTGGCCGATGCCGATCGCATGGCCACCGAGGTGGGCGAGTTCGACGGCTGGCATCCCTGGGCGCTGGACCCGGAAGCGGCGATCGCCCTGGCCTGCGAAGCCGAGGCCGCCGGCCGCGAGGCCGATCCGCGCATCAGCAATTCCGAGGGCGCCAACGTCAGCACCGGCGAAAGCCTGTCGGTCTACGCCAACAGCCACGGCTTCCTCGGCGCCGAGCGCGGCAGCAACCACTACCTCGGCCTGTCGCTGATCGCCGGCCAGGGCGACCGCATGCAGCGCGACTACTGGTACAGCAGCGCGTTGGCGCCGGAGGACCTGGAACCGGCCGCCATGGTCGGGCGCCGCGCCGCCGAGCGCACCATCGCGCGCCTGGCGCCACGGCCGGTGAAGACCGGCCAGTACCCGGTGCTGTTCGTGCCGGAAGTGGCGCGCAGCCTGATCGGCCACCTGCTGGCGGCCGCATCCGGCGGCGCCCTGTACCGGCAGGCCAGCTTCCTGCTCGGCGCCCTGGGCCAGCGCATCCTGCCCGGCTGGTTCGGCCTGGCCGAGCGCCCGCACCTGATGCGCGGCCTGCGCTCGTCCTCCTTCGATTCCGAGGGCGTGGCGACGGTGGATTCGGACATCATCCGCGCCGGCGTGCTGGAGCGTTACCTGCTTTCGAGCTATTCGGCGCGCAAGCTGGGCATGCAGAGCACCGCCAATGCCGGCGGCGTCACCAACCTGGTGGCGACCGCCAATGCCTCGGGCTACCAGGAGCTGCTGGCCGGCATGCAGCAGGGCCTGGTGGTGACCGAGCTGATGGGCCAGGGCGCCAATACCGTCACCGGCGACTATTCCCGCGGCGCGGCCGGCTTCTGGGTCGAGAACGGCGCCATCGCGCACCCGGTGGACGAGGTCACCATCGCCGGCCGCCTGCAGGACATCTTCCAGGCCATCGAGGCGGTGGGTGCCGACGTCGACCGGCGCTCGCACATCGGCATCGGCTCGGTGCTGGTCGGGCGCATGACCGTGGCCGGCCAGGGCTGAACCGGCCCGTATCGCGCCATTCTTGACAGTCCCCACTGAAACCCACGACAGTTGGCGGCGCTGCCGGCGCCATGGCGGCGCTGCCAACTCGGAAAAGGGGAGACAAATGAACGACGTCGTGCAGAACGGGAGCGCCCCGCAGGAAGATCGCACCCTTGCGATGATTACCCACATCTCGGGCATCTTCCTCGGCTTCATCGTCCCGCTGATCATCTGGCTGATGAACAAGGACAAGTCCGACAAGGGCTTCCTCACCAACCAGTCCAAGGAAGCGCTGAACTTCCAGATCACCGTGCTGCTGGCCTGGATCGTGGCCATGGTGCTGAGCTTCCTGCTGATCGGTTTCCTGCTTTACCCGGTCATCCTGATCGGCAACATCGTTTTCTGCATCCTGGCCGGCATCAAGGCCAACAACGGCGAGGACTATCGCTATCCGGTGAGCATCCGCCTGATCAGCTGATCGCCACGCGGGGCCGGGCGCTCAGTGCGCCCGCGCCACCGTGAAGTCCGCGAGCCGGTGCAGCGCATCGGCCCGCCCGCCGAGCGGCCCCAGGGCCGCTCGCGCCTTTTCCGCCTCCTGCAGCAGCAGGGCGCGGGCGCCGTCCAGGCCGAGCAGGCCGACGTAGGTGGCCTTGTCCTGGGCGGCGTCCTTGCCGGCGGTCTTGCCCAGCTGTTCGCTGCTGGCTTCGACGTCGAGGATGTCATCGCGGATCTGGAAGGCCAGGCCGAGGGCGGCGGCGTAGTCGTCCAGCCGGGCCAGCAGGGTTTCGTCGCGGCTGCCGGCGATCGCGCCCATGCGCACCGCGGCGCGGATCAGGGCCCCGGTCTTGAGCGCGTGCAGGCGTTCCAGCGCCTCCAGGGCCAGGGCCTGGCCGGTGGCCGCCATGTCCATGGCCTGGCCGCCGCACATGCCCAGCGAACCGCTGGCCACGGCCAGGGTGCGCAGCCAGTCCAGGCGCACGCCGTCCGGCGCCGCCGCTTCCGCCAGCACGGCGAAGGCCAGCGACTGCAGGGCATCGCCGGCGAGGATGGCGGTGGCCTCGTCGAAGGCCACGTGTACGGTCGGGCGGCCGCGGCGCAGCTCGTCGTCGTCCATGGCCGGCAGGTCGTCGTGCACCAGCGAGAAGGCATGCAGCAGTTCGACCGCGGCGGCAGGCGCGTCCAGCATCGCCTCGTCGGCGCCGGTGGCGGTGCCGGCGGCGTAGACCAGCATCGGTCGCAGCCGCTTTCCACCGCCGAGCACGGCGTGGCGCATGGCGGCGTGCAGGTGCGCGGGCTCGGCCCCGGCGGCGGGCAGGACGGTTTCCAGGGTCGCCTCGACGCGCGCCAGCCAGCGCGCGGGGCCGGGATCAGCCTGCATCGGGCTCGAAGGGCTGGGCCTGGCCGGGTTCGGCGGGGTCGGTGAGCAGCTTCACCCGCAGTTCGGCCTGCTCCAGCGCCGCCTGGCACTGCCGGTAAAGGCCGACGCCGCGTTCGTAGGCGGCCAGCGATTCATCCAGGGACATCTCGCCCTGTTCCATCTTCTGGACCAGCTTCTCCAGTTCGTCCAGGGACTGCTCGAACTGGGCGACGGGCGACGGCGGCGGTGCGGGGGACTTGGCGGCCATGCGCGAAGTGTGCGGGCGGGCGCGCAGGCGGTCAATGCCGCAGGCGCAGGCGCAGCCCCTTCGCATCCAGCCAGGCGCGCAGCTTCGCCGAGACGGCCAGGTCGCCGGCGGCCAGCAGCTCGCCGTCGGCGCTTTCCAGCAGCGGCAGGCGCAGGCGTTCCCAGGGTGGCACGCCCAGGTCCTGCAGCACGTCGCGCAGCTCGCTGGAGTGCTCGCGTCCGGGCAGGCGGATGCGTTCACCGCCGCGGCGGGCGCGCACGCGCAGCGGCACGTCGAAGGCGTGCGCCGGTTCCAGCAGGAGTTCGCCTCCGCCCGGCAGGGGCAGGGCTGTGCGGCCGTCCCAGTCCGCCTGCCAGTCGGCCGGCAGCGGCGGCTGCGGCCGGCCGGCGTAGAGACTGTCGCGCCAGCGCCGCAACACGGCGCCCGACCAGGCCAGTTCCGGCAGGGCGTCGGCGCGGGCGGCGAGCAGGCCCTGCGCGACCCGGTCCAGCAGCCGGCCCGGCAGCGGTGGCAGGCCCAGCCCGGCCAGCCAGGCCCGCAGCAGCCGGGCCCGCCAGGCCGGCGGCTGGGCGGCCAGGGCCGGCACCGACAGCGTGGCCGGATCGGCGCCCTGGACCTGGGCCAGGCGGCGCCGGTCCTCGCCGGCCAGCAGGGCGGCCTGCTCGGCCAACAGGCGGCCGCTGCGGGCCAGGGCGGCATCGGCCCCGGGCCAGCGGGCGCGCAGGCGCGGCCGCACGTCCTGGCGCAGGTAGTTGCGGTCGTAGGCGGGGTCGCGGTTGCTGGGATCCTCGATCCAGGCCAGGCCCGCGGCGCGGGCGTGCGCCAACAGGCGCTCGCGCGGGACGGCCAGCAGCGGCCGCCACAGCCAGCCGCGGCCGAAGCGGCGCAACCGGGCCATGCCGGCCAGGCCATCGGCGGAGCCGCGCAGCAGGCGCAGCAGGACGGTCTCGGCCTGATCGTCCCGGTGATGCGCCAGCGCCACCACCTCGCCTTCGGCCTGGGCCTCGGCCAGGGCGGCGTAGCGGGCGCGCCGGGCGGCGGCTTCCAGGCCTTCGCCTGCGGGCTTCACCTGTACCCGGCGCAGTTCGAAGGGCAGGCCGAGGGTGGCGCAGGCCTGGCGGCAGTGTTCGGCCCAGTCGGCCGAGGCCGGCTGCAGGCCGTGGTCGACGTGCAGCACGCGCAGGCCGCGCGCCCGCGCCTGCGGATGCGCGGCCAGCAGGTGCAGCAGGACGGTGGAATCCAGGCCACCGCTGAAGGCCAGCAGCAGGGGCGCCGCCGGCAGCGGGTCGAGCAGGTCCGGCGCCAGTCGTTCGGGCGCCGTCGCGTTCACGCCGCCTCGTAGGCCCCGTAGCTGCGCAGGCGGGCGTAGCGCTGCTCCAGCAGCTCCTGGGTGGGAATGGCTTCCAGCTTGCCCAGCTCTTCCTTGATGGCGGCCTTGAGGGTGGCGGCCATGGTCTGCGGA
>DATGPR010000024.1:0-7444 GCA_035304725.1 Arenimonas sp.
GTCAGCGGCACGCCCAGGGCCTTGGCCTTGACGCGGTCGACCTCGGCGTCCAGCTGCGGCACGTTGGCCTGGTAGCTGCTGATCGGGAAGCCCATGCCCGGCACCTGCGAGACCGCGCCCTGGAAGCTCTTCACCGCGTCCTGCAGGGCACCGTAGCCCAGGCCGGCCCGGTCCTCGATGAACAGCTGGTAGCCGGAGCCGTTGCCGAGGCCGAGGATCGGCGGCGGCATGAAGGAGAAGGCGAAGCCTTCCTGCAGCCCGGCGATCTTCATGTTGATCTCGGCGTTGATCTCGGCGGCAGTGAGGTCACGCTTGTCGAAGTCCTCCAGCGAGAAGAACACCACGCCGGTGTTGGGCGTGTTGGTGAACTGCAGCGCATTCAGGCCCGGGAAGGCGATGGCGTGGGTGACCCCCTCGGTCTCCAGGGCGATCTGCGAGACCTTGGACAGCATCTCGTCGGTACGCGACAGCGAAGAGCCTTCCGGCAGGATCACGCCGGCAATCAGGTACTGCTTGTCCTGCACCGGGATGAAGCCCGGCGGCACCAGCCTGAACATCAGGCCGGTGGCCAGCAGCAGGCCGCCGTAGATGGCGAATACGCCACCGCGCCGCAGCAGCGAGCGGCCGACCGAGCGCTGGTAAGCCTCGGAGCTGCGCCCGAAGAAGCGGTTGAAGGGCCGGAAGATCCAGCCGAAGGCGCGGGCGATGAAGCGCTCCAGCGCGTCCTTGGGCGCGTCGTGGCGCTTGAGCAGGCGCGCCGCCAGGGCCGGCGACAGGGTCAGCGAGTTGATCGTCGAGATCACCGTCGAGATGGCGATGGTGACGGCGAACTGCCGGTAGAACTGGCCGGTGACGCCGTCCAGGAAAGCCATCGGCACGAACACCGCGCACAGCACCAGGCCGATGGCGATGATCGGTCCGGACACCTCGCGCATGGCCTGGTGGGTGGCCTGGATCGGGCTCAGGCCCTCCTCGATGTTGCGCTCGACGTTCTCGACCACGACGATGGCGTCGTCGACGACGATGCCGATCGCCAGCACCAGGCCGAACAGGGTCAGGGTGTTGACCGAGTAGCCCAGCAGGTACATCACCGCGAAGGTGCCGACCACCGACACCGGCACCGCCAGCAGCGGGATCAGCGAGGCGCGCCAGGTCTGCAGGAACAGCAGCACCACCAGCACCACCAGCACCACCGCTTCCAGCAGGGTGCGGATCACCGAGTTGATCGAGTCGCGGACGAAGATGGTGGTGTCGTACACCGCCTCGTACTGCATGCCCGGCGGGAAGTGCTGCGAGAGCTCCTCCATGTGCTCGATCACCTGGTCGCGGATCTGCAGGGCATTGGCGCCCGGCGCCTGGAAGATGCCGATGGCGACCGCGTTGTGGCCGTCCAGGTTGCTGCGCAGGGTGTAGCTGTGCGCGCCCAGTTCCAGCCGGGCGACGTCGGAGAGGCGGACGACTTCACCGTTCTCGCCCACCTTCAGCACGATCTGGCCGAACTCCTCCTCGGTGCGCAGGCGGCCCTGGGCATTGATCAGGGTCAGGAACTGGCTGTCCGGCATCGGCTCGGCGCCGAGCTGGCCGGCCGAGACTTGCACGTTCTGCTCGCGCATGGCCCGCACCACGTCGCCGGCGCTGAGGCCGCGGGCGGCGATGCGGTCCGGGTCCAGCCAGGCGCGCATGGCGTAGTCGCCGCCACCGAAGACCTGGGCGTCGCCGACGCCGGGCACCCGCGCCAGCACGTCGCGGACGTGCAGGCGGGCGTAGTTGCGCAGGTAGAGGGTGTCGTGCTCGCCGCCCGGCGAGGTCAGATGCACCACCATCAGGAAGGTCGGCGACTGCTTCTGGGTCGTCACGCCCTGGCGGCGCACGTCCTCCGGCAGGCGCGCCAGCGCCTGGCTGACCCGGTTCTGCACCTTGACCGCGGCCTCGTCCGGATCGGTGCCCGGGCGGAAGGTGACGGTCATCATCAGCACGCCGTCGGAACCGGCGACGGACTTGATGTACATCATGTCCTCGACGCCGTTGATGGCTTCTTCCAGCGGCGTCGCCACGGTCTCGGCGATCACCTTGGGGTTGGCGCCCGGATAGACCGTCTGCACGACCACCGATGGCGGCACCACTTCCGGGTACTCGCTGATCGGCAGCTGCGGCAGGGCGATCAGGCCGGCAACGAATATGAGGATGGAAAGGACCGCCGCGAAGATCGGGCGGTCCACGAACAGACTGGAGAAGTCTTTCATGACGGATGACCTCATTGGGCGCCGGCGGCGATGACGGCGCTGGCCGGCGGCGCGCCCATGGCGACTTCGACCGGCTGCACCGGCATGCCCGGGAAGAAGACCTTCTGCACGCCGTGCACGATGATCTTCTCGCCCGGCTCCAGGCCGGCCTCGACCACCCGCAGGCCGTCGAGCTCGCGGCCGAGCCGGACGTCGCGGCGCTGGGCGGTATTGTCCGGGCCGATGACGTAGACGTAGCGGCGGTCCTGATCGGTCAGCACCGCCTTCGGATCCACCAGCAGCGCCTTCACCGGCTCGGCGCCGATCAGGCGCACGCGGGCGAACAGGCCGGGGGTGAACTGGCGCTTGCCGTTGTCCAGCACGGCGCGGGCGACGATGGTGCCGGTGTCCGGATCGACGTGGTTGTCGACGAAGTCCAGCTGGCCCTCGTGCGGGAAGCCTTCCTCGCCGGCCAGGCCGACCTGCACCGGGCTGCGCTGCTTGCCCTCGGTGCGGGCGTCGCGGGTGAAGCGCAGGTAGGTCAGCTCGTCACCCTCGAACACCACGTGCACCGGATCGACAGAGACGATGCTGGTCAGCACGCTGGTCTCGGGGCCGACCAGGTTGCCCGGCGTCACCAGGGCGCGGCCGGCACGGCCGGCGATGGGGGCGCGCACCTCGGTGAACTCCAGTTCCAGGGCGGCGACGTCGCGGGCGGCGGCGGCCGCGCGCACGGCGGCCTGGGCCGCGTCGGCGGCGGCGCGGCGCTGGTCCAGCTCTTCGGCGGAAATCACCCGCTGCTTCGCGAGGCGCTCGGCGCGCGCGGCCTCGCTGCGGCTGAGCTCGGCCTGGGTGCGGGCACGGGCCAGTTCCGCCTCGGCCCGGGCCAGGGCGGCGCGGTAGGGGCGCTGGTCGATCACGAACAGCACCTGGTCCTTCTCCACTTCCTGGCCTTCCTCGTAGGCGATGCGTTCGATGTAGCCGGACACGCGCGGCCGCAGCTGCACGGTCTGCACCGCCTCGATGCGACCGGTGAACTCGCTCCAGGGGCGGATGTCACGCTGCTTCACCTCGGCCACGCTGACCTCGGGCGGCGGCGGCATGCCTTCACCGGGCGCCGCTTCGCTGGCGCAGCCGGCCGCAAACAGCGTCGCGGACAGGGACAGCAGGCCCAGGGCCCAGCGAAGGGCGACCTGGCGGACGGGACGGACAAGTCGGTCTTGCCGGTTGTTGCTCGCGTTCATGGGGGAGAGCCTCTGCATCAATGTGAATTCGTTGCCGCGGCCGGCGCGGAGCCCGGCGGGCGGGGCATGGGGATGAGCTGGCGGACGGCGTCGTAGGAGTGCCGGTCGGCCAGCGCGGTACAGACCTGTCGGCCGACATCGAGCGCGCTGGGCCACTCCGGACATCGGTGCTGGTCGCCCTGGCCGTTGCAGACCGGCGAACCGATCACCAGTTGCTGCACGCGCACCGGCTCGCCGGCCAGTTCGTCGTGCAGCGCGCGCAGCAGCATCCGCTGCGCCGCCGCCGCCACCGAGTGCGGGCCGTAGCCGGCCCAGGGCACGTCCGCGGCCGGGCCGCCGATCACCAGGAAGGGAAGCCCTTTGCCGGCGGATACCAGCAGCGGGACAAGGTGGCGGGCCGCCACCAGTACGGGCGTGACATTTTCCTTGAGCGTCCGTTCAAGCAGGTCGGCCGGCTGATCCATCAGCCGCGCGCGTTCACGCGGGCCCGCCAGAGAAACCACCACACCGCCCAATGGCCGGCGGAAGGCACGCAGCACCGCCGCCAGCTCGGCGCCCTCGGCATCGCTGGCGACCGAACCGGGAATCACGCCCAGGCGCGGATCCGGGCCGGTGCCCATGCGCAGCTCGGCCAGGCGGGTGGCATCGCGCGCCACTGCCAGGACCGGCGCACCAGTCTCGAGCAGGGCGGCGACAACACCCCGGCCGATCCGGCCGGTGGCACCGATCACTACGACGGGTGTCCCGTGCAGTGCGGCATTGCGGGGGGAGGGATTCATGCGACCTGGGCCGGTGAGCTGCGGTCGCTGAATGTTATGGACGCTTGTTGTCGAGGATTAGACGGCAATTAAGGGAAAAATTGTCCCGCGACAGAGACAATGCGGCGAAGATTCAGTGACACAATAGCCACGCATTCGGGACAATCCCCGCGCCGGCCTTCGACCGGCGTTCGCCCCCCGGTCCCGCTCATGGGAGTACTGCGATGGCGCGCGATCTCAACGATACGCTGATGTTCGTGAAGGTGGTGGAGCAAGGCAGCTTCACCGCCGCGGCCAGGCAACTCGGCCTGCCCAAGACGACCGTCAGCCGCAAGGTGCTGGAACTGGAAGCGCGCCTGGGTGCGCAGCTGCTGATGCGCACCACCCGCAGGATCGGCCTGACCGAAGCGGGCACGGTGTACTACGAACACTGCAAGCGCATCGCCCGCGAACTCGAGGAAGCCGAAGGCGCGGTCAACCAGCTGCAGAGCGGACCGCGCGGCTGGCTGCGGGTGACGGTGCCGGTGTCACTGGGCCTGGTGGCACTCGGCCCGCTGCTCACCGAGTTCCGCTCGCGCTATCCCGAGGTGCGCCTGGACCTGGTGCTGAGCAACGACCTGCTCGACCTGATCGGCGAGGAGATCGACGTCGCCCTGCGCTTCGGCTCGCTGCCCGATTCCACCCTGGTGGCGCGCAATCTCGGCAGCTACCGGCCCTACATCTACGCCAGCCCCGCCTACATCGCCCGCCACGGCGAACCGCTGACGCCCGAGGACCTCGAGCATCACCACGCCCTGGTGATGCCGCACCACCGCCGTGGCCAGCGCTGGAGCTGGACCCTGGGCGATGGCGAGCGCAGCGCCGACTTCCCGCTGCGGCCGCTGATGGTGGCCAACGATCCCTTCGCGCTGAAGCCGGCGCTGCTCTCCGGCGAGGGCCTGATGCTGGCCACGCCGATGGTGGTGGGCGCGGAGCTGGCCAGCGGCTGCGTGCGTCGCGTGCTGGCCGGCTGGGCCGGGCCGATCGTCGAACTCAACGCGGTGTTCCCGCGCGGCTCGGTGCTTTCGCCCAAGGTGCGCGCCTTCGTCGATTTCCTGCTCGAGCGCATGGAGCTGCGCGAACTGGCGCTCAGGCGCCTGGGCTTTGGCGACACCATCTGCCGCAAGGAACACGGCCTGATGGCCTGCCCGGAACTGCAGGCGACCGCCGCCACCGCGCGCCAGGGCGAACCGGCGCAGGTGGCCAGGCCCAAGGGCAAGGCGAAGGCGAAGGAAGCGGCACCCGCGCAGCGGGACGCGGTGGAAGCGGAATCCGACTGAGCCGCCGGCTCAGGCCGCCTGCCGGCGCGCCGCCAGCACCAGGGCGAGGACGCCGTCGAAGCGGTCCAGCTCACCCTCGTCGCTGCGGGCGCGGGCGTATTCCTCGGGGTTGTCCAGCACCTCGAGCACGGGGCAGCGGGCGTCGCCCTCTTCGCCGAACTCCAGCCGCGCCTCGTAGACGCAGGTGCGCGGGCCGGCCAGCCAGCAACGCAGGACGTCGCCGTCCAGCCAGACCGCCCAGCGGTCATCCAGGCCGCGCGGCCACAGGCCCTCGCGCAGCCGGGCCACATCCTCGGCGGCGAACCGGCGGTTGGCGCGGATCGGCCAGCGCGGTCCGGCCAGCGGGCGCAGCAGCGCCTGCCATTCCTGGCGTTCGTCGGATTCGGGGGTCGTCATCGTGGTGTTCGCCATCCCAGGCTAAAACGCAAACCGGAGCCGAAAGCAGTCTCGCCGGAACCAGGCTCGCCGACTGAGACGGGCTTGGCATTCAGGTTCGCGGTCCGTCGATTGGGGGCGGGATTGTAGCGGGCCGGGCCCGGGGCGTCTGCGGGCCGGAGGTCAGGGGGGCGGGGGAATGTGTGTTCCGCGGCGGGCGGATGGCGGCCGGGCCGGTCAGCAGCGCCACAACTTGACTTCTGGCCATGCCGCCGTCGCGCCCCCGATGCTCTACTGCGGTTCCAGGCCGGCACGGGCGTTCCCTCACCGATGAGCAGCTTCAGGACCCTGCAGGACGCGCGACTGATCGCCCGCGAGGTGGTGGACGGGACGATGGATCCCGTCCTGGGCTGCGAACTCATCGCCGGCATCTGCGAACGGCTGTACGAGCCGCCCGAACTGGTGCCGTTCATGGACCTGGCTCGCCGCGCGAAGGAGAACGGACAGCAGGGCCCCGTGAGGGACCCGGTCCTGCAGGACATCCTGGCCGCCTGCCGCAGGCTCGCGGCGGAGGCGCCGGGAACGCCGTCCCGGCGCCTGAAGAAGGTTTTCTCCGTGCTCGCCGAAGGCATCGCCGGCGCCCTGCTGGCCAGCATCGCCCGCGGCATCTACCTCGGCGTCGAGCAGCTGGACGCGGGGTTTGGCTGGCTCTCCATTCCCATCAGCGCGGTGGTCACCCCGGCCATGATCTTCGTCGACCTGCTGATGCTGGCGACGCCGCTGGGCTTCAGCCAGATGGTGGTGCTGCCGTGGGCGCTGCTGGGTTTCGCCATCGGTGTGGTGGTCGGCTACCTCTGCGAGAGAAGTCCGGTCTGACAGTCGTGGAGCCTGACGTCGTCCGGTGACGTGGCGGAGTTGGTCAGGATCAGCGCCGCGTCGTTGGGTCGACCTCGGCAAGCAGGGCCTGCAGGTCATCCGGCATCGGCATCGGCCGGAAGGCGCTGACATCGGCGCCGCCGGTATTGCCCACCGGCACCCAGATCCGCGAGAACAGCGCCGCCGCGACGATGCGGCCGAGCTGGCCGAGGATTTCCCGGGCATCGCTGCGCAGCCAGCCCACGTGCAGCATGCCGGCATGGCTCTTCACATGCCGCCAGGTGTGGCGCTGGCCGAGGATGTGGGCGCGTTCGAGGTGGTGGAAGGCAAGGTCGAGCCGGCCGGCGAGGCGGGCTTCGCGGGCCAGTTGCCACTCGCGGTCGAAGGCCTGTTTCAGGGCGTCCATGACGGTTTCCGGCCTGGAAAGGATGGCGGCAGCCTGGGGCTTGCCATGGCGGGAAGGTCAAGCAGCGAACGGGACCATCCTGCGCCGGTTAGGCGACGGTCTGCTCTTCGAACGCAGGTGCCTTGACCAGGCGTCCGGGAAACCTTCCACCATCGGGACTGCGGCACGGCCGGGCAGCCCTTGGCCGACCCTGTTCGGGTCGCGGGAAGACGGGAAGGAGAGGGGGAAGAGATGGCGCGCCCGG
>DATGPR010000025.1:0-4736 GCA_035304725.1 Arenimonas sp.
CTGGCCCTCGAACAGCTCGAACAGGGTGAAGGCATCGGCGGCGGCACCGGCGAAACCGGCCAGCACCCGGCCGCCGGCCAGGCGGCGGACCTTGCGGGCATTGGCCTTCATCACGGTGTTGCCCAGCGTGACCTGGCCGTCGCCGGCGACGACGACCCGGTCGCCGCGGCGGACCGAGAGGATGGTGGTGGCGTGGGGGATGGAAGGATCCATGACGGGGTCCCTGGGGGGGGTCGGAATCCCTTGGGTGGGGTCACCCCCCCATTCTTGCAACCCCCACCTGTTCCGACCCCGGGGTCGGAGTAAAGGGTCTGACCCCGGGGTCAGACCCCGGACTCTGACCCTTTACTCTGACCCTTTACTCTGACCCCGGTTTGCGGCGGCGGCGGGCGCGGGGGTGGGCGGCGTCGTAGACCTTGGCCAGATGCTGGTAGTCCAGGTGGGTGTAGACCTGGGTCGTGGCGATGTTGGCGTGGCCCAGCAGCTCCTGGACGCCGCGCAGGTTGCCGCTGGATTCCAGGATGTGGCTGGCGAAGCTGTGCCGCAGCATGTGCGGGTGCACGCGCTTGAACAGGCCCTGGCGCATGGCCAGCACCCGCATCCGCGCCTGTACCGTCCGCGGCGAGATCGGGCCGCCGGCCCGGCCGGGGAAGACCGGCGCGTCCGGCGAGGCCGGCGCCGAAGTCGCCTTCCATTGCGCCAGCGCCTCGCGGGCATGCCGGCCCACCGGCACCAGCCGGGTCTTGCCGCCCTTGCCGCGCACCGTCACCAGCCCCTCGTCCAGGTCCAGGGCGGTCCAGCGCAGCCCGCACAGCTCCGACAGGCGCAGGCCGGAGGAATAGAACAGTTCCATCATCGCCCGGTCGCGCTCGCCCAGCGGCGCGCCGGCATCGACCTCGACCAGCTGCGAGGCCTCGTCCGGATCCAGCACCTGCGGCAGCTTGCGCGGCGCCTTGGGCGCACGCAGGCCCAGGGCCGGATTGACGTCCAGGCCAAGGTGCCGGTGCAGGTGCCGGTAGAACCCGCGAATCGCCGACAGCCGCCGTTGCAGGCTGCGCCCCGACAGGCCGCGCCGGTGCGCGCCGGCGACGTAGCCGCGCAGCGCCTCCTGGCGCAGGCGGGCCCAGTCGGTGAAGCCCTGGTCGCGCATCCAGGCCGCCAGGTCCTCCAGGTCGCGCCGGTAACCGGACAGCGTGTGCTTCGACAGCCGCCGCTCCACCGCCAGGCTGGCCAGGTAGGCCTCGATCTCCGGCTGCAGCGGCGTGTGTTCGCTCATCGGCTCAATCGGCGGGATAGCGGCCCAGGGCCGTGACCAGGGCCTCGGACATCATCCGCAGGAACAGCGTCCCCATGCCGGGGAAGAAGCGGTTGGGATCGCGGCTGCCGACCACCAGCATGCCCTTGCCCTCCAGCGGCAGCAGCACGCAGGAGGCCGCCTCCTCGCGCGCCTCGCCGAAGAGGAAATCCAGCTTGTCCTGGTTGAGCCGGCCGCAGATCGGCTCGCCGCCGGCGAGGAAGTCGCGGAAGGGTGCCAGCGAGGCATCGCCCTGCGGCACCACCTTCAGCCACGCCTCCTCCAGGCCCGGCACCGGCTGGAACAGCACGATGCGCACCGCGTCGCCACGGAAATCCTCGCCCAGCACCGCCACCATCGTGCGCAAGGTGGCGGCGGCATCGCCGGCGCGCATCAGCGCCAGCGACAGCTGGTGGGTGCGCACGGCCAGGCGCTCGTTCTCCTGGGCATTGGCGAACAGCTCGTTCAGGCGCCGGCCCAGCTCGCGGTTCTTGTCGCGCAGCACGTCCAGCTGGTAGCTGGCCAGGGACGCGGCCGGGCCTTCGTCCTTGGGCACCACCAGGCTCAGCGCCAGATCGGGGAACTGGGCCAGGAACTTCGGATGCCGGCGCAGGTAGGCGGCCACTTCGTGGGCACCGAGGCGTTCGTTCTTGTCTTCCATCGTTCGCGTCACTCCAGGGATTCCGGATCGGGGCCCGTCCACTGCCCCTCGAATACGAAGGCCGCCGGCCCGGCCATCAGCACCGGCGCCGCGTCGTCCTGCCAGTCGATCTCAAGGGTACCGCCCGGCAGTTCCACCCACACATGACGGCCGATGCGTCCACGCCGGGCCAGCACCACCACCGCCGCGCAGGCGCCGCTGCCGCAGGCGCGGGTCTCGCCGGCGCCGCGCTCGTACACGCGCAGGCGGATGCGGTCGGGCGCCAGCACCTCGGCGAATCCGACGTTCACGCCCTCGGGGAACTCCGACCGCGCCTGCAATACCGGCCCCAGCCGGGCGACATCGGCCTGCACCGCCGAGCTCACCTCGATCACCGCATGCGGATTGCCCATGGACACGGCGCCGAAGCGCAGGCGCCCGGCTTCCGTCTCCAGCTCGTACTCCTTGGCCTCGGCGGTGGCGGCGAAGGGAATGCGCGCCGGCGCGAACTCCGGCCGGCCCATGGCCAGGCGATAACGGCCGTCGGCCAGGCACTGCACCTCCAGTTCGCCGGCCGGGCTGTCGAGCAGGAATCGCTCGCCCGCCACCACGCCCTCGCGGCGCAGCCAGGCCGCCACGCAGCGGGCGCCGTTGCCGCACTGGCCGGCGGCGCTGCCGTCGGCGTTCCAGATGCCGAAGCGCGCCACCACGCCGGCGCGCGGCGCGTCCTCGATGGTCAGCAACTGGTCGAAGCCGACACCGGTGTGGGGATCGGCCAGGATCCGCACCAGCGACGGCGACGGCGGCGGCAGCCCGCCACGGCGGTCCAGCACCAGGAAATGGTTGCCCGCGCCGTGCATCTTGCTGAAGCGCAGGGGCATGGCGGCACTCATCCCTGAGCCGGCGGCTCGGCCTTGTCGGGCAGGACCAGGTCGCCCTTGTTGCCGCAGGCGGCGGCCAGGGACAGGCTGAGCAGGAGCAGGACGAGGCGGAAGGTCTTCATGGCGCGAGTATAGTCCGGGGCAGGATTCCTGGCGTACGGAGCGGACGATGTCGCTGTCGGCCTGGCTGTGGGTGGGAATGGCGGTCCTGCTGGTCCTGGCGGTGCTGGCCTGGGGACGCCGGCGCGGAAGGCGCCGCGGCGGTCCGGGCGGCTTCCGCCGCCTGCTGGCCGCGCTGATGTTCCTGCTGGCCCTGGTGCTGGGCCTGGCTGGCGCCCTGCTGCATTCCTGGCACTGGCTGTACGAGGACGTGCCGGTGGCACGGCTGTCGCTGCGGCAGCTGGGCACGCAGTGGTACATCGGCAGCCTGCAGGTCGGCGACGACCCGGCCCGGGAATACGAACTGCGCGGCGACGAGTGGCAGCTCGACGCTCGCGTCCTGCGCTGGAAACTGCCCGGCCAGCTGGCCGGGCTGCGGCCGGTCTACCGGCTGGAGCGGCTGTCCGGCCGCTACGGCGATCCCAAGCAGGACCTGGCGGGCCAGCGCAGCGTGCACGACCTGCGCGAAGGCTGGGAAACCTGGGAGGTCCGCCAGCGCCTGCTGGCGGCCCTGCCCTGGGCCGACGCCCGCTGGGGCAGTGGCGCCTACCTGCCGATGCTCGACGGCGCCACCTACTCCATCCACCTCAGCCCGACCGGCGGCCTGGTCGCCAGGCCCGCCGACGCCCGCACCGAGGCCCTGCTGCGGGAGGCGGGCTGGTAGTTACTCCGCCAAGCCCAGCTGCTGCAGCACGAAGGCGTATTCCTCGGCACGCTCGCGGTAACGCTGGAAGCGGCCGGACTTGCCGCCGTGGCCGGCCTCCATGTTGATGCGGAACAGCAGCGGGTTGTTGTCGGTCTTGCGGTCACGCAGGCGCGCCACCCACTTGGCCGGCTCGAAGTACTGCACCTGGCTGTCCCACAGGCCGGTGGTCACCAGCATCGCCGGATAGTCCTTGCGCTCGACGTTGTCGTAGGGCGAGTAGGACAGCATGTACTCGTAGTAGACCGGGTCGGCCGGATTGCCCCACTCGTCGTACTCGTTGGTGGTCAGCGGGATGGACTCGTCCAGCATCGTCGTCACCACGTCCACGAAGGGCACGTGGGCGATGATGGCCCGGTACTTCTCCGGCGCCATGTTGACCACCGCGCCCATCAGCAGGCCGCCGGCGCTGCCGCCCATGGCCGCCACCCGGTCGGGGGCCGCGTAACCCTCGGCCACCAGGAAGTCGGTGACATCGATGAAGTCGGTGAAGGTGTTGACCTTCTTCAGCAGCTTGCCGTCCTCGTACCACTGCCGGCCCATCTCCTGGCCGCCACGGACGTGGGCGATGGCGTAGACGGCGCCGCGGTCCACCAGGCTGATCACGTTGCCGTTGAACGAGGGCGAGGTGCTGGAGCCGTAGGAACCGTAGGCGTACTGGTACAGGGCGGCGGTACCGTCGCGGCGGAAGTCCTTGCGGTGCAGGACCGTCACCGGAATGCGGGTGCCGTCGCGGGCGGTGGCCCAGATCCGCTCGGCCACGTACTTCGACTTGTCGTAGCCGGGCACCGGCTGCTCCTTGAGCAGGCGGCGCTCGCCGGTCTTCACGTTCAGCTCGAAGGTGCTGGCCGGGGTGGTCGGCGAAGTGTAGGTGTAGCGCAGCCACTCGGTCTCCGGCTCGGCGTTCACCGACAGGTACATCGCGTAGACATTCTCGTCGGCGCCGACGAACTCCTCGCGGCCGTCGTCATGCAGGATGCGCACCCGGTCCAGGCCGCCGCTGCGCTCCTGGATGGCGATGAAGCCATCGAACAGCTCCGTGCCGGAGATCAGCACATC
>DATGPR010000026.1:0-6958 GCA_035304725.1 Arenimonas sp.
CGCTGCTTGGCCAGCGGCAGCGCCACGATCAGCTTGAACCGATCGCCTCCGGGAAGCCCGGGCGATTCAGCTACCTCTGACACCCTCCACACCACGCCGTAGCCCTTCCACCAAGCCGGCTCTCGCGAATCTTCCGCCCGCACACCAGGCAGGGCTCGCCCTCCCGCCCATACACTCGCAGCTCCTGCTCGAAATACCCCGGCAGCCCATCCGGTGACAGGAAGTCGCGCAGGGTGGTGCCGCCACGCGTGATCGCGTGCCCGAGGATCCGCTTCACCGCCGCCGCCAGCCGCGCGTAGCGTTCGCGGCTGATCGAGCCCGCCGCCCGGTGCGGGGCGGTGCCGGCCTCGAACAGGCTCTCGGCGGCGTAGATGTTGCCCACGCCCACCACCACGGCCTGGTCCATCAGGAAGGTCTTGACCGGCGCCTTGCGGCCGCGGCTGAGCTCGAACAGGTAGTCGCCGTCGAAGGCGTCCGACAGCGGCTCGGGGCCGAGGCCGGCCAGCAGCTCGTGCGTCTCGCCGGCCGGCTGCCAGAGCAGGCAGCCGAAGCGGCGCGGGTCGGTGAAACGCAGCACCCGGCCGGAATCCAGGCGGATGTCGACATGGTCGTGGGCGGCCGGCGGGGTGCGGCCAGGCAGCACCCGCAGCACGCCGCTCATGCCCAGGTGCACCAGGGCGGAACCGGGTTCGGTGTCCAGCAGCAGATACTTGGCCCGGCGCCGCACCGCCAGCAGGCGCTGGCCGGGAAGCAGCCGGCGGATCTCGGGCGGGATGGGCCAGCGCAGGTCCGGCCGGCGCAGGGTCACGGCGGCGATCTTCCGGCCCTCCAGGTGCGGGGCGATGCCGCGGCGGGTGGTTTCGACTTCGGGCAGTTCGGGCATGCCGGCAGTGTCGCCCGCCCGTGCGATGGGCTCAATCACCCGCCGAACCTGAATCCCGGCCCCATTCCGTACCCCCTCGCAGGGTGACGGGGGGCCCGCCGGGGGGCATGATGCGGCTTCCCCAACGCAACACCGGGCCCCGCGCCCGCTCCGGAGTCACCATGTCCCCCGCGCTCTACGATTGGCTGTCCCGCGGCCTGACGCAGGCCAGCTATTGGCAGATGGCCGTCTATTTCCTGGTGGTGGTGCAGACCACCATCTTCACCGTCACCCTCTACCTGCATCGCAGCGCGGCCCATCGTGGCGTCGACTTCCACCCGGTGCTGACCCATTTCTTCCGCTTCTGGGCCTGGCTGACCACCGCCATGGTCACCAAGGAGTGGACGGCAGTGCACCGCAAGCACCACGCCAAGTGTGAGACCGAGGAAGACCCGCACAGCCCGCGCTTCGCCGGCATCAACCGGGTGCTCTGGCGCGGTGTCGAGCTCTACCAGCAGGCGCGCCTGGACAAGGACATGCTGGAGAAGTACGGCAAGGGCACGCCCGACGACTGGATCGAGCGCCACGTTTACACCCCGCACGCCACCATGGGCCCGGTGCTGATGCTGTTCATCAACCTCGCCCTGTTCGGCATCCCGGGCGTGGCGATCTGGGCCCTGCAGATGGCCTGGATCCCGTTCTGGGCCGCCGGCGTCGTCAACGGCCTGGGCCACTGGTGGGGTTACCGCAACTTCGACACCGCCGACACCTCCACCAACCTCACCCCCTGGGGCGTGTGGATCGGTGGCGAGGAGCTGCACAACAACCACCACGCCTTCCCGAGCTCGGCCCGCTTCGCCCTGCGCCGCTACGAGTTCGACATCGGCTGGGCAATGATCCGCGGCCTGCAGGCGGTCGGCCTGGCCAAGGTGCTGCGCGTGGCCCCGGAGCTGGACCTGCGCCCGAACATCCAGGTGCCCGATGCCGAGACCCTCAAGGCCATGATGGCGCACCGCTGGCAGGTGGCCACCGACTACTACCGCATGGTGCTCAAGCCGCACCTGCAGGCCGAGGCGCGTGACCTGCCGGGTCGCCTGCGCCGTGCCTTCCGCAGCGAGGGCCGCTGGCTGAGCGAGGAGCAGCGCGCCCGTTTCACCGCCTGGATCAACGAGCGGCCGCAGACCCACCGCCTGATCGAGTTCCGCCAGCGCCTGCTGGCGATCTACGAGCTGCGCAGCGCCGAGGCCGAGGCCAAGCTGGAAGCCCTGCGCGCCTGGTGCGCCGAGGCCGAGGCTTCGGGCATCCGCGCCCTGGAAGAGTTCTCGGCCCGCCTCAAGGGCTACGCGATGGCGCCGGCCAGGGCCTGAGCCCGGCCGGCAGCAGGGCCGGCGCCGCTCAGGCGCCGGCGACAGGGGCTGGCAGCACCAGCCAGCCCTGGCTGTAGAACAGCATGTACAGCCCCACGCGCAGCGTCAGCAGCAGGAACAGCGCGTACCAGCCCAGGTGCGAGTGCGGCACCAGCCGCCCCAGCGTCGCCTTCAGCGGCGCCAGCACCGGCCACAGCACCCAGGTGAAGATCCGGTAGACCGGGTTGGCCATCGGGTCGCCCGGGATCAGCAGGCGCAGCACGCCGCGCCCCACCAGGGTCCACATCAGCACTGCCAGCACGAACTGAAGGATGGTGTAAGCCGTCAGCATGGTCGGTTACCGGCGCCCAAAAGAAGACGCCGATGTTCGCACATCGGCGTCGGGGAGACCGCGGCCCGGGGAGCGCCGGGCCGCGGCGGAGAGAGACTAGCTGCGCACCAGCCGCGGGTAGCGCAGGTCCTCGACCAGGTCCTTGATCTCCTGCGCCGGCTCCCTGGTCATCAGGCTGACGATCCAGATCGTCAGGAAGCCCAGCGGGATGCCGAAGATGCCGGCCGACACGTCCTTGATGCCGAACCAGGGCTGCATCCCGAAGAACTTCACGTTGATCAGGTAGTACAGCGTGATGCCGAAGCCCACGATCATGCCCGCGACCGCGCCGGCCTTGTTCGCCCGCTTCCAGAAGATGCCCAGCACCAGGGCAGGGAAGAAGGCGGCCGCCGCGATCGAGAAGGCCCAGGCGACGATGGCCAGTATGGTGGCCGGCGCGTGCGATGCCGCGTAGGCCGCCACCGCCGCCACGCCCAGCAGGATGACGCGGGCGACGATCAGGCGCTTCTTCGTCGTCGCGCTCGGGTTGATCATCTTGTAGTACATGTCGTGCGAGAGCGCGTTGCTGATGGTCAGCAGCAGGCCGTCGGCGGTGGACAGCGCCGCCGCCAGGCCGCCGGCGGCCACCAGGCCGGCGATCACGTAGGGCAGGCCGGCGATTTCCGGCGTGGCCAGCACGATCACGTCGGCGTTCAGCACCAGCTCGCTCAGCTGCAGGATGCCGTCGCCGTTGCCGTTGGCGGCGCAGCCCTTGATGGTCGCCGCCGCGTCCAGCGCGTCGCAGATCGAGACCAGGCCGACATTGCTCCAGGACGCCACCCAGGCCGGCAGCGTGGCGATCGACTGGCCGACCACGTTGCTGTAGACCTCGAACTTGGCGAACGCGGCATAGGCCGGGGCGGTGAAGTAGAGCAGGAAGATGAAGAACAGGCTCCAGCCCACCGACTTGCGCGCTTCCTTGACGCTGGGCGTGGTGAAGAAGCGCATCAGGATGTGCGGCAGCGCCGCCGTGCCCACCATCAGGCAGAAGGTCAGGGCGATGAAATTCACCATGTCGTTCTTGGCGAACGGCGTGGCATGGCCGGCGGTCACGCCCAGCTGCTGCTCCAGCGTGCCGATCTGCTGCAGCACCTCGCCGTAGGCGATCTGCGGCACCGGGTTGCCGGTCACCTTGATCGACAGCCAGACCACCGGCACCAGGTAGGCGATGATGAGGATGATGTACTGGGCCACCTGGGTCCAGGTCACCGCCCGCATGCCGCCCAGCAGCGAGCACACCAGCACGCCGCACAGGCCCACCCACACGCCGGTGGCCAGGTCGATGCCGAGGAAGCGGCTGGTGATGATGCCGGCGCCGTAGATCTGCGCGATCACGTAGGTGAAGCTGGCGGTGATGGCGCAGATGATGCCGATGGTGCGCGGCAGGTTGCCGCCGTAGCGGGTGCCAAGGAAGTCCGGGATGGTGTACTGGCCGAACTTGCGCAGGTAGGGCGCCAGGAACAGCGCCACCAGCACGTAGCCGCCGGTCCAGCCCATCACGAAGGCCAGGCCGTCGTAGCCCTGGGCATAGAGCGTGCCGGCCATGCCGATGAAGCTGGCCGCGCTCATCCAGTCGGCGCCGGTGGCCATGCCGTTGAACACCGCCGGCACGCGCCGGCCGGCGACGTAGTACTCGTCGGTCTCGGCGGTGCGGCTCATGATGCCGATCATGGCGTACAGGCCGATGGTGGCCGCCATGAAGACGTAGCCGATCCAGACGTTGGGAAGCCCCATCTGCTCGGCGATGGCCAGGATGACCACGAAGGCGATGAAGCCTCCGGTGTACATCCCGTAGATCTTGGGAAGACGGCTGACGAAATCGCTCATGGCTCAGCCCTCCTCCGCCACGCCGAACTCGCGGTCCAGCTTGTTCATGTACCTGGCGTAGAACACGATCAGGATCACGTAGACGATCAGCGCCCCCTGCGCGCCCATGTAGAAGGCGAAGGGGAAGCCCATGAAGCTGAACTGGTTCAGCGGCACGGCAAAGTAGATCACCACGTAGGTGACCACGAACCAGATCGACAGCAGGATTGCCGTGATCCGCAGGGTGCGGCGCCAGTACTCCTTGCGCCGCTCTTCGGTGACAGGTGCGCTCATGTGACCTCCCCGGTCAGAAGCTGTACTTGACGTGCATGTGCAGGCGGTCGAGGTCGCCCTCGGCGCCGCTTTCGAGCTCGCGGGTGCCGTGGATCAGCTCGGCGCCGATCTCCAGCTTGGGCAGCACCGTCCAGATCAGGTTGGCGTGGATGGACTGCGAGGACTTGGTGACGCCCAGGCCGGTGAGGGCGGTGTCGTTGTCGTAGCTGGCGGCCGAGTAGAACAGGTTGCCGCGCAGCTTCGGCGAGAACACGTGCCGCCAGGCGATGAAGCCGCCGTAGGCATCCAGCGCCTCCAGCGAGCCGTCGGCGGCGACCATGGCGTCCGGGCCCAGGCCCAGGCCGAGGTAGCGGCCCAGGCCGCTGCCGCCGCTGAGCATGAAGCGCAGGTCGTCGTTGCGGCCGATGTTGACCTTGCCCGACAGGCTCAGGCCGAAGCCGGTTTCCGACTCGGCATTGCCCGGCACCTCCACCCGCAGCTGCCGCGCCAGGCCGGCGATGCCGAAGTGGCCCCAGTCGGCCTTGTGGGTGTAGCGCACGGTCAGGTCGGGCGCGTTGTTGTCGTCGCTATTGCCGCGCACGCCGCTCAGGTAGCCGGTGAAGGTGGTCTCGGGGTTCTCCAGCGAAACCGACCAGGGGCCGTTGGTGTAGCGCAGCTGGGCCTGGCGCACGAAGATCGTGCCTTCGGTCGGGCCGATGAAGTCCACCGCGTCAGGCAGCGCCGCCACATCCTGGAAGTTCGACCAGGTCTGGCCGGCCAGCCACTTGTCCCAGGCGACGTAGGCGTGGCGGATGGTCACGCCATAGGTGTTCGTGGCGATCTCGTTGCCGAGGGCGCCGCCGAACAGGTCCATCTCCAGGTAGGCCTTGAGCTTGTGGCCGTCCAGGTCGGTGTCGGCGCCAAACCAGATGCGGGAGAACTGCGCGTGCGCGTCCAGGTCCGTGCCCTCGTCGGCGCCGCCCACCGGAATGGCACTGGGCAGGTAGAACATCCGGCCCGTGCTGCCGTCGGGGATCTCGCCGCCGTCGGTACGCGTGTACATGCTGTCGAGCTTGATGAAGCCGCCGAAGCTGAAGCGGGTGCCCGGGTTGGCCGCGGGCATGATCGGCGTCTGCTGGATGCCCCTGGCCGGATCGGGCGCGGCGGCGGCCTGCTCGGCCTGGGCGGCCTTCTGTGCCTCGAGTTCGCCCTTCAGGGCGGCGACCATCTGCTCCAGCTGGGCGATGCGGGCCTCGAGACTGGCGGCGTCCTGCGCCAGCGCGGCGCCCGGCGCGCTCAGCGCGAGCGCCAGGCACAGGGCCAGCGGCCGGCGATGCGTGCTTCTCCTCTGCTTCATGTTCCCCTCCCGGTATTCGGGTCATGGCCAGGTTGGCCGGCCGAGTCTGTGAAGGGGTTCGCACCGGGAACCATTCCCAATTGGTCGAAAGCGGGGCGCGCCTAGACCAATGTCTAATGGCGATGCCGGCAGCGCTCGCGCGGGCGCAGGGGTTAATCTTGGGAAACCGGCCGGCCGCCGACACGCCGGCCCGCAGGAGTTGCCATGTCTGAACGCACCTATCCCGTTCCGGCCGACTTCGAGGCCACCGCCAACTACCGGGCCGCCGATTACGAGCGCGACTACGAGGAATCCGTCCGCGATCCCGAGGCCTTCTTCGCCCGCCTGGGCCAGCGCCTGCTCTGGTCGCGGCCCTATACCCGGGCCAAGGACACCAGCTACCGGCTGGAGGACTTCCACATCCGCTGGTACGCCGACGGCCAGCTCAATGCCAGCGTCAACTGCCTGGACCGGCACCTGGCCGAGCGCGGCGACCAGGTCGCCATCCTCTGGGAGCCGGATGATCCGAACGCCGAGCCGCGCCGCATCACCTACCGGCAGCTGCACGCCCGCGTTTGCCAGCTGGCCAATGCGCTGACCTCGCTGGGCGTGGTCAAGGGCGACCGCGTCACCATCTACCTGCCGATGATTCCCGAGGCAGCGGTGGCCATGCTGGCCTGCGCCCGCATCGGCGCCATCCACTCGGTGGTGTTCGGCGGCTTCTCGCCGGATTCCATCGCCAACCGCATTGCCGACTGCAGCAGCAAGCTGGTGTTCACCGCCGACGAGGGCCTGCGCGGCGGCAAGGCCATCCCGCTGAAGGCCAATGTCGACGAGGCGCTGAAGAAGCCCGGCACCCACAGCGTCGAGACCGTGCTGGTGGTGCGCCACACCGGCGCCGGCGTGCCCATGCAGATGCCGCGCGACCGCTGGTTCGACGCCGT
>DATGPR010000027.1:0-6567 GCA_035304725.1 Arenimonas sp.
GCGCCGCATGTAGGCCTTCCACGCATCCGAGCCCGACTCGCGGCCACCGCCGGTTTCCTTCTCGCCGCCGAAGGCGCCGCCGATCTCGGCGCCGGAGGTGCCGATGTTGACGTTGGCGATGCCGCAGTCGCTGCCGGCGGCGGAGAGGAAGGCCTCGGCGGCCTTCAGGTTCTGGGTGAAGATGGCCGAGCTCAGGCCCTGCGGCACGTCGTTCTGCATCTCGATGGCCTGCTCCAGCTCGCTGTACTTCATCACGTACAGGATCGGCGCGAAGGTCTCGTGCTGGACGATCTCGTCGCTGTTCTTCAGGCCGGTGATGATGGTCGGCAGCACGTAGAAGCCCGGGCGGTCCAGGGCGGCGCCGCCGGTCTCGACCTTGCCGCCGGCGGCCTTGGCCTGCTCGATGGCCGCCAGGTAAGCCTGCACCGACTCGCGGCTGTTGAGCGGGCCCATCAGGTTCTTCGGGTCGGTCGGGTCGCCGATCTTCTGCTCGACCTGCCTGTAGGCGGCCACCAGCTTCTCCAGCACCGTGTCGTAGATCGACTCGTGCACGAACAGGCGGCGGGTGGTGGTGCAGCGCTGGCCGGCGGTGCCGACGGCGCCGAAGACGATGGCCGGGATGGCCAGCTTCAGGTCGGCGCTCGGGTCGACGATGATGGCGTTGTTGCCGCCCAGCTCCAGCAGCGAACGGCCCATGCGGCGGGCCACGCGCTCGCCGACGATGCGGCCGACGCGGGTCGAACCGGTGAAGCTGATCAGCGGGATGCGCTTGTCGTCCACGAACGACTGCGCCAGCTCGGTGCCGGCGTCGTTGAACAGGAAGAAGATGTCCGGGAAGCCGCCGGCGCGCAGGGCCTCGTTGCAGATCTTCATCGAGGCGATCGCCGACAGCGGGGTCTTCGGCGAGGGCTTCCAGATGCAGATGTCACCGCAGACGGCGGCGATGAAGGCGTTCCAGGACCAGACCGCGACCGGGAAGTTGAAGGCCGAGATGATGCCGACCAGGCCCAGCGGGTGCCACTGCTCGTACATGCGGTGGCCCGGGCGCTCGGAGTGCATGGTCAGGCCGTAGAGCTGGCGCGACAGGCCGACGGCGAACTCGCCGATGTCGATCATCTCCTGCACTTCGCCGTCGCCCTCGGGCTTGGACTTGCCCATCTCCAGGGCGACCAGTGAACCCAGCGCGTCCTTGTGCTTGCGCAGGGCCTCGGCGCAGAGGCGGATGGCCTCGCCGCGGCGCGGCGCCGGGGTGGTGCGCCAGGTGCGGAAGGCGGCCTGGGCGCGCTGGACGATCAGTTCGTAGTCGGCCTTCGAGGAGGCGTAGACCTTGCCCAGCACCTCGCCCTTGTCGGGGTTGACCGGCTCGAGCACGCCGGCGTCGGTGGTCTTCGACCACTCGCCATTGCCGAGATAGGTGCCGGACTCCTCGGCACCGAGGCCGAGCGCGGTGAGGACGGGATGGGTCATGACAGCTCCTTGCAGCTTTCGGGCAGTTCCGGGGGCCGGGCGGGGCCCGGTCCGGTCGCGGGAATGTGGCGACCCCGACACGATTCGAACGTGTGACCTTCCCCTTAGGAGGGGGACGCTCTATCCAGCTGAGCTACGGGGCCGGTGAACCCGCGGATTCTCGCATGGGGCAGGGTGGCCGGCCAATAAAAAGGGGCCGGACTCACGTCCGGCCCCTGGAATGTGGTGGAGAGGATGGGGATCGAACCCACGACCTCGTCATTGCGAACGACGCGCTCTCCCAGCTGAGCTACCCCCCCACGGAAGGTGCGGCGATTATACCAGCCGCATCGGCGATGGCTAGCGGGCCGGCAGCAGTGGCTTCAGCACCGGTTCCAGCAGCTCGCGCCGCCAGCCTTCCAGCGCCGGCGGCCAGCCGCGGCCTTCCAGCAGGCTCTCCAGGTGCCGGCGCGCGCACAGCAGGCCCTCGGGCAGGCCCTCGCGTTCGGCGACGGTGGCGACCGCCGCCTGCAGGGCCTTCAGCGCCTGCTTGTCCACCGGTTCATTGCCCAGCAGTGGCAGGTCGGCGACCTCGGCCGGAGCCGGGCCGCGTTCCAGCAACGACCACAGTTCGCTGCGGCCGCGGCGCGGCGATTTCGGGTGCCGGTCGAGGGTGGCGTGGAACTCCGCCAGCGAACGCGGCGGCCGCCGCGCCAGCGACACCGCCAGTTCATTGTCGAGGATCCAGCCCTTGGGCCGGTCGGCGCGCCGCGCCTCGCGATCGCGCCAGCGCAGCAGCAGGCAGAGCCGGGCCTGGCCGTCGCGGTCGAGGCTGCCGGCGCTGCGCAGGCCCAGGTGCGGCCAGGGATCCTCGCTGTCATCGGCGGCCGCCTGCAGTTGCCGCGCCATGTCCGCCGCCAGCCAGGCGTCGCGGCCGCGCTCGGCCAGGCGCGGCGCCAGCCAGTCGTGCAGGGCGTGCAGGTGCAGCACGTCCTCGGCGGCGTAGCGCAGCTGCGAGTCGCTCAGCGGCCGGCGCAGCCAGTCCGAGCGGGTCTCGCCCTTGTCCAGGGTTTCACCGGTGATCTGCCCGACCAGCTTCTGGTAGCCCAGGCCGGCGCCAAGCCCGCACAGCGCCGCCGCCAGCTGGGTGTCGAACAGCGGCTCCGGCAGGACGCCACAGCCGCGGCGCAGGGCCTGCAGGTCCTCGCTGGGGCTGTGCATCAGCTTGGTGATCGACCGGTCGGCCAGCAGCGGCTGCAGCGCCCCGGTGATGCCCGGCACCAGCGGGTCCACCAGCAGCACCTCGCCGGGAATCGCCAGCTGCACCAGCGCCAGCTGCGGGTAATAGGTGCGTTCGCGGATGAATTCGGTGTCCAGGCCGACGCTGGGCTGGCCCTGCCAGGCGCGCAGGCGCTGCTCCAGGACCTCGGGGGTGTCTATCCAGTGGTTCAAGGGCGGGTTTCGCGGTTTACAGGAGGCGGCACCTTAGCCTAAGTTCGGGCCGCCTCGTCCACGCCCGGGTCCGGTCCGGGCCGCCATCCAAGATGAATGCACTGTGCAGAGTCCTGCCGGCCGCGTTGCTGGCCCTGGTGCTGGTCGCCTGCGGAGACGGCGGCACCGACCCCGGAGAGGCCGCTGACGCGGCCCCGGCGGGAGAGGCTTTGCCCGCCGTGGACCCGGCCGAACTGGACCAGGACGTGCAGCCCGACCCCGAGGCGGAGCTGCCGCCGGTCCCGGAATGGCGGCCGGTGCTGCCCGAGCTGGTCGCCACCGGCCTGGACAAGGCCCTGGCCGAAGCACAGAGGCTGGAGCAGGCCGGCAGCCTGATCGGCGGCCGCCTGCCCGGCGAACCGCTGCCGCTGGTGGTGGCGCCGGATGCCGAACTGCCGGCGCCGGCGCCGGGCGCCCTGGAAACCTACCTCGCCATCCTGGCCGTGCAGCCCGAGCACGCCGAAGCGCGTCAGGGCGTGGAACGCATCGCCGGCCTGCTGCTGGCCCGCGGCCGCGCCGCCCTGCTGGCCGGTCGCCTGCGCGAGGCCGAGGGTGTGGAGCGGGTGCTGGCCCGGGCCGTGCCGCAGGAGGCCGCCCTGGTGGGCTACCGCGAATCGCTGGAGCAGGCCGGCAAGGCCCAGGCCGCCGTCCGCCTGGCCGAGGCCAGGGCCAGGGCCGGCCGCATCCTCCGCCCCGAGGGCGGTGGCGCGGTGGCGGCCTATCGCGAGGCGCTGGCGGCCTTCCCCGACTACCTGCCGGCCCGCGATGGCCTGGCCCGGCTGCAGGGCGAGCGGCTGATCCTCGCCCTGGAGGCGGCCCAGCGCGACGACTACGTCGAATCCGAGCGCTACCTGGCCGAGGCGGCCCGCATCCTGCCGGACTCCAACGCCCTGCAGGACCTGTCCGCCCGCATCGTCGAGCTGCGCCAGGAACGCGCCGAGCAGCTGCTGGCCCAGGGCCATGCGGCGGTGGACGCGCTCGACCTGGGCCTGGCCGAGCGCCGCCTTGCCGAGGCCGGCCGCGCCAGCGTGCAGGCGCGCGGCCTGGAGGCGCTGTCCGAACGCATTGCCCTGGCCCGGCACTACGGCCGCTTCCGTCCCGGCGAGGTCTTCCGCGAACCGCTGGCGGCCGGCGGCGAGGGACCGGAGATGGTGGTGCTGCCGCACGGCCGCTTCCGCATGGGCTCGGCCGAGGAGGAACCACATCACCAGGCCTCCGAGGCGCCGCGGCACGAGATCCGCTTCGAGCGCGGTTTCGCCATTGGCCGCAACGAGGTGACGGTGGCCGAGTTCCGACGCTTCGTCGAGGCCAGCGGCTACCGGCCGACGGCGACCCGGCGCGGGCGTTCCCTGGTCTACGACGAGCGCGGCGGCGTGATGGCCGAGCGCGAGGGCGTGGACTGGCGGCACGACCACGCCGGTCGGCCGGCGGCGCCGGAGCTGCCGGTGGTGCACGTGGCTTTCGAGGACGCCGAGGCCTACGCGGCCTGGCTGTCGGCCCAGACCGGCCAGCGATACCGCCTGCCCAGCGAAGCCGAGTTCGAATACGCCCTGCGTGCCGGCAGCGACACCGCCTGGCCCTGGGGCAAGGGCGCGCCGGGCCGCGTGGTCGGCAACCTCACCGGTGCCGGCGACCAGTCCGACAGCGGCCGCCGCTGGGCCAACGCCATCCCGGACTACGCCGACGGGCACTGGGGCCCGGCGCCGGTGCGCAGTTACGCCGCCGAGCCCTGGGGCACCTACGACCTGATCGGCAACGTGTCCGAATGGGTGCAGGACTGCTGGCACGAGAGCTACCGGCGCGCGCCCGGCGATGGCAGCGCCTGGATCAATCCGGGCTGCAGCGAGCGCGTCGTCCGCGGCGCGTCCTGGGCCAGCACCCTGGAACGCGCGCGTTCGGCGGCCCGGCAATCCTCGCCGGCGACCAGCACGAACGCGCGGATCGGTTTCCGCGTGGTGCGGGAGATCTAGCGGCCGTTGCCCGGCTGCTGCCCGAGGAAGGCGTACAGGCTGCGCTCGAGGGCATCGCCCAGCTGGCCCTGGCGGGCATCGCCGCGGAAGCGGATCGCCTGGGTCAGCAGCGCGTTGGTGAAGATCGGCTCTTCCTGCGGCTCCTGCTCGGCGATGATCTGCATCAGCACGACCCGGGTGAGATCGGCGCCCGTGCGGGCGTCGCGTACCAGCACTTCCTCGCCTTCGACGATCAGCTGCCGGACATCCTCGAGCGTGATGTAGCTGGAGATCTCGGTGTCGTAGAGCCGACGGTTGGGATACTTCTTGATGATGCGGACCTGCGCCATTTGCCTCCCCGATATCCCGTGATGGGGCTGTCACGGGCACCGGAGCATCGCGCAGGGCAGACGGGCATGCAAGCGGTTCGTGTCCGGTTGATTCCCGCTTTCGCGTTTAGAGCTGCTCAATTTCACTGACGGGGCGATCGCTGCTGGGCAGCCGCGCTGGCAGGAAATGCGGCAAGGCCCTGGCCAGCGCCTTCGCCGGCGGGCCGACCGCGGGCAGGGCGGCGGGATCCTGGCCGAGGAATCGCCAGGCCGCGCGCAGGGCCGGCCAGGGATCGCCGGCGTCCACCGGCAGCGCGCCGAGCGACTTGCCCAGCTTGCGTCCGTCGGCGTCCAGCACCAGCGGCAGGTGCAGGTAGTCCGGCGTTGGCAGGCCAAGTTTCCGCTGCAGCAGGATCTGCCGCGGCGTCGAATCCAGCAGGTCGGCGCCGCGTACCACCTCGGTGACGCCCTGGGCGGCATCGTCCACCACCACCGCCAGCTGGTAGGCCCAGCAGCCGTCGGCCCGGCGCAGCACGAAATCGCCGACCTCGGCCGCCAGGTCCTGCTCGCAGTGGCCACGCAGGCCGTCCTCGAAGCCAATCACCTCGTGGCCGACCCGCAGCCGCACCGCCGGTTCGCGGCCCGGCACCGGCCCGTGCAGGCAGGCGCGGTGGATGCCGCCGGCGGCAGCCAGCTCGGCGCGGCTGCAATGGCATTCGAAGGCCTCGCCGGAGGCCAGCAGGCGCTGCAGCGCTTCGGCGTAGGCGTCGCCGCGGCGGCTCTGCCACCAGATTTCTCCGTCCGGCTCCAGGCCGAAGGCGAGCAGGGTATCGATCTGCTGGCGGGCGGCGCCGGGAACTTCGCGCGGCGGATCGATGTCCTCGATGCGCAGCTTCCACAGGCCGCCACGCCGGCGCGCCATCAGCCAGCTGCCCAGGGCCGCCACCAGCGAGCCGAAATGCAGCGGGCCGGTGGGCGAGGGCGCGAAGCGCCCGACCGGGCGGGCGGTGTCGGATGGCTTGAAATCCACGCCAGAAGCCTACAGTGAAGGGCCTGGCGGCGGAATTCCCGTTGCCATGGATTCACGGAGTGCAGACATGTTCAAGCGCGTCGCCCTGTTCCTCGCCACCAACCTGGCCGTGCTGGCCCTGGTGAGTGTGGTGCTGAGCCTGCTGAACGCCGCCGGCGTCGACCTCGGCAACAACGGCACCCTGCTGGTCTTCGCCGCCCTGTTCGGCTTCGGCGGCTCGCTGCTTTCCCTGGCCATCTCCAAGTGGGTGGCCAAGCGCATGACCGGCATGCACGTGATCGAACAGCCGCGCAGCGAGGCCGAGGCCTGGCTGCTGGCGACG
>DATGPR010000028.1:0-6274 GCA_035304725.1 Arenimonas sp.
GTTTCCGGGGGTATCTGCCATGTCCCGTCCTTCCCGCCCCGTCCGCGTGGCCCTGCTGGCCGTTCCCGAGGTCACCGCCTCGACCCTGTACGGCTTCCACGACTTCCTGCTGGCCGTGGACCGCGACTGGCGCATGCTCCATGGCGACGAACCCGGCGTGTCGCCGTTCCGGACCGAGATCCTGAGCCTGGACGGGCGGCCGTTCCGCGCCGCCAATGGCGTGCGCGTGCATCCCGACGGCGCCATCGGCGAGGGGCCGGTGCCGGACGTGGTCTGCATCACCGACATCGCCATCGCGCCCGGACAGCCGCTGGACCCGGCCTATGGCCCGGCGGTGGGTTGGATCCGGCAGTGCCATGACGCCGGCGCCCTGATCGCCTGCGCCTGTTCCGGCGCGGTGCTGGTGGCCGAGACCGGCCTGCTCGACGGCGAGGAGGCGACCTCGCACTGGGCCTATTGCGACTTCCTGTCGCGCCGCTATCCGCAGACCCGCTGGCATCCCGAGCGCGGCCTGCTGGTCACCGGCCAGAGCCGGCGCATCCTGATGTCCGGCAGTGGCGTCGCCTGGCACATGCTGGTGCTGGCCCTGGTGGCCCGCCATGCCGGCCCGGCGGCGGCCATGCAGGTGGCGAGGATCAACCTGCTGGACGTGAACGAGGCCAGCCCGGTGGCCTACGCCTCGCTGACCCGCGGCGGCCGTGCCGCCGATCCGCTGGTGGCGCGCTGCCAGGCCTGGGCCGCCGAGCACTATCCGGAGGATTCGCCGGTGGCGCGCATGGTTGCCCTGTCCGGCCTGCCCGAGCGCACGTTCAAGCGCCGCTTCAAGGCCGCCACCGGCATGGGCCCGCTGGAATACGTGCACATGCTGCGGCTGGAGGAAGCCAAGCAACTGCTGGAGGCCGAGGACATCCCGGTGGAGGAGGCGGCGGCGCGGGTCGGTTACCAGGATCCGGGCTTCTTCAGCCGGCTGTTCAGGCGCCAGGTATCCATGACCCCGGCCCGGTACCGGCGCCATTTCGGCAGCCTGAACCGGCAGTTGCAGCAGGTGGGCCGCCCACGCTGAAGGCCGCCGCGGCTGCGGCGATAATGGCGCCCGTGTCCCCCCACGCCTTTTCGCCCATGCGCCCGACGCTCCGTTTCCTGCTTCCCCTGCTGCTCTGCCTGCCCGTCCTGGCGGCGGCCGACTGTGGCCAGGCACCGGCCCAGCTGCAGCTGCGCAACGACAACGACGTCTACGGTCGCGGCGACCAGGACCAGGGCTATACCGCCGGCGCCATGGCGGCCTGGGTCTCCCCCACCCTGGGCGAAGGCGACGAGGCCTGCCTGCCGCGGCTGGCGGCCGCGTTCGACCGCGCCACCGGCTGGCTGCGCTGGGGTGAAGGTTCACAACGCAACCTCGTCTTCGACCTGCACCACGCCATCTACACGCCGACCGACCGCTACCGTTCCGACCTGATCCTGGACGATCGCCCCTATGCCGGCGTGCTGCTGCTGGGCCTGACCCACCACGTCCGCGACGGCGACCGCCTGGCCTCCACCCGCCTGCAACTGGGCATGGTCGGCCCCTCGGCGCGTGGCGAGACGATGCAGGACGCCATCCACCACCTGTTCGGCCGGCCGCGTTTCCGCGGCTGGGACAACCAGCTGCGTGACGAACCCATCGTCCAGCTGACGCACGAGCGCCGCTGGCGCCTGCTCCGGCACGAGCCGGACGGCGGCATGGGCTGGGACCTGACCGCCCATGCCGGCGGCGCCGTCGGCAATGCCTTCACCCATGCCAACGGCGGCGCCGAACTGCGCTGGGGTCCGCACCTGCCCGACGACTTCGGCACCGACCCGCTGCGCCCGGGCGGCGACAACCGCGCGCCCGGCCCGGCCCGCACGCCGGAACGCCGACTGCGCTGGCACACCTTCCTGGCGGCGGACCTGCGCCTGGTCGGCCGCGACATCACCCTGGACGGCAATACCTGGAAGGACAGCCACAGCATCCCGCGCCACGACGGCGTGGCCGAAATCAGCTTCGGCGCCGCCATCACCTGGGACCGCTGGAAACTCGCCTACGCCAACGTCCGCCGCACCCGCGAGTTCAAGGGCCAGTCCCCCCGCCCCATCTACGGCACCTTCACCCTGAGCCGCGACTTCTGAGTTTTCGGCCGCGGATTGACGCGGGTGAACGCGGATGAAGCTCTGAAAAGGAAAAAGCCGGCCAATGGCCGGCTTTCTTCATCCTGGTGGGCCGTGTTGGATTCGAACCAACGACCAACTGGTTGAGCCAGCCTGCGAGACCGGCTGAAAGGTGGTGGGCCGTGTTGGATTCGAACCAACGACCAACTGGTTAAAAGCCAGCTGCTCTACCGACTGAGCTAACGGCCCCGACATCTGATTTTTATCCCGGCGGGCGTGCGCAGCACGCACCGACGTACCAACATGGTTGAGCCAGCTGCTCTACCGACTGAGCTAACGGCCCGCGAACAGGCCGCGCAGTTTACCGCATCAGGCGGCGCTGACGTAGCGCGTGGGGTCGGGCAGGCCGGCGTCGGCGAAGCCCTGGGCGCGCAGGCGGCAGGCGTCGCAGCGGCCGCAGGCGCGGCCCTCGGCGTCGGCCTGGTAGCAGGACACGGTGCGGCTGAAGTCCACGCCCAGGCGGTGGCCGGCGCGGGCGATGTCGGCCTTGCCCATGGCCATCAGCGGCGCGTGCACCCGCAGGCCAGCGCCCTCGACGCCGGCCTTGGTGGCCAGGTTGGCCAGGCGCTCGAAGGCGGCGACGAATTCCGGCCGGCAATCCGGGTAACCGCTGTAGTCCACGGCGTTGACGCCGCAGAACAGGTCGCGCGCGCCCAGCACCTCGGCCCAGCCCAGGGCGATCGACAGCATGATGGTGTTGCGGGCCGGCACGTAGGTGACCGGAATGCCCTCGCCGGGGGTTTCCGGCACGGCGATGTCGTCGGTCAGGGCCGAACCGCCGATGCTGCGCAGGTCCACCCGCACCACCTTGTGCTCGACCGCCCCCAGGTCGGCGGCGACGCGGGCGGCGGCATCCAGCTCGGAGGTATGCCGCTGGCCGTAGGCCACGCTCAGCGCATGGCAGGCGAATCCCTGCTCGCGCGCCATCGCCAGCACCACCGCCGAATCCATGCCCCCGGAAACCAGCACCACCGCCTTCTTCATGACTTCATCGCTCTTGCGGTTTGATCGTTTGACGCGGATGAACGCGGACGATCCGCGCCAGTCGGCGTCAAGAACCCTATCGCCCCGGCGTGTCGCCCCAGAGCACCTTGTGCAGCTGCAGCTGGTAGCGCACCGGGAGTTTGTCGGCCAGGATCCATTCGGCCAGTTCGTGCGGCCTGACCTGGCCATGGCTGGGCGAGAACAGCACCTCGCAGCGCTCGGCCAGGCGATGTTCCGCCAGCATGGCCCTGGCCCAGTCGTAGTCGGTGCGGTCGCAGATGACGAACTTCACCTGGTCGCGCGGCGTCAGCAGCGGGATGTTCTCCAGCCGGTTGCGCGCCATTTCCTTCGAGCCCGGCGTCTTCAGGTCCACCACCCGGCTGACCCGCGGGTCCACGCCGGAGATGTCCAGGGCGCCGGAGGTTTCCAGCGAGACCTCGTAGCCGGCGTCGCAGAGCTTCTGCAGCAGCAGCAGGCAGCGCTTCTGCGCCAGCGGCTCGCCGCCGGTGACGCAGACGTGGCGGACGCCGTGTTGCGCGACCTCGGCCAGGATGTCGTCGATCTCCCACCACTGGCCGCCGTGGAAGGCGTAGGCGGTGTCGCAGTACTGGCAGCGCAGCGGGCAGCCGGTCAGGCGCACGAACACGGTCGGCCAGCCAACCGAACGCGACTCGCCCTGCACGGACAGGAAGATTTCGGTCAGCCGCAACCGCTCGGCGGCCGGACTGTCCGTGACCTGGGTTTCCATGACGATGGCCGGCCCGGAGCCGGGCTCAGCGGCCCGAGGCCAGTTCGCGCAGCCGCCCCTCGGCCTTGGCCGCGGCGTCGGTGCCCGGATGCCGGGCGATCACCTCGCGCAGGCTGGCCTCGCCTTCGGCGGACTGGCCCAGGGCGATCTGGCAGTAGGCCAGCTTGAGCAGCGCGTCGGCTTCCTTGCGCGAGCCCGGGTGCTGGACCAGCAGCGACTGGAAGGCCTCGACGCCCAGTTCATAGTTCTGGGTGACGTAGTAGCTCTCGCCCAGCCAGTACCAGGCATTGGGGATGAGCGTGCTGTCGGGGAAATCGGTGATGAACTGCCGGAACAGGCGCGCCGACTCGGCCGGCTCGAATCGCTCGACCAGGGTGTCCAGCGCGGCCTGGTAGGCGGCTTCGGCGGCGGCGGGATCGCTGGCCGCGGCAGTGGAGGTCGGGGCCGGTTCACGGGCCGGCGTGGCAGGCGGGCTGGACGGCGTGGCGGGCGCGGTGGCGCCGGCGCTGCCAGCCGCAGGCGCGGCGGGCGCACCGCCTTCCAGGCGGGCCAGCCGGCTGTCGAGATCGACGTACTGCTCGCGCTGACGCTGGCGCAGCTGCTCGACCTCGTTGCGGAGCATTTCCACCTCGTTGCGCAGCGCCTGCACTTCGGCGGTCAGCTGCACGACGCGGTTCTGCAGTTCCAGGTTGGCCTGGCCGGCGCCCTGGTTCTGCGCATTGAGCTGGTTCTCGATCAGCGTGACCCGCTCGGCCAGGCTGAGGCGCTGGCCGAAGGCCGGGGTGGCGGCCGCGAGGGCCGCCACCACGGTCACGCAACAGGCGATGCGTCGAAGTGCCATCGTCTCAGCGGACGGTGTACACGATCTCGACGCGACGGTTGCGCTGCCAGCAGCTCTCGTTCGACTCGGTGCAGACCGGACGCTCCTCGCCGTAGGAAACGACGGTGATCTGGCCGGCCGAGCCGCCAGCGCCCTGCAGCGCGCCGGAGACGGCGTTGCCGCGACGCTCGCCGAGGCCCAGGTTGTACTCGCGGGTGCCGCGCTCGTCGGCATTGCCCTCGAGGGTCACGCGGGCGCCCGGGCGGTCACCCAGGTACTTGGCGTGGCAGGCCATGATGGCCTGGAACTCCGGACGGACGACGTCCTGGTCGAAATCGAAGTAGACGGTGCGCTGACGCAGGCAGCTGTCGGTGTCCAGGTCGGCCGGGGTGTAGCGGCCGTCGGAAACCGGAGCGGTCTCGACCGGCTGGGTCGGCTCGGGCGTGGTGTCTTCCTTGACCTGCTTCGAGCACGCGGCCAGGGCCAGGGCGACCGAGGCGGCGAGCAGCACGCGGGCGGTATTGTTCATGGCGGAAACCTCTTCGGATGCAGTGGGGTGTTGCTGGTTAGTCTTGTGGATGGCCCGTCCTAGTTATCTCTGCCGATACGGTGACCAGGCGGGCTCCCGGACGTCACCATCGGCCAAAACCAACCTCTGTCGCACGCGCCCGTCCGCCGATACGGCGTAGAGCACACCGCGGCCGCCTTCCTTGGTGGCGTAGAGCAGCATGCTGGCGTTCGGGGCGAAGCTGGGCGACTCGTCCAGGTTGCCCGGCGACAGCGTCTGCCAGCGGCCAGCTCCACCGAAGCTGCGGTCGAGAACGGCAATACGATAAACGTTTCCACGGCCCTGTGCCATAGCTATCTTCTTGCCGTCAAAGGAAATACTGGCCTTTGCGTTGGAGTCGCCCTCGAAGGTCAGGCGGGTCGCGTCGCCGCCGCTGGCCGGCACCTGGTAGAGGTTCGGGCGGCCGGAGCGGTCGGAGGTAAAGATCAGGCTCTGCCCGTCCGGGGTCCAGACGGGTTCGGTATCGATGCTGTAGTGGTTGGTCAGCTGGGTCAGGGACTTGCTGGCCAGGTCCATCACGTAGATTTCCGGGTTGCCGGTCCGCGACAGGGTGAGGGCCAGGCGGTTGCCGTCCGGGCTGAAGGCCGGCGCGCCGTTGATGCCGCGGAAGGCCGCCACCACCTCGCGGGCGCCGGTGGCGATCTCCTGGATGTAGATGGTGGAGTTGCCGCGCTCGAAGCTGACATAGGCCAGGCGGCGGCCGTCCGGGCTCCAGGCCGGCGACAGCAGCGGCTCGCGCGAGCGCACCACGGTCTGCGGATTGTAGCCGTCGGAGTCGGCGATCATCAGCGAGTACTGGATGTTGTCGCCGACGCCGCTGGCGGTGACGTAGGCGATGCGGGTCCAGAAGGCGCCGCGCACGCCGAGGATCTTTTCGTAGATCTGGTCGGCGATCTGGTGGGCGACGTCGCGCATGCCGCGCGGCCGGCCGGCCAGGGCCAGGCCGAGCAGGCGCTCCTGCCGGGCCACG
>DATGPR010000029.1:0-2418 GCA_035304725.1 Arenimonas sp.
TCGCCGTCGCGCAGGCGCGAGCGGCAGACGTCCATCCAGGCGCCGCCGCGCTTGCCGGCGCGGGCGTAGTGGTCGAGGTAGACGCCGGCGCGCACCGTGCCGTCGGCATCGAGCACGTCGAAGTAGTGCACGTCCGGATGCCAGGTATCCACGCCGCTGCGCTCGACCAGGCGCACGCCGAACACCCGCTCGGCGACGGTGAACAGGCCGCGCATCACCTCCGGCAGCGGGAACCAGGGCTTGAGCTGCTCCTCGCTGAAGTCGAATCGGCGCTGGCGCAGCTTCTCCGAAGCCCAGGACACGTCCCAGGGCTGCAGGTCGTCCAGGCCCAGCTCCACGCGGGCGAACTCGCGCAACTCCGCCAGCTCGCGCTCGGCCACCGGCCTTGCGCGCGCCGCCAGGCCGCGCAGGAAGTCCAGCACGCGTTCCGGCGTGCCGGCCATCTTGTCGGCCAGCGACAGGTGCGCCTTGCTGGGGAAGCCCAGCAGCTGCGCCGCTTCGTGCCGCAGCGCCAGGATGCGGGCGATGCGCTCGCTGTTGTCGAACTGCCCCGCATGCGGGCCCTGGTCGGAAGCCCGGGTGTTGTAGGCGCGGTAGATATCCTCGCGCAGGGCGCGGGTATCGGCGTACATCAGCAGCGCCTGCACCACCGGGCCCTTGAGCGTGGCCAGCCAGCCGTCCTGGCCCTTGTCCCTGGCCTGGCCGCGCAGCATCTCGCGCGCCGACTCCGGCAGGCCGGCCAGCTCCGCTTCCGCCAGCGGCCGGGTCCAGGCATCGGTGGCGTCGAGCACGGCCTCCTCGAAGCCGGTTTCCAGCTTGCTCAGCTCGGCCTGGATGGCCTTGAAGCGCGAGCGCTCCGGCTCCTCCAGGGCGACGCCGCTGAGGCGGAAGCCGCGCAGGCTGTCTTCCACCAGGGTGCGGCGGGCGCGGTCGAGCGTTTCAAAGTCCGGCGATTCGCGCAGCGCCTTCACCGCCTCGTAGAGGCCACGATGCTGGCCCAGCTCGGTGGAATGCTCGGTGAGCTTCTCGATGGCGGTGCCATAGGCCTCGCGCAGTTCCGGCGAATCCTTCACCCCGTGCAGGTGCGAGACCGGCGAGAACACGCGGCCGACGCGTTCCTCCCAATGTTCCAGCGGTGCCATCAGGCGGGCGAAGTCGCGGGCACCGGGATCGGCCACCAGCCGTTCCACCTCGGCGCGGTAGTCGGCCAGCACCTGGTCCAGGGCCGGGTTCACATGGTCGGGGCGGATGGCGGAGAAAGCGGGCAGGTCGCCCTGGTCGAGCAGCGGATTGGTCTTGTCCATGGGGTCCAGATGGCGGCGGCGGGCCGCCGGTTCAACGGGAGGAACGGTCCGTTCAGCGCATCAGCCATCGCAGCAGGAAATCGGCAACCCGGCCGTAGGGCGGGTCGAACAGGCCGATGCCGTTCAGGCGCGACTGCCGCATCACCGGTTGCATATGGCTGAAGGTGAGGAAGCCGGCCTCGCCGTGGTAGCGGCCCATGCCGCTGGCGCCGACGCCGCCGATCGGCAGCTCGTCCTGGCCGAACTGGATCAGGGTGTCATTGACGCAGACACTGCCGGCCACCACTGCCTCCAGGCTGCGCTGCAGCCGGCGCCGGTCGCGGTCGAAGGGATAGAAGGCCAGCGGCCGGTCGCGGTCGAGGATGTAGGCGATGGCCTCGTCGTGGCTGTCGTAGCCCTTGATCGGCAGCAGCGGACCGAAGATCTCCTCGCGCATCACCCGCAGGTGCTCCGGCGGATCCAGCAGCAGGGTCGGCGGGAACACCTCGATGCCCGGCGGCGGCGGTTCCTGGTCCGGCCGGTACTGCAGCACGGTGACGCCGTGGTCGCGCGCCTCGTCCAGCATGTCGCGCAGGCGCGCGGCCTGGCGGGCATTGACGATGGCGGTGTAGTCCGGGTTGCCGCTCAGGCCCGGGTAGAGGCGGCGCAGCTCGGAAAGCAGCAGGCGGGCGAACTCGTCGCGCTGCGCCCGCGGCACCAGCACATAGTCCGGCGCCACGCAGGTCTGGCCGGCGTTGAAGCACTTGCCGACGGCGATGCGTGCGGCGGCATGGCGCAGGTCATAGCCCGGCGCCACCAGCGCCGGCGACTTGCCGCCCAGCTCCAGCGTCACCGGCGTCAGGTTGGGCGCGGCCGCCGCCATCACCTTGCGGCCGACCGCGGTCGAACCGGTGAACAACAGGTGGTCGAAGGGCAGCCGGCTGAAGGCGGCACCGAGTTCGGCATCGCCCTGCACCAGGATCACCCGGTCGGACGGGAAGCTTTCGGACACCACCTTGGCCAGCACCTCGGCGGTGCGCGGCGCGAACTCCGAGGGCTTGGCCATCACGTGGTTGCCGGCGGCGATGGCATCGGCCAGCGGGATCAGCAGCAGCTGGATGGGGTAGTTCCAGGG
>DATGPR010000030.1:0-5010 GCA_035304725.1 Arenimonas sp.
CAGCTGCGCGTGGTGGTGGACACCGAGCGTGCCGCCGCCCTCGGCGTATCCATCGCCGAGATCAACAACACCCTGTCGCTGGCCTGGGGTGGCCGCTACATCGATGACTTCATCGACCGCGGCCGCGTCAAGCGCGTCTACGTGCAGGCCGACGCGCCGTATCGCATGGTCCCCGAGGACTTCGGCCAGTGGTACGTGCGCAACAACGCCGGCGAGATGGTGCCGTTCAGCGCCTTCGCCACCACCCGCTGGGAGTACGGCTCGCCGCGGCTGGAGCGCTACAACGGCGTGCCCGCCATCAACATCACCGGCATGCCGGCCCCGGGCGTCAGCTCGGGCGAGGCGATGGAGGAGATGGAGCGGCTGGCGGCGCAGCTGCCGGAGGGCTTCGGCATCGAGTGGTCCGGCGCCTCCTTCCAGGAGCGCGTGGCCAGCTCGCAGACGCCGATGCTGTACACGCTGTCGGTGCTGATCGTGTTCCTCTGCCTGGCGGCCCTGTACGAGAGCTGGACGATCCCGACCTCGGTGCTGCTGGTGGCGCCGCTGGGCATCCTCGGCTGTGTGCTGTTCACCTGGCTGCGCGGCATGGAGCGCGACGTGTACTTCCAGGTCGGCATGCTGACCACGGTCGGCCTGTCTTCGAAGAACGCGGTGCTGATCATCGAGTTCGCCAAGGCCAACGTCGAACGCGGCATGGACCTGATCGAGGGCACGCTGGCCGCCGTCCGCGACCGCCTGCGCCCGATCCTGATGACCTCGATCGCCTTCGGCTTCGGCGTGCTGCCGCTGGCCACCGCCACCGGCGCCGGTTCCGGCGCCCAGCGCGCCATCGGTACCGGCGTGATCGGCGGCATGGTGACCGGCACCTTCCTCGGCATCTTCTTCGTGCCGCTGTTCTTCGTCGTCGTCCGACGCCTGTTCGCGAAGCGGACATGAGCCCGATGCCTGCCGGCGGCAGCGAGAAGTCCCGGGCGCGCGCGCAGGCGCAGCGCGCCCGGATTCTCGAGGCCGCCCGCAAGTGTTTCTCCGAGGCGGGCTTCCACGGCGCCAGCATGGCCCGGATCGGCGAGCAGGCCGGCATGAGCGCCGGCCTGATCTACCGCTACTTCGCCAGCAAGGCCGAGATCATCCGCGCCATCACCGGCGAACAGCGCGAGGTGCGGATGCGGGCCATGGCCGAGGTCGGCAGCCGGCTGGAGCTGCTCGAACGCATCGTCGACAAGATGCGCGACTGGCGCACCTCAGGCGGCCGCCCTGGCGCCTTCGACCCCGCCCTGTTCCTGGAAGTCACGGCCGAGGCCTGCCGCGACCCGGCCATCGCCGCCCTGGTCAGCGCCCAGGAAGAGGAAACCAGCGACGACATGGCGCAGGTGATCGAACGCGAGGCCCGCACGGCCGGTGTCACCCTGTCGGCGGAAGCGCTGCGTCAGCACACCCTGCTGGCCCGCTGCCTGCTGGATGGCGTCATCCTGCGCTGCGTGCGCGACCCGGGCCTGGACCTGGAGCAGGTGCGCGCCAGCCTGCGCGCCCTGGTGCGGCCGCTGACGGATCAGCCCGGCCCGGTGTAGCGGCAGCCGGAGGTGCAGGTCTCGTGCACCACCACCGCGCTCAGCAGTGGCAGCGAGGGCTTGAGCCGCTGCCAGATCCACTCGGCCAGGCGCTCGCTGGTCGGGTTCTCCAGGCCGGGGATGTCGTTGAGGTAGTGGTGGTCGAGCTGCTCGTACAGCGGCCGGAACGCCGTCTTGATGTCGGCGAAGTCCATCACCCAGCCGGTCTCGGCACCGATCTCGCCGCTGACATGCAGCTCGACCCGGAAGCTGTGCCCGTGCAGGCGGGCGCACTTGTGCCCGGGCGGCACGTTCGGCAGCCGGTGCGCGGCTTCCAGGGTGAAGGTCTTGAAGATGTCCATGGGGCGGGCCGACGGGCGGGGCGGCAATTGTAGCGCCGGGCTGACACCGCTGCCGGAATTCGCCCCGGCTCCGGCGTTTCGCCGTCCCAGCGGCCGGTCGACGCTCTTCCTATCCATGCGCCGGATCAGCCGCCGCCATGCTGGCCTCTCCACCCGATGAAAGGAGAACCACCATGCGTGAACTGGACCCGAGCCTGACCCGCGCCGTCGCCGCCGGCCTCGACGACGTGACGCCTCCGCCCGCTCCGGGCATCAGCCAGGCCGACTGGGAGGCGCTGCTGCGGCAGCTGGAGTGGCAGCAGGACGATCCCTATCGCCGGGCCGACTGACGCGCCCCTGCCGATCGCATGCGGTGAGACGGGACCTGCTTAGCCTGGCCCGACCGATCGGCTAGGCTGTGCGGGATGAACGGGGATTGGCGGCAACGCGCCAGCGAGGGGATCACGGTATTCCGGGCCAGCCGCCTGGAAGCCCTGCTGCAGCCGCTCGACTACCTGCTGGGCGAGCAGCGGCCGGATGGCCTGCTGACACCACAGACGGTGATCGCCGCCCACCCGGGCATGCGGCATTGGCTGTCGGGCGCGTTGGCCAGGCATCGCGGCGGCGAAGGCATCGTCGCCAACGTCGACATCCTGCTGCCCAGCACCTTCCTCGACCGTCTGGCCGTCGAGGTGCTGGGCCAGGAAGCCACCTCGCCGGCAGCCTGGCGGCGGCCGCAGCTGCGCTGGCGCCTGTTCGAGCTGCTGGCCGAGCCGCCCGACCCGTCCCTGCGCGAAAGCCTGGCCGGCCCCGACAGCGAGCGCCGGCGTTTCCAGCTGGCCGACCGGCTGGCGCGCATCTACAGCCGGTACATGGCCTATCGCCCAGACTGGCTGGCGGAGTGGGCGCGGGGCAGGGCGGCCTTCGGCGAGGCCGGGTTCCATCCGGCGCTGTGGCAGGCGCTGGGCAGGCAGGTCCAGGAGCCGCACCGAGGCGAGCGTCTGGCCGAGCTGGCCCGCCGACTGCGCGGCGACAAGCTCCGCCTCGCCGCCAGCGACCCGCTGCACGTGTTCGGTCTCAGCCACCTGGCCCCGGCCGAGCTGGCGGTGCTGCAGGCGCTGGCGGTGCATCGGCCGGTGGTCTTCTACCTGCCCGATCCCTGCCGCGAGTACTGGGGTGGCCTGGTGTCCGACCGCGCGCGCCTGCGGGCGCTGGCGGAAGCGCCCTACGGCAGCGAGGCCGAAACCGTATTCCTCCAGCAGCACCACCCGCTGCTGGCCGCCTGGGGTCGGCTCGGCCAGCACTTCATGCTGCAGATGCAGTCGCTGGACGCCAGGCTCGACCTGCGCCACTTCCGCGACGAGCGCGATCACGACGAGCCGCCGAAGGACCTGCTCGAGCGACTGCAGGAAAGCATCCGCCGCCTCGAGCCCGCGCTGTTGTCCGGAGACGGGCGCACGCAGGAGGAGCGCCGCGCCGATGCCTCCCTGCGCGTGCACCGCTGCCACACCCGCCTGCGCGAACTGGAAGCCCTGCGTGACGCCCTGTTGCTGGCCCGCCGCGACGACCCGACGATCGAGCCGCAGGACATGGTGGTGATGGCGCCGAACATCGCCGACTACCTGCCTCTGCTGCCGGCGGTATTCGGCGCGCCCGGCGATCCGGAGGCGCCGCTGCCCTATCACCTGGCCGACGTGCCGGTGGCGCGGGCGCGACCGCTGTTCAACGCCTTCCGCCAGCTGCTGGCGCTGCCGGGCTCGCGCGCCACCGCCACCGATCTGATGGACTTCGTCGCCCAGCCCGACGTGGCCCGTCGCTTGGGCCTGGACGAGGACGGGCTGGCGCTGCTGGAGAACGCCCTGGCCCGGGCCCGCGCTGCCTGGGGCCTGGACCCGGCCACGCGCGCCGCTCAGGGCGTGCCGGACACGCCGGAGCACACGCTGGCCTGGGCCATGGACCGCCTGCTGGCCAGCCACGTGCACGGCGAACAGGCGCCGGAGGCGGTGCTGCAGGTCGGCGCCGACCGTATCGCGCCGGTGCCCGGCATCGGCAACGTCGGAGCGGTGCTGGGCGCGCTCGATCATTTGCTGCAGCAGCTGGCGCAGCTGCGCGCCGATGCCGCCGCGCCGCGCAAGGCAAGCGCCTGGGCGCAGCGCCTGGAAGCGACGCTGGAGGCGCTGTTCCAGCCCGATCCGGAAGACCCGTCCTCGCGCGAGGCCATGGACGAACTGCGCGGCCTGCTGCGCCGCCTGGCCAGCGAGCCGGGCGAGGCCGGGCTGGATCCGGAGATCGGCTTCCCCGTCGTCCGCCAGTACCTGGAAGAGGCGATGGCGGCGGTGCCGGAACGCCAGCGCTTCCTCGCCGGCGGCGTCACCGTCTGCGGCATGGTGCCGCAGCGGGCCATTCCCTTCCGGGTAGTGGCGGTGCTGGGCCTCAACGAAGGCGAGTACCCGCGTCGGGACAGCGATGCCGGCCTGGATCCGATCGGCCGCCCCGGCCTGCGCCGCCTCGGCGACCGCGACGTGCGCAGCGATGACCGCTACCTGTTCCTGGAAACGGTGATGTCGGCGCGCGACCGCCTGCACCTGAGCTACGTCGCCTTCGACGCGAAGGATGGCAGCGCGCGCAACCCCGCCGCGCCGCTGGCAGAGCTGATGGCGGCGCTGCCGAGGTCGGACTGGCAGGACCCGCTGGAGCCGGAGGCGGAACCCTCGCCGGCCTGGCAGGTCACGCACCCGCTGCAGCCCTTCGACGAGGCCTGCTTCGGCGCCGATCCGGCCCGCCGCACGTTCTCGCGGGAGTTCGCCGCCATGGTCGGCGGCGAGGCCGACCGGCCGACGCTGCTGTGGCCGGAACTGCCGCCGCCGCCCGCGGGGCCATCGGTCATCGAACTCGAGCGCCTGATGCGCTGGGCCCGCGATCCGGCCAGGATGGTGCTGGCCGAGGGCCTGCGCGCGCGCCTGGATGGCCTGGGCGAGCGCGGCCTGCCCGAGGACGAGCCGCTGGAAGTGCGCCTGGATTTCCTCGACCGCCAGGCGAGGCAGCTCTGCGAGCGCGCCTTGTCCGATCCCGAGTTCTCCCTCGACGAGCCGCCGCCGGAACACCTGCGCCTGGCCGGCGTG